>DAIQQA010000064.1:0-24907 GCA_036787045.1 Burkholderiales bacterium | reverse complement strand
CGCTCGACTGCGTGGTTGAGGTAGATCACCATCACCACGCCGAACTCTGCCGCCACGCCCGCTAGCGCGATGAAGCCTACGGCGCTGGCGATGGAGAGATTGTGACCGAGCAGATACAGTAGCCAGAAGCCGCCGACTAGCGCGAAGGGGAGGGTGGCCATGATCATAAGTGCGTCGGTGAAGCTGCGGAAGGTCAGGTACAGCAGCACGAAGATGATGGCGAGCGTGAAGGGCACCACCACGCGCATTCTCTTCGCCGCCCGCTCGAGGTACTCGAACTGGCCCGACCAGCTCACCGAGTAGCCGGGCGGCAGCTTGACCTGTTCGCGCACGGCTTGCTGGGCGGCGGCGACGAACGAGCCGAGGTCGCGCCCCCGGATGTCGACGTACACCCAGCCCGACAGACGCGCGTTCTCGCTGCGCAGCATGGGCGGGCCGTCGACGATCTGAACCTCCGCCACCATGGACAGCGTTACCGTCGCGCCCGACTCCGTGACAATGGGTAGCTCGCGCAGCTTCGTGAGGCTGTCGCGCAGCTCGCGAGGGTAACGCACGCTGATGGGAAAGCGCTCCAGGCCCTCCACCGTGTCGGCGATGTTCTCCCCGCCGATGGCACCGGCCACGACCGCTTGCACGTCCGTCACGCTCAGGCCGTAGCGCGCCGCCTGCAGTCGGTCCATGCGCACTTCGATGTAGCGCCCCCCTGTGAGGCGCTCGGCTAGCACCGAGCTGGCGCCTGGCACCTCGCGCACCACGCGCTCGATCTCGGTTCCCACCTTCTGGATCGCGTCGATGTCCGGCCCCGCGATCTTGATGCCCACCGGACTCTTGATGCCGGTGGCCAGCATGTCGATGCGGTTGCGGATGGGCTGCACCCAGATGTTGGCCATCCCCGGGATCTTCAGCGCGCGGTCCATCTCCTGGATCAGCTGCTCGGTGGTAAGTCCTGGGCGCCACTGGTCCCTGGGCTTGAACTGGATGGTGGTTTCGACCATCTCCAGCGGCGCCGGGTCGGTCGAGGTCTCGGCGCGACCCATCTTGCCGAACACACTGTGCACCTCGGGAAACTGCTTGATGATGCGGTCGGTCTGCTGCAGCACCTCGGAGGCCTTGGCGGCGGAGATGCCGGGCAGCGCGCTGGGCATGTACAGCAGGTCGCCCTCGTCCAGCGGGGGCATGAACTCGCTGCCCAGGCGCGTGATCGGATAAATCGTCGCGGCCAGCACCACAACCGCAAGCAGCAGCGTCACCCACGGCAGGCGCAGCACGGCCGCGATGATCGGCCGGTACAGGGCGATGAGCACGCGGTTGAGCGGGTTCTTCGTCTCGTCCGGGATGCGCCCGCGGATGAAGTAGAACATCAGCACCGGGATCAGGGTCACGGACAGGCCGGCTGCGCTGGCCATGGCGTAGGTCTTGGTGAACGCGAGCGGGGCGAACAGGCGCCCCTCCTGCGCCTCCAGCGTGAACACCGGAATGAAGGACAGCGTAATAATGAGCAGACTGAAGAACAGTGCGGGGCCAACTTCGGTAGCAGCGTCTGCCATCAGCTCCATCCGCTGTGCGCCCAGGGGCTCGTGACCGTGGGCATGCTGCCAGGCTTCGAGCTTCTTGTGGGCGTTCTCGATCATCACCACCGCGGCATCGACCATCGCGCCGATGGCGATGGCGATGCCGCCCAGGGACATGATGTTCGCGTTGATACCCTGGTAGTGCATGACGACGAAGGCGATCAGCACGCCGAGCGGCAGCGTGACGATGGCCACCAACGAGGAGCGCACGTGCCACAGGAACAAGACGCACACCACCGCCACCACGATGAACTCTTCGATCAGACGGTCGCGCAGCGTGTTCACCGCACGCTGGATCAGCTGTGAGCGGTCGTACACGGGCACGATCTCGACGCCCTCCGGCAGACCGGGTCTGAGGGCATCCAGCTTGGTCTTGACGGCCGCGATGGTCGCCATGGCGTTCTTGCCTGAGCGCAGCACCACCACGCCGCCGACGACTTCACCTTCGCCATTCAGCTCGGCGATGCCGCGCCGGATCTCGGGGCCGATCTGCACCCGTGCCACATCCTTGAGCAGCACCGGCGTGTTGCTGCCGCCCAGGCCTACAGGGATGGTGCGGAAGTCTTCCAGGGAGCGCAGGTAGCCGGTCGCGCGCACCATGTACTCGGCCTCGCCCAGTTCCACCACCGAGCCGCCGCTCTCCTGATTCGCCGCGCGGATCGCCGCCACGATGCGCGACTGGGACACGCGCAGCGCGCGCATGCGGCCCGGGTCGAGCACCACCTGGTACTGCTTGACCATGCCGCCAATCGTCGCGATCTCGGCGACGTTCGCCACGCTCTTCAGCTCGTACTTGAGGAACCAGTCCTGCAGCGCGCGCAGTTGTGCCAGATCGTGCCGGCCGCCGCGGTCGACCAGTGCGTACTCGTAGATCCAGCCGACCCCGGTGGCGTCCGGGCCGATCGCGGACTTCGCTGCCGGCGGCAGCCGGCCCTGCACCTGCGACAGGTACTCCAGCACCCGCGAGCGCGCCCAGTACAGGTCGGTGCCGTCCTGGAACAGGACGTAGACGTAGGAGTCGCCAAAGAAGGAGTAGCCGCGCACTACCTTCGCGCCCGGTACCGACATCATCGTCGTGGTCAGTGGGTAGGTGACCTGGTCCTCCACTACCCGTGGGGCCTGACCCGGAAAGGACGTCTTGATGATCACCTGCACGTCGGACAGGTCGGGGATCGCGTCGACCGGCGTGCGCAGCACTGCGTATACGCCCCAGGCTGCGATCAGCAACGTAGCCATCAGCACCAGGAAGCGGTTTTCCATCGACCAGCGGATGAGTTTCGCGATCATGTCCGCCTCCCGCGACCGCCGAAGGAACATCTTGAACCACGGAGGACACGGTGGACACGGAGGACACCAAGAAGAGCGATAGCACAGTACCTGCACGTCGGCCTTCCGGACTTGACGGGCGCTTGGGATCTGCTCGCCAAGCCCCCTGCATGATGGCCCCAGCAGACGAGCGGACGTGTGGGACTCGACGGAGCCTCGATGGCGAAATCAGACATTGGGTTCCTCCGTGTCCTGCGTGTCCTCCGTGGTTCAATTCTTGACAGCCCGCAGCTCGACAATGCGGTACTCCCCGTCCTCGCCACGGGCGATACCGAAGTCCACCCGTGCGCCGGCCTGAACCTGCGACAGCATCGCCTTGTCCTTCACCGGGTAGCCCATGGTCATTCCGGGCATGCCCAGGGTTACGAACGGTCCGTGCTCGATCGTCAGCTCGCCTGCGTCGGCGTCGATACGTCTGATGGTTCCCTGCGAGCGGTGAACTTCCGTTGTGGCTGCCGCGATCGTGCCATCGGCGGCCCCGTCCAGACGTGTAAGGGCCGACGTCAGACTCGCCTCCGAGTCGATCAGGAACTGGCCCGACACCACCACTTCCTGGCCGGCGGCGAGGCCCTCCAGGATCTCGGTCTTGCCGCTGGCTTCCATCCCGGGCTTGACGTCGACCGCGCGGAACTTTCCGGGACCCTCGGCCACGACGATCACATTGCGCGTGCCGGTATAGATCACGGCTTCCGAGGGCACCAGCAGCACCTCCCGCTTGGGCCCGCCGAACACTGCAACATCCGCAACCATCCCCGGGCGCAGCTTGAGCCCTTTGTTCGGCAGCACCGAGCGCACACGCACCGTCCGGGTGGCCTCGTCCACCTCCGGGTAGATGTAGTCGACGCGGCCCTCGAACACCTGGTCCGGCAGGGCCCTCAGCCGCGCCTCGGTTGGCCGGCCAGGCGCGATCCAGGCGATCTGGTCCTCGGGGACCTGGGTGTGGAGCCACACCGAGGACAGGTCGAGCAGCGTGAACACGCTCATCCCCGGGCTGACCTGCCCGCCCTCGCGCACACCCAACTCGCTCACGATGCCGTTGCTGGGCGCGAACAACCCGATGCGCGGATTGGTTTTGCGGTCGCGCTCGAGCGCCTCGATGTCGCGGGCGCTCACGCCGAGCAGCACCAGTCGGTCGTGCGCTGCGGCGCGCAGCGCCTCGTCGCCGCCGTTGCCGTTCTCCGCGCCGAGCAGCAGCAAATATTCCTCCTCAGCAGCCAGGATGTCTGGCGAGTAGATCTCCGCCAGGAGCTGCCCGCGCGTGACGCGATCGCTGACTGCGCGCACCTTCAGCGTTTCCACCCAGCCAGCGGCGCGCGCCTGCACGCTGACGATGCGGTGCTCGTCCGCCTGCACCGTGCCAACCGCATCCACCCGCCGCCAGAACGTACCGGTCTCGACTGCCACCGTGCGCACGCCCAGGTTCTGGGTGACGCGCGGGTCGATGGCCACCGCGCCGCCGCTGCCTTCCTCGTCTGCATACTTGGGCACCAGCTCCATGTCCATGAAGGGGGACTTGCCGGGCTTGTCGAACTTCTGCTGGGGAACCATCGGGTCGTACCAGTAGAGCACCTTGCGCTCTACGGGCGGCGCAGCAGGTGGACTGGTCTCGCCGCCCGCATGAGGGGGCGCAGCAGCAGGGGTTACCGTGGGCCGCGCGCCGATCCAGTAGCCGCCTGCCGCGGCAGCGCCGACCGCAACGAGCACGGCAAGCGTCAGGCCGATGCTTCTGGCGTTCATCGCGTACTCTCCTGTAGCTGGTCGTAGTAGACGATCTGCGCCTGCGCCTTCGCGGTGTCGGCTTCCAGAATGAGCTGCTGAATCGCCAGATCGAGCTGTGCGCGGCGGGCTGCGAGCACGGTCGCGAGATCGCCACGGCCGGCGCGGTAGGCTGCAAGTGCAGCCTCGACGCGGCTCCCGGCCTGCGGGAGAATCGATCCACGGAACCGCTCCAGCCGTTCCAGGCCGTAGCGCCAGTCGGCGTGGTGCCGCCGCAGCATGGCTTGCATCTCGCGCAGGTTGTCGTCGCGCATCGCGCGGGCCCGCTGCGCGCTGGCGAGCTTGGCCGCAACATCGCGCAGCTGACGGTTCTTCTGGAACACCGGCAGGTCCACGCCGATCTGCAGCGTCAGCATGTCGGAGTACGCCGAGCCGCGGATCCCGTACGAGAGCTCCATGTTCCAGTCGGGCTTGGCGCCCAGTCGAGCCAGCTCGGCCTCAGTTTCCGCCAGTTCCACCTGGCGCTCGAACGTGGATAAGTGCGGATGCTCCGCAAGCTGCGCCGTGAGGGTGTCCATCGGGGCCGGCTCAGGCAGGGCGGCAGCCGTGGTGGCGACCGGTCGCTGCGCCTGCTCACCGATCCAGCGCGACAGCTCCGCACGCGCGATCGCGTCCTGCCGCGCCAGCTGGGCCGCACGGTCCTTCAGCAGCTCCAGCTCGATGCGGCCGGCAATCACATCGGCCTGGCTGGCCTTGCCAGTCTTCAACCCGATGGTGAGCAGGTCGATCTGACGCTCAGTCTCGCGCTGCAGCGCCTCGACCAGGACGATCGCCCTCTGCGCGAAGTGCGCATCCAGCCAGGACACGGCCACATCGCGGCGGATCGTGCGGCGGGTCGCACCCAGCTCGTCGGCTTTCTGGCGACGGTCGATCTCCACCAGCGCGCCGCGCAGGCGGCGCTTGTCGGCGCGCGGGAACTCCTGCATGACGCCGATCATGCGCATGGTCATGAAGTCCCGAGTGAGAGAGAAGGCATCCTCGCCTGTGGCCGGAACGTTGAGCAGTCCGAGCTTGAGCTTGGGGTCGGGAAGCTGGGCGGCGGCCACCGTGGCTTCCTCGGCGGCGCGGATGCCTGCCCGCTGAGCCGCCAGCAGTGGCTGCTGCGCCTCTGCGATCTGCAGCGCCTCCTCTAGGGTAAGCGGCTGTGCACCGACGGCGGGTGCGAGCAGGGACGTGAGCGCGGCAATTGCGCCAAGAGCGTGCGCGAGCCGCGCCCGCGCGATGACGATGGAAAGCATGACCACCTCCGCAGAAAACCCGAAAGCGCTGCGACGATCGCAGCGGGCGAGGTGGGCAGTG
The DNA here is from genome assembly GCA_036787045.1 of Burkholderiales bacterium. GTDB lineage: Bacteria > Pseudomonadota > Gammaproteobacteria > Burkholderiales > SHXO01 > SHXO01. Next base: position 18,935 of record DAIQQA010000064.1, on the reverse strand, counting down.
GGCTACAACAGCAGACTACACAGCCGCAGGAAAGGTGGCGGGCCGAGCGCGCGGACGCCCAGAGAGGAACCGAACCATGCCGCGGGGGCTGCCTGCGCCGAGGCGATGGGGGCGATCTCGATGGTCCAGGCAGGCGGCGGTGCAAGCGCCGCCGGGGCTGGCCCTGAGCTCTGATCGGAAGCGACGCATTGGGCCAGACACAGGTTGGCGGGCGGTGAACCGTGACAGTCGGTCGGGGCTGCCGCAAAGGCGTCCGCCGCGGACGCTTCGACCGATAGGCACGGCACCGCCGCCAGCGCTGCTTGCGCGAAGAGCAGGCAGCCCAGCAGCAGCCGTCCGAGGCTGCGGCGCATGACAGTTCGACGGAACAGGCACATCAACTTGTTTCACCGGTTGTCTGCATTATCGGCCCGGCAACCTGTGGGAGCAACACCGCGAGCCGATCCGGGCGAGATGGCTGAACACAGGTTAAGGAACCGGTGTCGATCGCGTGACAGTGTCCGCTTGCGTCGACCCAGGGGCGGCAGAGTGGCAAATGCGGGCTAGTGCTTTAGAACTAATCCCGATGTGGCCCGTCCGCCGTTTGCGGTAGCCGGGTCGCCCCTTTGCAGAATGGCCCGGGGCCTGCGCCTTGCGCCATGCTTAACGTAAGCGCGGGAACGGGGGCCGCGGGGAATTGGATCGAGGCACAGGCCTCGGCGGGAGCGAACAATGAGAAAGAGCGTGGGGGTACTGACCACGGCAACGCTGGTCGGTCTGGGTGCGGTCCAGGGCGTGCAGGCAGCCGACGAGCCGCCCGAGCAGGCGGCGACGCTGGGTGAGGCGCTGACGGACGGCAATCTGTTGCTGTTCCTGCGCCCGCGCTGGGAGCACGTGGAGCAGGACGGCAAGACGAACAACGCCGACGCGCTCACGATGCGCACGTTGATCGGGTGGCGCACCAAGCCGTGGCATGGGCTCTCGGCGACGGTCGAGGGCATCAACGTCGGGCATATCGGCTCGAAGGACTACAACGACAACCCCGCCTTCAATGATCCTCTGTACCCGACCGTGGCCGATCCGGACATGACCGGCATCAACCAGTTATATGGGCAGTTCACCGGGCTGCCGAAGACGGACATCAAGGTGGGCTGGCAGTCGGTGAAGCTTGACAACGTGCGCTTCATCGGCAACGTCGACTTCCGGCAGGTGATGCAGGTGCTGGATGCGGCGGCAATCGAGAACAAGAGCATCGACAACCTGAACATCTACGCCGCTTACGTCTGGCGGGTGCGCAATACTCTGGATCAGCAGATCAGCAGCCGGACGCCGCTCGTCAACCTTCGTTATGGCTGGAACCCAGGCAACGACATCATCGGCTATGCCTACCTGCAGGACCAGGCCAAGACCAACCAGAACGCAGGCACCGGCTTCGCAGACAACTCCAACCAGATCTATGGGGTGCGCGCGAATGGCGCTTACCCCCTGGGCGAGAAGTGGAAGCTGCTCTACACCGCCGAGTACGCGAAGCAGGACGACTATGGCGACGGCGATGCGCGCATCGACGCCGACTACTATCACGTCGGCATTGGCGGACAGTGGGGGCCGTTCTTCCTGCGCGTGGACCAGGAGAAGCTTGGCAGCAACAACGGGCTCTACGGCTTCCAGACGCCGCTGGGCACCAACCATCTATTCCAAGGCTGGGCGGACCAGTTCCTGACCACACCCAAGGCCGGGATACGCGACACATTCCTCGCCGGAGGGGCGAAGGTCTGGAAGCTCAACCTGTACGCCGAGGCGCACCAGTTCGAGACCGACTTCGGCGGCATCGACCTGGGCAGCGAGTTTGACCTGGGCGTGACCTGGCCGTTCATGAAGCGGCTGACCGGCAAGTTCGAGTACGCCGAGTACAACGCGGCGGCAGCGGGCCCGACCCCCGATACGAGGAAGGTAGACGTGCGCAAGGTCTGGCTGACGCTGATCTTTCAATACTGATAGAACCATCCACCACAGAGGCACAGAGCACTTCTGCAGAATGAATGACGGCAAAACGCGACTGCTGCGAGGCTGTCCGTACGGCAGCAGAAACTTGGATACTGTCGCGATCTGTGGAGCCTCAGGTAGACGTTCTCTGTGCCTCTGTGTCTCTGTGGCTCAGCTGCCCCCGTGTCCGACGGCGTGCGTGGTCCACAGCATCAGCGCGAAGAGCACCATCGCGCCGGCCTGGTGCATCGCGCCCAGCGCCACCGGCACACCTAGCAGCAACGTGCTGATCCCCAGCGCGAGCTGAAGCGCCAGCATCACGAGCAGCAGGTTGGACGCGAGCCGCGCTTTCGGTGGCGGCGCGCCCCGGCGCAGTGCCCACCAGTAGACCGGGATCGCGAAGAAGAGCAGCCACGCGATCAGACGGTGATTGAACTGCACGGTGGCCATGTTGTGCAGGAAGTTGTCCCACCACGGCTGAAGCATGAAGTATTCGGGCGGGAAGAAGTGCCCGGTCATCAGCGGGAAGGTGTTGTAGGCGTAACCCGCGCGGGTGCCGGCCACCAAGGCGCCAGACAGGACCATCACGAACGTGAGCACCGAGAGGCCCGCGCCATAGCCTGCCAGCCGCCGTCGGTGTGGATCCCGCGCGGGCGCTCCCGCCCACAATCCTAGCGCGGTCCAGAACATGGCGGCGAAGATGAGGAAGGCGATGCCTAGGTGAATGGACAGCCGCACGTGGCTTACCCGCGGATCGGAGATCAGGCCGCTCTTCACCATCCACCAGCCGATCGCGCCCTGCACCCCGCCCAGCAAGAAGATCGCGACCAGGCGCGGTACCAGCGCCCACTCCACCTTGCGCTTGACCATGAACCAAAGCAGCGGGACGAAGAACACCAACCCGATCAGGCGCCCGAGCAGGCGGTGGAGGTATTCCCACCAGAAGATGCCCTTGAACTCGTGCAGCGACATGCCTTTGTTCACCTGCAGGTACTCGGGGGTCTGGCGGTACTTGTCGAACAGCTCCTGCCAATGCGCTTCGGTGAGTGGCGGGATGGCCCCCATGAGCGGCTGCCATTCGACGATCGACAGGCCGGATCGGGTGAGCCGGGTGACGCCGCCGACCACGACCATGGCGAACACGAGCGCGCAGCAGACCAGCAGCCAGGCTGCGACCTGCCGGCGTGCGTGGCCGTCGCTGTCGGGCGATGCGGCCGCCGCAGATCGGGACATGGTTGGTTGCATGGCGCGAATTGTATTCGAGGCGGCCGTGTGCCTGAAACCCCGGCGCCGAAGCCACGGATAGAATGCCGGTCTTTTGACCGATTTCGGAGAGTGGGCATGACCGGGCAGGGGATGCGGACGCACGCGGGTTTTGTCGGCTTGGCTCTGCTGTGCTTGCTGTGCGCAGGCCCGGCCGCAGCGGCCGGGCAACAGGACGAGCAGGAGCGTAACGCTCAGGAAGCCGTCGGGCGCGTGGTGGAAAGCCACGATCACACGCTTCTGGTCGGCGGCGCGAAGCTCATGATCAAGCAGTCCGCCGTTCGCAGCGCCCGCCGGCTTCTGCTCGAGTGGGGCCGCGATGCCGGTCTGGGCGGCGAGTGGTGGGACGACGCACCGGAGTATCGTGCGGCGAAAGCCGAGCTGCTCGGGATCGCCGACGCGGCAATCGCCCAGAGGGTGCAGTCTGGCGTCTGGGTCAGGGAGGCGTGGTCGGAGTACACGGCGCGCGAGTTCAGCGGTGAGGAGGCGGACGTGATCGCCAACCACTTCCAGACCGAAGGCGGGCGCAAGCAGCGCATGCTCATGGACTGGTATCTGGGCGAGTTCGTGCTCTTCAACTACACCTTCACCGACCGCTTCGACTACGAGCTGAAGGAGGCGGAGGAGGAACTGCTGGCGCTGCAGAAGCAGGCACAGGGCCGCATCCCGCGCGAGGATGTCGAGTTTTCCAGCCGCTATCCCGACGCCTTCCGGTTCATCGCGTGCAGCCCGGACGGCGGGTACTGCCCGGGCGTGAAGTACTGGAAGATGCTCGCCATCCCGCTGCTGGGCGAGCTGCTGCGCTACATGGACCGCACCAGCGCCGACATCGAGGCGCAGATGCGCAGCCGCAAGCCGTACGTCGAGCGACAGATCGAAGCGTTCAAGGCCCGGCGGGCCGGCGGGTAGTGCTGTCGGACAACGCAGGTACGGATCGAGTGCAAGAGCGATGAACCGCAGAGCCGCGTCAATAGCTGCGGCTTAAGTAGGGGCATTGCCGCGAGGTGTTTGTGACGGCACCGGCGATTGGCTAGAATTGAGCGTTCGCTCGTCCCCCAATCACCAACTTCGGAGACCATCATGGAGCACAAGCTTCCTCCGCTGCCGTACGCCATGGACGCGCTTGCCCCGCACATCTCGAAGGAGACCTTCGAGTTCCACCACGGCAAGCACCACCAGGCCTACGTCACCAATCTCAACAACCTGATCAAGGGCACCGAGTTCGAGAACGCATCCCTCGAGGACATCATCAAGAAGTCTTCCGGCGGCATCTTCAACAACTCCGCCCAAGTGTGGAACCACACCTTCTTCTGGAGCAGCATGAAACCCGGCGGCGGGGGCAAGCCCGCGGGCGCGCTGGCCGCTGCCATCGACAAGAAGTGGGGTGGCTTCGATGCCTTTAAGGAAGCCTTCACCAAGAGTGCGGTGGGCAACTTCGGCTCCGGCTGGACCTGGCTGGTGAAGAAGCCGGACGGCTCGGTGGACATCGTCAACACCAGCAACGCGGGCACGCCGCTGACTACCGCCGACAAGGCGCTCCTCACCATCGACGTGTGGGAGCACGCCTACTACATCGACTACCGCAACGCCCGGCCAAAGTTCGTCGAGACGTTCCTCACCAGCCTGGCGAACTGGGACTTCGCAGCGAAGAACTTCGGCTGATTGCGCCAGCGCCGCTGCGGCATGCACAAGGGCCTCTGCGGAGGCCCTTTCCATTCCTACAGATTCAACCTAGTTCTGGACAGGGATCTTGTCCAGCCCCTGGATCCGATCGCCCTTGCCGATGCCGCGCTTGGCGAACCATCCCTGGTTCACCTCCAGCGCGTACTTGGCCGGGCCCGCCGCCTGGTGTGCATCTTCCGTCAGCGGCTGCATGTCCTCGATGTTGATGATGCGCCCGTCGCGGTCGATGAAGGCGACCGACAGCGGCAGGTAGGTGTTCTTCATCCACATCGCCCAGCGGCCTTCGTTCTCGTACACGAACAGCATGCCGCTGTTCTCGCCGAGGTTGCGGCGGAACATCAGGCCGCTGCGCTTTTCCTCTTCGCTGGCAGCCACTTCCACGCGCAGGGTGTGGCCCTTGATCTTGAGCGGATAGGTAAGCAACGGGTCGGCGCTCCCGGGTCCGCTCAGCACTCCCACGATGCCAGCCGCCACAGCGGCCCCGATCCCGATGGCCGCGCGCTTCTCCTGGCGGCCGTTCGCACTTCGCATGCAACCCCTCGTCAAGTCCGGCGCGGGCGCGCCGATAACGGCACTGTAGCACGCTCCCGTCGTGGTCCAGACGAACGGGCGCCCGCGGCGCCGGGGGCTGCCCGGTCTTCCATTCCATACGCGACCGCTTCATGGTTTCCGGCAACCGCAATCGCGCCCTGCCCGCTGCGCTGGCCGTCCTGGGCATTGGCCTGATCACGACACTGGCCGGCTGGCACTCCGCGCGCACGGCGTCGGAGGCGACTGCCCGGCAGCGCTTCGAGAAGCAGGCTGCCGACGTGGCCTTTCGCATCCGGCACGGCTACGCGGGCTACGAGTCGGTGCTGCGTTCGGGTGCGGCGCTGTTTTCCCTGGAGGGAGCGGTCACGCTGCATGCGTGGCGCAGCTTCGTCGCCAGCGCGGACATGGAGCGGCGCTACCCGGGGCTCACTGCCTTGGGCTACGCCAGGTACGCGAGCACGCCCGGGATCGGCGAGCTGGAGCAACAGGTGCGCGGCTACGGACTGCCGCAATACCGGGTCTGGCCCCGTACAGACGGGGCCGTGCACGTCCCGGTGGTCTACTCCGAGCCCTACCATGTCAACGCGCGTGCACATGGCTTCGACATGTTCAGCGAGCCGGTGCGGCGCGTGGCTCTCACTGCGGCGCGGGACACCGGAATGCCGGCGCTCACCGGGCGCCTGACGCTGGTTTATGACCGGCCGCGGGCCGATAACAACGGCTTTCTCGTCTACGTGCCGGTGTATCGCGCGGGTGCGCCGCGCGCAACGGTCGAGCGACGCCGTCGCGCTATCGACGGGTACGTGTTCGGCGCTTTCCGCATGCGCGAGGCTCTGGGTCCGCTGCTCGCGGAGGTCCCGGACGCTCTGGACGTGGCGGTGTACGACGGGGCGCAGCCGGGCGAAGCCGATCTCATGTTCGACACACGGGTGCGGCACCCTGGCGCGAACGAGGCGCGCGATCCGGCCTATCAGACCGACCTGACGGTAGAGCTCGCCGGACAGATCTGGACCTTGCGGCTGCGCAGTCGTCCAGCTTTCGAGCAGGAGGTGGCGACCAGCCTGCCGCTGCTGGTAGGCATCGCGGGGAGCATCGTGACGCTGCTGCTCGCATGGCTGGCGTTTGCCGTCGGGCGCACGCGCGACCAGGCGCTGAGCATTGCCGAGGGCATGACCGCCGAGCTGCGCGCTACTACGGCGGAGCTGCAGGCGGTCTACGACAGCTCGCCGCTGGGGGTGTATCGCACTGACGCGAACGGGCTGGTGGTGTGGGTGAACCGGCGCGGTGAGGAGATCTGCGGCCGGCCGGCCGAGCGGCTGATGGGAGCGAACTGGGTGAGCGCCATCCACGCTGCAGATCGCGCCGGCGTCGATGCCGCGTGGGCCCGCGCGGACGCTGGCGAGACCCACTACGAAAACGAGTTGCGCTTGCAGCGCGGCGACGGGCGCTGGGTCTGGCTGAGCGTGAAGTCGGCGCCGCTGTTCCGGATGGGTCGCTTGGATGGGCATGTCGGCACCATCGAAGACGTCACCGCACGGCACGAGGCGCTGGCGGAGCTGGAGCGCAACCGGCGCTTCCTGACCGAGCTCGTCGATGCCCTGCCGAACCCGATCTTCGTCAAGGACAGCAGGCATCGCTGGGTGCTGGTCAACCAGGCGTTCTGTCGCCTGGTGGGCAAGCCGCGTGAGGTCTTGCTGGAGAACGACGACCGCCTGCTGTACGACGCCGAGACGGCCAGGACGCGGTTCGCGGAGGATGACCGCATCCTCGCTTCCACGGTTGCGCTGTCGATCGAGCAGCACACGCCAGTGGCCGACGGCAGCCTGCGCTGGCTGCTCAAGAGCAAGTCCCGCATCGGGCTCGCGGACGGGTCTTTCGGAGTTGCCGGGTTGATGACCGACGTCACCGCGCTGAAGCGGGCACAGGCCGAAGCGCAGGGCGCGCGCGAATTGCTCGATGCAGTGATCGAAGCGGTCCCCACCATCGTGTCGGTGAAGGACGAGGCCGGGCGCTGGGTGCTGCTCAACCGCGCGTTCCTGGACTTCCACGGCCGGCCCGGCTCCGACTACCTCGGCAAGACCGACGCCGAGATCTTCGGCCCCGCCGTGGCTGCGCGTCACGGCTGCGAGGACGACCAGGCGCGCGCCAGCGACGAGGTGCTGCGCTTCGATGGCCCGTTCCAGACCGTGGATGGCGAGCCGCGCTGGGTGGTCCGGCGCAAGCGCGGCGTGACGCTGCCGGGCGGTGGGCGAGGGGTGGTGGCCGCGGTCCACGACGTGACCGATCTGCACCGCGCCACACTCGAGGCGCAGCGGGCGCGCGCGTTTCTGAATGCGGTGATCGACGCGCTCCCGGGGGGCGTTTTCGTGAAAGACGAGGCGGGTCGCTGGCTGATCGTGAACGATGCCACTGGCCGTATGCTGGGTGTGCAGCGCGAGGCCATGAGCGGCCGCTTGCCGCACGAGGTTCTGCCGCCCGACTTCGCCGACGATGTGGTGCGCCAGGACCGCATGGTGCTGGAGCAGGGCGGAAGCCACACCTTCGAGCAGCGACCGCATCTGGTCGACGGCGCTGAAGTGTGGCTGCTCAAGACCGAATCGCTGGTCACATTGCCCGACGGCAGCCGCTATCTGGTCGGCGCCAACACCGACGTCAGCGAGCTCAAGCGTACCTCGCTCGACCTGCAGCGCGCTCGCGAGCTGCTCGACGGCGTGCTCGCCGCCACCCCCATGGTGATCTCGCTGAAGGACAGCCGTTACCGCTTCATCCTCATCAACGATGCGGCCCTCGAGACACATGGGAAGCCGCCGGCGGCCTTCCTCGGCAAGGACGACTACGACCTCTATCCGCGCAGCCAGGCCGACCACATCCGGGCGCAGGATGAAGCCGCGCGCGCCAGCGATACCGTGCTCACCTACGAGGAAGAGTTCGTTACGCTCACCGGCGAGAAGCGCTGGGTGGTCAAACGCAAGCGCGGGGTCAATCTCCCCGACGGGACGCGCGGCGTGGTGACCGCCTTCTACGACTTCACCGCCGTGAAGCAGGCCGAGAACGCGCTGCGCGAGAGCGAGGCCCGCTTCCGCCAACTCGCCTCGCTTTCGTCGGACTGGTACTGGGAGCAGGACGCGCAGTTCCGCTTCACCATGCTGTCGGCCGGCGCTCTGCACAAGGGCGGCTTCGGGGTCGAGCGTCACCTCGGGCGCACTCGCTGGGAGCTTGGGCCGGCTCCGGAGGACGATCCGGACTGGTCGCGACACCGCGCCACGCTGGCCCAGCAGTCTGCGTACGCGCTGGTGTACGAACCTGCCAACGATGCCGGAGAGCGCAGGGTCGTCGAGGTGATCGGTGAGCCGTTCTGGGATGCGCAGGGAGCGCTGCGTGGCTACCGCGGCGTGGCGCGCGACATCACCGAGGCAGTCCTGGCGCGCGAGGAGCTGCACCGCCACCGGGACAACCTGCAGCTGCTGGTTGAAGAGCGCACGCGGGAGCTGAAGCGTGCGAAGGATGCAGCCGAACGCGCCAACCGTGCCAAGTCCGAGTTCCTGGCCAACATGTCCCACGAGCTGCGCACACCGATGCACGCGGTGCTGTCCTTCGCGCGGCTGGGTGTGGAGCGCGCCGGCCGCGTGCCCGCGGACAAGCTGCAGCAGTACTTCTCCCGCGTGGAGCAAAGCGGCGAGCGCCTGCTCGCGCTGCTGAACGACCTGCTGGACCTGTCCAAGCTCGAGGCGGGCAAGATGCGCTACGAGATGGCCGTAAGCGACGTGCTGGCCGTCGTGCGCGCCGCACTCGACGAGTATGCCGCGCTGGCACGCTCCCGCCAGCTGACGGTCGAGATCCACAGCCGTGCGGGTGAAACCCAGGCGTGGTGCGATGCGGGACGGATCGGCCAGGTCGTGCGCAACCTCCTGTCCAACGCGATCAAGTTCTCCCCGCAGGGCGGGCGCGTCGTGCTGCTGCTCGAAGACGCAATGCACGATGGGCAGCCGGCCCTGGCGCTGAGCGTGAGCGACGAGGGCGCTGGGATCCCCGAGGCGGAACTGGAGCAGGTGTTCGACAAGTTCGTCCAGAGCAGCAAGACCCGCAGCGGGGCGGGCGGGACCGGGCTGGGGTTGTCCATCTGCCGGCAGATCGTCGAGGACCACGGCGGCCGCATCTGGGCAGGGAATAATGCCGCGCGCGGCGCCTGCATCGTGTTTCTGTTGCCGCGCGCCGCGTCTGGGGGCGCGACGCGTGCGCAGGAGGCGGCCTGAAATGCCAGCACGCCTTCTGGTGGTCGACGACGAGGCGGTCAACCTCGAGATCATCGCCGAGTATCTCGACACCGAGGACTGCGAGCTGACGACCGCTGGCGAGGGCGGGCAGGCGCTGGCCTTGCTGCGCAACGGGGGCAGGCCCTTCGATGCCGTGGTTCTCGACAGGATGATGCCCGGCGTGGACGGAGTCGAGGTGCTCCGACAGATCAAGGCCGACCCGGTTTTGCGCAGCCTGCCGGTCATCCTGCAGACGGCTGCGGCCAGCCGCGAGCAGGTGGCCGAGGGGTTGAAGCTGGGCGCCTACTACTACCTGACCAAGCCCTATCACCGCGATGCATTGGTGGCGGTGGTACGGGCTGCGCTGGCGGATACCGCGCAGCGCAAGGACCTGGCACGCCGCATCGATGAGTCCCGTGCGGTCATGGCGCTCATCGAGCGCGGCACGTTCCGTTTCCGCACCCTGGAGGATGCGCGCGCGCTGGCGGCCGCCCTGGCCGGCCTGTGCGAGCAGCCGGACCCGGCGGGCATGGGGCTGGTAGAGCTGCTGGTCAACGCTGTTGAGCACGGCAACCTGGGCATCACTTACCACGAGAAGTCCGAGCTGATGTCGGCCGGACGCTGGGAGGAGGAGGTCGCCGCGCGGCTGGAGCGGCCGGAGAACCTGGACAAGACCGCCGAGCTGGAGTGCAGGCGCGAGGGCTCCTGTCTGGTGTTCACTATCCGGGACAGCGGACCGGGGTTTGCGTGGGAGCGCTTCTTGACGCTGGACGAGAGCCGGGCGTTCCATCCCAACGGGCGCGGCATCGCGCTCGCCCGCAACATCGCCTTCCGAACCCTCGAGTACCAGGGGTGCGGAAATCAAGTTGTCGTATCTGCGCCGGCACGGCGCATGCCCCTCGCAGCCACAGCCGTAGGGCTCTGAGCGCGTATGGGCGGGCGTAACGGGGAGGGCATCGAAAAGCCGGCGGGCGACCGCGACAACGCTGCCCTAGACCAGGCGCCCGCCGCGCTCGGCGGCTTCCTGCAGCACGATGACCTGCGCGACCCGGCAGTGACGTGGACGGTGATCCCGTCGGATCGGTTCAGCGGCGATGCCGTTGCCGCCCAGCGCACGGCCTCGGGCGGGTTGACAGCGCTGCTCGCGGACGCCACCGGACACGGCCTCGCAGCGGCTGTCAGCCTGGTGCCCGCCCTGCAGGCTTTCTACCGCGCGGCTGCACAGGGCCTGCCGCTGGGCGCCATCGCGCGTGAGATGAACCGCTCCGTGCGGGAGGCCGGTCGCAGCGATCACTTCATCGCCGCTGTGCTGGTCGAGGTCGAGCCGGACGGGAGGCTTGTGCGGCTGTGGAACGGTGGCATCCCGACGGGCCTATGGTTGCGCGATACCGGCGACGTGCCAAGCGAGGCCCTGCGTTCGCGCCACCTCCCCTTAGGAATATTGCCCGACCATGCATTCGACGCCGCCTGCACCGTTTTGGACACGGGAGGCGACGGACGCCTCGCGTTCTTCTCCGACGGGCTGATCGAGGCTGTCAACCCGCTCGGCGAGCCCTTCGGCGTGCTGCGCCTGCGCCAGCACATGCGCGGACCGGAGCCGCTGGCGGGGCTGCAGCGTGTCCTCGATGCACTGCTCGCGCACCTTGGGAGCGAAAGCAGGCAGGACGACATCGCGCTGCTGGTGCTGCGACTGGGCTGACAGAAGCGGCGCGACCGCGTCGCTCGCCACTGTGGTGCAGCGCAATAACCGCTGGCATCGTCGCGCGGAGACCCGCGTGGAAACCCGCGTGGAAACTGGTTGACAAGGCAGTGCCCTTCTTTTATGTTCACAGGCGCTGTTTCCCCAAGCAGCACGTTCCTCGGAAGTAAACTCGGACGTCGTTACAAGAAGCAGTCAATCAACAACCGGCGCCGCGCCTCGGGCGCGCATAGTCCGAATGCAAGGCGCCATCGATCGGGAGGTGTTCCTAATGAACCTGTCGCTAAAGCAAGCGGCACTTGCCCTATCCGCTGCGGCGGTAGTGGGCATCCCGGGGTGGGTCTCCGCGCAGGGTGTGGATACGCTTGAGTCCAAGCTGTATCCGCGCTATGTCACGGACGACATGCTCCTCAATGCCGACAAGGATGCGAGCAACTGGCTGCACTACGGGCGGGACTATGAAACCACCCGTTACAGCCCGCTGAAGCAGATCAACAAGGACAACGTCAGCAAGCTGCGTCCGGTCTGGAACCTGTCCTTCGGCGTGCTGGAAGGCCAGGACAGCCAGGCTGTGGTGGTCGATGGCATGATCTATGTCACGACCTCGTTCAACAAGGTCATCGCGGCGGATGCAGCCACCGGGAAGATCGCGTGGAAGTACGACCGCGAACTGCCGGGCGACGTGTTCCCGAAGCTGTGCTGCGACGTGGTCAACCGCGGTGTTGCCGTCTACAAGAACAAGGTTTACCTGGCCACACTCGATGCGCACATCGTGGCACTCGACAACGCGACCGGCAAAGTGGTGTGGGACAAGAAGCACGGCGACTACACCTACGCCGAGACCTTCACCATCATGCCGATGGCCCTGCGCAACAAGATCATCTTCGGCACGGCCGGCGCGGAATACGGGGTGCGCGGCTGGATCAAGGCGATCAACGCCGACACGGGCGAGCTGGTGTGGCAGACCTACACCATCCCTGGCCCGGGTGAGCCCGGCAACGACACCTGGCCCGGCGAGTCCTGGAAGTATGGCGGCGGCTCGGCGTGGATCACCGGTGCCTACGACAAGGCCACCAACCGCCTGTTCTGGCCGGTGGGCAACCCTGGTCCGGACTTCGACCGTCACGTCCGCGTCGGGGACAACCTGTTCTCCAACAGCAACCTGGTGATGGATCCCGACACGGGCAAGATCCTCTCGTACTTCAACTACACGCCAAACGATCCGTACGACTACGACGGCGTGAACGAGATGATCCTGGTCGACATCGGCGGCAAGAAGCTCTGGCTGCACGGCTCGCGCAACGGCCACGTCTACGGCATCGACCGCGACGCCACTGTCGCAGGCAAGGCCGGCAAGGAGCACAAGTGCGTGTGGGTCACGGCCCTGCAGCGGGTGAACTGGACCAAGCCCATCACTCCGGCCAACAACTGCAAGCCGATCTACAACTGGCCCGAGAAGGACGTGGTCTACGACAAGGTCACCACCGACATCGCCCCCTCGCTGGACGGCGGTAAAGAGTGGCACCCGATGGCGTACAGCCACCGCACGAAGATGGTCTACGTGCCGGTCTACGACTTCGCGATGGACCTGCAGGCCAAGAAGATGGAGTGGAAGCGCGGCGAGTGGTACCTGGGCGCGAAGGTCATCACCTTCAACGCCGGAGCGGGCCACATCAAAGCCTTCGATGCGGCCACCGGCAAGCTCGTCTGGGCCAAGGCCCAGAGCTACCCGGCCACCAGCGGCATCATGGCCACGGGCGGCGGGCTGGTGTTCTACGGCGATCCGGAAGGCTACTTCCATGCGGTGGACGACGAGACCGGCGAAGACCTGTGGGCCTTCCAGACTGGCTCCGGCATCCACGGCAACCCGACCACCTTCACCGCAAACGGCAAGCAGTACGTAGCCATCGTGTACGGCGCGGGTGGTGGCGGGATCTGGCCTCTGTACTTCGCCGACTGGCTCAAGACCCACACCAAAGGCGGCGGTCTGATGGTGTTCGCGGTCGACTGATCCGCGTCAGATCGTAGTTCCTCAGCAGGAGTTGAAGGGAGGGCGTGATGCCCTCCCTTCTTTTTTCTGCTCCCGCCTCCGCCTTGAAATCGGGTAACATTCGCCCCGAAGGGGAGCCGCTGAAACTCGCGCTACCAAAGGAGTGTGTGCTCGATGAGATTGCTGAAGATAACCGCTCTGGCCTTGGCCTCGGCCCTGGCTGTAATCCCCGCCGTGGCCCAGCAGCAGGATCCCGACGAGATTACGGACGCGCTGGAAAAGTCCAAGGCAAAAGGGGTTCTGTATGCATGTGCCTATCCGTATACCTACCCGTTCGCTCAGGTCAACACCGACCCGCCTGGCTTCGACGTCGAGATCATTCGCGACCTGGCCAAGCGTGGGGGCATGCGCGTCGAGATGTACTGGGTGAATGTGCGGTCGCGAGCCAGCGTGCAGCGGGCGTTCCGCGATTCGATCCTGGTCAAGCGCTGCGATGTGTTCCTCAGTCTCGGCGACAGCGGCGAGGAGGACGACGGGATGGGAATGGACAGGCTGACCTTCACCCGGCCGCACATGAGCATGGCCTACGTGCTGGTGGTGCAGGGCAAGGCCGAAGGGATGCACACCATCGAAGATCTGAAGCAGGCGGGGATGAAGATCGGTGTCAACATGTCCACACCGGCAGACGCCTGGCTGTTCGACAACGGCTACGACCGGTCGCTGTACTTCGGCGAGGATCGGGTGATGAAGGGTCTGGTCGATGGCGAGATCAACGCCGCGCTGATCTGGGGCCCCGCATTCTCTGCAGCGGCACAGCGTTACCCGAACGCGAAGTTTCACCTGGTCGAAGGGTATTCGCCGCTGCCGGAGCATCGCTTCAACATGCGCTTCGCTGTGCGCAAGGAGGACAAGACCCTGCTCGAGTTCCTCAACCAGGGCATCGAGGAAATGCTGGAGAACGGCAAAATCAAGCAGACGGTCGAAAGCTACAAGATTCCCTTCTACGCGCCGCTTAGCTGATCGGCAGTCGAGCGACAGACCGAATACGAAGGAGGATAGGAGATCATGATTGGGCGTGTTTCCCTGATCTTGACCAGGCTGGTGGCCCCGGGACTGCTCGTACTGGGGTTGAGCATGGGCTTGAGCTGGCTCTCGGCGCCGATAGCGGCGGCCCAGCACAAGATGAATGAGACCGATATGGAACTGCCGATCGACGACGCGAAAGTGGTCGAGTTCGGGCGGGAGAAGTACGCGCAGCGCTGCTCCTTCTGTCACGGCGGCGGCGGCAAGGGGGGCAAGGGCCCGTGCCTGACCTGCGGCAGGTTCCCCTATTCGGGCAACACCAACACCGGGATCTATACGACCATCGCCGTGGGTGTGACCAACCGTTCCATGGGCGGCACGATGGGCGCCTTCGGCACGACCATGAGCGGCGAGGAGATCACTGCGGTGCTGACCTTCATGCGCTCTGAAGAACGCCGCCGCATCGCGGAGGGCGAGGTCCCCGACCCGTACAAACCGGAATAGCCGACGGTCCGGTCGCCGGGCAACGAAGGGGCGCGTAGCGATACGCGCCTTTCTTATTTCTGCCCTTACACATCAGTTCCGAAACATCGGATGGTAAAGCCGGCGAGCGCCGGAAGCCCTCATAGCCCCTCGTTCCGGTTTTCTTCGTGCCTTCGTGTCTTCGTGGTGAGAGGTGGAATTAGTGTGTCGCAGTACTAGTGCTTCCCGGTGCTGCCGAACCCGCCTGCCCCGCGCCCGCTCTCCTCGAACTCGTCGACGACGTTGAACGCGACCTGCAGCACCGGGACGATCACGAGCTGCGCAATGCGCTCCATCGGCTTCAGGGTGAACGTCTGCTGCCCGCGATTCCACACCGACACGTAGATCTGTCCCTGGTAGTCCGAGTCGATCAGCCCGACCAGGTTGCCCAGCACGATGCCGTGCTTGTGGCCCAGCCCCGAACGCGGCAGCACCACTGCGGCTAGCCCGGGATCGCCGAGATGCATCGCCATACCCGAGGGAATCAGCTCGGTCTGGCCGGGGCGGATCTCCAGCGTGCTGTCGATGCACGCACGCAGGTCGAGGCCTGCGGACCCCGGGGTGGCGTATGCGGGTGGATACTCCTTCAGCCGGGAGTCGAGGAGCTTGACGTCGATGGTGCGCATCGGAGGAAGTGAAGGCGTGAATGAGTGAATGCGTGAAGGTGTGAAGGGTGAAGGTCTGAAGGGTGAAGCTGCACCTGGGTGGTTCATGGCCTAGGCGGTACGGGTTCGGGTCGAAGCTCCGCCCGCCTCATCTCTGCTTCGACGGACTACATCATAGAAGCTACACCCTTCACCCTTCACCCTTCATCCTGAGAAGCGCAGCCATGTGCCGCACCAACGCGCGCGCTTGCTCGATCTTCGGCGCGCGGGGCAGGGGATGGCGACCGGTGTCGTCGTAAAACACGATCTCGCTCTGTTCGGCGCCGATGGCGTTCTGCGCGACATTGCCGACCAGCAGCGGCAGATGCTTGCGCTTGCGCTTCTCCTCCGCAAACTGGTCGAGATTATGGCTCTCGGCCGCAAAGCCGACGCAGAAGGGCGGTTTGGGTCGAGCGGCGACCGATGCCAGGATATCGACCGTCGGCACCAGCTCGAGTGTCAATGACTGGTCGCTCTTCTTGATCTTCTGCTCGCTTGGCTTCGCGACCCGGTAGTCGGCGACCGCTGCCACACCGATGAAGACCTGGGCGTTATCGACTTCTGCGTTGACGGCGGCGAGCATGTCTTCGGCCGAAATCGCGTGCACGACTCGGGCGCCGACTGGCGGCGGCAGGGAGGTGGGACCGGAAACCAGGATGACCTGCGCGCCCGCCTCCAGCGCCGCTTGGGCCACCGCGTAGCCCATGCGCCCGGAGCTGCGGTTAGTGATCCCGCGCACTGCATCGATGGCCTCGAAGGTCGGGCCCGCAGTGATCAGCACCCTTACGCCCGCCAGCACCGGCGGCGCCAAAGCCGCCAGGATCTCCTGGCAGAGTTGCTCCGCCTCGAGCATTCGCCCCATCCCCACCTCGCCGCAGGCTTGGTCACCGCTGGCGGGGCCGAGGATGCGCACACCGTCTTCCTGCAGTTGGCGGACGTTGCGCTGCGTAGCCGGGTTCTCCCACATCTGCCGGTTCATGGCCGGCGCGACGAGCAGCGGGCACTCGCGTGCCAGGCATAGAGTCGAGAGGAGATCGTCCGCCAGTCCGGCCGCGAGCTTCGCCAGGAAGTCGGCGCTGGCCGGGGCCACGACGATGAGCTCGCGGTCGCGCGACAGCTCGATGTGTCCCATCGCGTTGGGGACGGAGTCATCCCACAGGTCTGTGGCCACGGGCTTTCCGGACAGCGCCTGCATCGTGATCGGCGTCACGAACCGGCAGGCTGCCTCGCTCATCACGACCTGAACATCGTGACCATCCTTGACCAGCAGGCGCGTGAGCTCAGCAGCCTTGTAGGCGGCGATGCCGCCCGTGAGGCCGAGCAGGATGCGGCGGAGGCCGGAAGCGTTCATAGCAGGGACCGGAAAAGGCTAAGTGTAATATACCGCACGCAACCAACGAGCCAGGGACGCTGCGTGCCGAAGCCCCGGGCGACGGTCCTCACGGCGCCCCGCGCCATGCAAGGAAGACTATGGGCATCGCCGACTGGCCCGAAGACCAAAAGCCGCGTGAGAAGCTGCTCGAGCGCGGCGCAGATAGCCTCACCGACCCGGAACTGCTGGCGATCATCCTGCGCACCGGCGTGAAGGGCAAGAGCGCGGTGGACCTTGCCCGCGAGCTGCTCGATGCCTTCCAAGGCTTCTCCGGTCTGCTGCATGCACGCCATGCTGACGTTCAGAGGTTCAGCGGTCTCGGGCCTGCCAAGTCCGCGCAGGTGGCGGCGGTGCTGGCTATCGTCCGGCGTGCACTCGGGGAGGAGGTCAAAAGCCGCGACAATCTCAGCTCACCCGAGGCCGTGCGCCAGTGGTTGCGGCTCAACCTGGCGCGGCGTGAGCGCGAGGTGTTCGTTGCACTCTACCTCGATGCGCAGAACCGGCTCCTGGCGATGGAGGAATTGTTCTCCGGCACGCTCACGCAGACCAGTGTGTTTCCCCGGGAAGTCGTGCGCTTTGCGCTGCAGCACAATGCGGCCGCGGTGATTTTCGCCCATAACCACCCGTCCGGGCTGGCGGAGCCCAGCCGCGCCGACGAGCTGCTGACCCAGGCGCTCAAGCAGGCGCTCGCGCTAGTGGACGTGAAGGTGCTGGATCACTTCATCGTCGGCGGGAATTCGATGATGTCTTTCGCCGAGCGCGGGTTGCTTTGAGGCAACACCCAACACTGAGTGTAGGCGCCCTAGTACAGCGACACGGTAGTTACGAAACATCGCCCGGCAGACAGGTGTGCCTTGCCGATGTTCCACGTTCTCGCCCTTTTCGGCTTTCTTCGTGCCTTCGTGCCTTCGTGGTGAGAGGTGGAACTAATGGGCTGAAGTACTAGAACATCACCCGCTCGACGAACAGCGCCAGCCCCACCGCCAGGACCACGGCCGATACCGCCGCCACCGCGCGCGGCTCCCACCGGAACTGTCGTACCCAGATCAGCAGCGGCAGCGCGATCACGACAGCCATCGCCTGTCCTGCCTCCACTCCGAGATTGAAGGAGAGCAGCGGCCAGATCACTTCCCGCGCCGGGAGCTGAAGCTCGCGCAGCACTCCCGCGAAACCGATGCCATGCACCAACCCGAACAGGAAGCTCACGGCCCAGCGGTGCGAAACCGGCCGCTTCAGGAACAGGTTCTCCGCCGCCACGTAGGCGATAGACAGGGCGATCACCGCCTGCACGACGCGGTCGGGCAAGACCAGAATATCGAACACTGCCAGGGCGAGCGTGATGCTGTGGGCCACGGTGAAGGCGGTCACGATCTTGAGCAGCGACCACGGGTTGCCGCCGCGCAGCACCAGCGCGAGCAGGAACAGCAGGTGATCGAACCCGAACAGGATGTGCTCGATGCCCAGGGTGAAGAAACTCCCCGCGCCGCGTGCCGACGCGCCGGACTGGATGGCAACGCGCGTCTCGCGCGCGTCGGGCTGGAACCCGAACTGC
The DNA here is from genome assembly GCA_036787045.1 of Burkholderiales bacterium. GTDB lineage: Bacteria > Pseudomonadota > Gammaproteobacteria > Burkholderiales > SHXO01 > SHXO01. The sequence continues at coordinate 441 of DAIQQA010000064.1, read as the reverse complement.
TGGCTGCCGCCATCCCACTGGATGTTGGCGAGCGTGTGGTAATCGCTGCCCAGCAGATCGAACAGATCGTCGCGAATGAACAGCTCGCGAGGCGGGGTTTTGCACCTGAACGGGATCACGACGAGCAGGTTGGCGCGGCTGCCTGCAGGCGGCGTCACCTGCCCTGATGCGGCTTCGCAAGGACGGCCGTCGCCGGAGATGCGCACGTGCTGCGCTACAGCGTCGAGCAGCGGCTGATAGTCGGGTGCGGCGCCAGGCTCGCTCAGCCGCATCTGCTCGGCGAGCTGGGCGGGCAACGACGCCGGGCCCAGCGCGAGGCTGTAGCGGACCGACGTGCCGTCGACGGTGACGGTGGCGAACCCGATGGTGCCGCCCGTGTGGGCGCTGGCGTCGCCGACACAGCCGATGAACAACAGGGTTGCGAGTCCGGTCCAACGCATC
>DAIQQA010000063.1:21302-24976 GCA_036787045.1 Burkholderiales bacterium | reverse complement strand
AGAAACGTCCAGTCAACTGTCATCCCCGCGAAGGCGTCGCGAAGGCGGGGATCCAGAAGAGTGAGTTGCAGCCTGGGTTTCCGCTCGCGCGGGAACCACATGAAACACCTCCTTACCCTCTCTTGCGAGACACGACGTAGGATTCGTCGAGAAACCACAGGCATCCGTGCGCCTGCAGCACTTCGCGGGTGGCGTCCAGATACTGGCGGCTGCCGATCGCTTCGGCGAGGCGCTCGTCGTCGATCTGGGCCACGTACACCGCCGCGTTCCAGGCTGCGAAGATCGTCGAGGTGCCGATGCTCTCGGTGATCTCGCTGGGCAGTGTGTGCATGTCGTAGCGAAACACCGCGCGCGAGTCCGCGTACGCGTTCAGGTTGTAGTGGCGCCCGTCCTTGCCCAGCTCCGCCCGCAGCGCGCGCAGGATGTCGTGCCGTCCCATGACGAACGGGTTCTCCTCCGGCCAGAGTCTGCGGACGATCTCCAACCCCGGATCGCGGCCATAGGAGTGGATCCCCAGGAGCCTTCCTCCCGGCCCGAGTGCGCGCACCAGCGGTCCGATTACCCTGGAGGCCTTGAACTCCATGGGCACCCGGGCGCGGTAGGGCTGCGAAGCGATCACCAGATCGTAGTCGGGCCGTGCGCGCCCCTGGCGTGGCAGGACGTCGTCGAGCAGGAAACGGAAGTCGTCGCGATAGAGGACCAGCACGACCGGGCGCTCGTAGATCGGGTTGCCGGTGGCGGGGCTGTGGCGCGCCTGCCAGTTGCGCGTGAGGAACGACTCCAGATCCGCGATCTGCTCGCTGAACTCATGCGACGTGGTGCCGGTGAGCGCCACCTCGTGCCAGAGCAGAGAGTTGGCCGCGCGCACCGAACGCGGGATGAGCCATGGCGCCTCGGTGTAGTACATGTTGGTGACTACGAGCACGGTCGCCGGATGCTCGAAGAGACGGTCAGCCATTTTCTCTAGCGAGAGGCGTACGTCCTCGAGGCTGATCTCTTTGGCGACGAAGTAGAAGGGCATGGTGGGGAAGCGCCGATGCATCTCGCGCATCACGCGCGTGAGCACCGTGCCATCGCCCATCCCTGCGTCGAACACGCGTACCGCCGGAGGGCGTGGGTGGATGTGGGCCAGCTCCATACCGACCCGCCGGGCGATCACCACCTTCTCGCTGCACGTGTTGACGAACAGCAGGTATTTTTGGCGGTTGTCGAAGAAGCGAAAGTTGCGCGACGGTGCGGCTGCGCCCGTGGCCCGCTCGACCAGCGGTGCCGCCGCCCCGCCGACGCGGATGAGCTGCCGCAGCTCCGGCGGCGTGGTGGGCGCCGCGACCCCGTGGCGGCCCATGAACGCGCTGACCCGCTCGAGGGTCTCGGGCGTGATGCGTGCGCCGTCGCGCAGGCGCGCAACGAGCTTGCCGTCGTTCACCGCCCGCCGGCCGAAGGTCGACTCCGCCATCGCGTTGCGGCGGCAGAACTCGGCGATCGTGTCGAGCAACCCGCCGGCTGGCTCTGCGGCCGTGTCCATGCCCTTCCTCCTCAGCTCAAGATAGCCGACGGGATGTTGGGACTGCAACCACTTCCCGGCCCGGCTGGAGAGTGGGACGAATCCCACTACGGGAAATCAGCAGGTTGCATGCCCGGTGCCCCGCCCCGGACCGTCCTGGGTTCAGGGGTCTGCGCACGGGGCAGCCCCCAGAGGAAACTCCCCTCCTGCCCGAGGAGGGGTGTCACGCGCAGCGTGACGGGGTGGTGGGAGGGGTTTCGACGGGGGCCGGCGGAGTGGGCCCGAATGGCAGGACTTAGCGTACTACTCGGGATCTGCAGGGTTGGCGCTGTCGCACAGTGCGCTGGGCATCGCGCGGGAGAGTCCTGTTACTGCTTCCCCGCGCTCCACCTATAGCAGCCGCCGCGTGGCCAGCTCCGCCCCCGCACGCAACGCCCGCAGCTTTTCCCACACCACCTCCTCGGCGACTTTGCCGAGGCCGGTGGAGGTGTCGAAGCCGCAGTCGGTGCCGGCGAGGATGCGGTGCGGATCACCGACCGCTCGGGCTGCCTGCTCGATGCGGTCGGCCACCACCTCGGGGTGCTCGACGTAGTTGGTAGTGGTGTCGATGACACCGGCGACGACGGCCCAGTCGCGCGGCGGGGGACACCTGGCCAGGATGCGGTGCTCGTGCGCGTGCCGGGGGTTGGCCATCGACAGGACCAGCCCACCCACGCGAGCGGCGTACAGGTGCGGCGCCAGATCCTCGAGCGGGACGTCGAAGATATGCGGCCCCTCGTAATTGCCCCAGCACACATGCAGCCGCACGCGGTCCGGCGGCACGTTCTGCAACGCGCGGTTCAGAGCGGACACGGTCAGGTCGACGAAGTCGAGAAACTCGGCAAGCGGCCGATCGGCGAACAGCCGATGCCGCTCCATCGCGAGGTCGGGGCCGTCGATCTGCAGAACCATGCCGCGAGCGACGATTTCCTCGTACTCCGTGCGCAACGCATCCGCTACTGCGTTCACATACTCCGCCAGCGAGCCGTAGTAGTCGTTCTGCATCGCGCACGCGATGATGCCCGGCGAGGGCGCTGTCCAGAACGACTCCAGAAACCGGGCGGGCTGCTCGCTCAGCGCCTTCTGGTACTCGTCGAGCTCGCCGTCGAGGGCAGCCCGGCTGGCGTACCGCACCTCCCCGACAGCGCGCGGCGGCGAGGTCAGCAGGCTCTTCTGCGCCCGCGGGCGGAACAGCTCGGCGAAGCTCGGGAACGCCACCACGTCCTGCACTGCCGGACGCGCACTTTCGCCGCCGAAACCGGTCATGCGATAGCGGACATAGGTGAAGAAGCTCTCGCGCGGCTGCTCGCCGTCGTTGCCGACGTCGATTCCGCACTCCATTTGACGCGCAATGCTATGCCTGGTGGCTCGCCGCACTTCATCGGCGAGCGCGGCAGGATCGACTTTCTCGCCCCGGCTCATACGCAGCTGCAACTCGACCAGCGCCTTGGGCCGGGGCAGGCTGCCGGTGTGGGTCGTCAGGATGTGCGATTCGCTTGTCTTCATGACCTGGCCTCATGCAATCAACACCATCGCTGCGCCGCAGGTTTTCTTGAACGACGGATGAGGATCCGTATCCGACTAACGTAACGCATCCTGATTGGCAGCGAAACTCCTCCACCTGGGGACGCCGGACTGTGCGCTCAGCCGCGGCGCGCAGCAATGAACCCGGCGACGATGAACAGGAGGAAGGCGGCGAACGCCCATTCCGAGGCGGCGATACCGACGATCTTCCAGCGCGCCTTGTCGCATGCGCCGGAAGCGAGAAAGAATCTGGGCAGAACGTCGCCCAGCGGAAGGGAACGCACGGCCGAGTCGATGTTGACCCCGATGGCTGCGAAGTTGACCGGGACGTGGCGGGGCCAGGACTGGTTTGCGGCCAGCAGTGCGCCGACCAGCGAGACCACGCCGATGCACACGCTCGTCGCGACCCGCACCAACTTCCCCGCGTTGATAGCGACAGGGACCAGGGCGAACAGCGCTGTGAGCACCAGTGCATACCTGACCAGCACCTGCGGGGCGCAGGGGTGCAGGTGCAACGCGTATTGATAGTACATGCCAAGCCCAAGCAGCAGCGCGCTGGCGAGCAGGACGGATAGATAGATCAGCCGGGCGATCATGGGCAGGGCCT
>DAIQQA010000063.1:19764-21202 GCA_036787045.1 Burkholderiales bacterium | reverse complement strand
CGCGGCCACCGCTTCAGTTCTCCTCAGCCAACCCGCTCCCCGGACCACCGGTCGCGCGTGGCCCAGAACGGACACCGGGGGCATTTTTCGCCGAGTGGGTAGTCGACCCCCTCTTCGTGAGGACATCCGATGATGTGGTCGTACATCGCGACGCTGCGCACGTGATGCTGACCGATAAGTTGTAGGATCGCCTCGTTGATTTCGGGGTCGGTGCGCACATCGCTGGCTTGCGTGAACCACCGCTCCAGTCGCGCTACCCCGCTGTCCTCCGAAGTCAGGATCCCAACCGCGACTTTGGTCGCATGGTGGTCGTCGGGTCCATAGTACGCGACGGTCGCAACCGGGTAGCCGAGAAAGCCCTTCCTGGCTTTCCTGCGCAGTGCTGTCGCGTGTCGTTGCGGTGCGGGCATGACATTCTCCCGAGGCCAGCAGACCAGAAGCATCATACTCCCGGCAGGTTCTTGGAGTGGGCAGAGGTGAGTGCTGCCCGCACTCACCGCATCGATGGGCTCACACAAAGAGTCGGAGAGACCGGACCGAGTAGGTCGCCGGTAAGCTGCGCGGCCATGTGTCCGCGCGCGAGCACCGTCAGACGACCGACAACACCGCCGCCGCGAACTCCTGCGGCGCCTCCTGGGGCAGGTTGTGACCCACCATGGGAATGACGCGGCGCTCGTACTTCGTGGCGAAGAACCGCCCATGGCGCTCGGAGCCGCCCAGGGGCATGACCCCGTCACCGCCGCCATCCAGCGCGACCGCCGGGACCGCGATCTGCGGCTGGGCAGTCAGGCGGCGCTCGGTGTCCTCGACGGCTGGATCGCCGTGCACCAGCCCGAAGCGATGCCGGTACGAGTGGATCACCACTTCGACGAAATCCGGGTTGTCGAAGGACATGGCGGTGCGCTGATAGGTCGCGTCGTCGAACTGCCAGTTGGGCGACCACAGTCTCCACAGCAAGCGGCACAATGCGTGGCGGTTCTGCTCCAGGCCGGCGCGGCCGCGTTCGCCATGGAAATAGTACTGGTACCAGTGGCGGAACTCGTTCTCCGGCGCCTGCGGCCTGCTCGCTCCCGGGATGTCCTGGATGTTGTAGCCGCCGCCTGTCACCAGCCCGCGCACGCGCTCGGGCCACAGCGCAGCGACGATGCAGGCGGCCCGGCCGCCCCAGTCGTAGCCGGCCAGCACGGCACGCGGGATCGCCAGCGCATCCATCAACGCGAGAAGATCGCGAGCCAGCACTGCCTGCTGCCCCGAGCGCAGTGTTTCCGCGGACAGGAAGCGCGTCGGTCCGTAACCACGCAGATAGGGTGTGATCACACGGCAGCCCGCCGCCGCCAGGATAGGTGTCACCGCGTCGTAGGCGTGCACGTCGTACGGAAAGCCGTGCAGCAGCACCACCGGTGTGCCGTTCGCCGCGCCGCTTTCCTCGAAGGCGACC
>DAIQQA010000063.1:18317-19664 GCA_036787045.1 Burkholderiales bacterium | reverse complement strand
TCTCGAGCCCTGCATCCCTGGCGTCCAGCAGAAAGCGCGTCTCGATCGGCGTGTACACGGCGTCGAACGCCCACGACTGAGCTCCGATCAACGTTCTGGGGACCGGGGTGCCCGGATGCTGGTACATCCCCAGCGGTGTGGCGTTCACGAGCCCGTCCGCTTCGGTCGCCGCTTCCTCCACGCTCTGGCATATGGTGATGCGCACGTCGGCCTGTGCTCGCAGGGCTGCGGCGAGCTTCTCGGCCCTCGCAGTGTCCTGGTCAAACAACCGTAGCTCCTTCGCGCGCAGATCCGCCAGCCCGAAGGCGATGGCCCGACCCACGCCGCCGGCGCCGACGATGGCGACCGTCCCGGGACCCCGGTCGGAGAAGCGCGATCGGAGGGCCTTCTTGAACCCGGTGTAGTCCGTGTTGAACCCTTGCGGCGCGGCCTGGGCATCGAATCGAATCGTATTGACAGCGCCCAGCCGGCGAACCTGCTCGGGTGTGACCTCGACTGCTTCTGCCGCGCGCTCCTTGAACGGATAGGTGACGTTGACTCCGCGATACCCGCGCGCGCGACACGTATCGAGCGCATTGTCGAAGTCGCCGGGCAGGCTCGATTCCAGCTGGATGAGATCGTATGTGACGGTCAGGCCGCAGAGCTCGCCCGCCAAGCGGTGAAGCATGGGTGCCCGTGATCTGCCGATGCCCACGCCGATCAAGCCGAGCTTCAGTTCCCGAGTCGTACCACTGGTCATGCGTATGGTTCCAAAGTCGTGCCGAACAGATATCACACCACTTCAACAGGCACGCGCTAGGGTTCAATGCGCGCGCGGTGGAACACCGCCTCCACACGATTACCCTCCGGGTCCTGCAGAAAGGCCGCGTAGTAGCCAGCATGATAGTGAGGACGCAAGCCCGGTTCGCCGTCGGCAGTACCTCCGGCCTCGATCCCGGCCTGGAAGAATGCACGCACCTGCGCCTCCGAGCCCGCGCGGAAGCACCAGTGACGGCGCGGATCGGGCGCGGCCGCAGCAGACTGGTAGACGCTCAGGTAGGTGTGAGAGTCGTCGTTGTCACGGTTGCGCTGCCCGAAGCCGATGGCGTCCGCACGATCGTGAACTTTCGGCACGCCGAGCGCTGCCATCACGGCTTCGTAGAACGGCCGCGCTCGTTCGAGGTCGCGCACGGTTATCGAGACATGGTCGAGCATGTGCATGGCAGATGGTGAGCTTTCCCAATCGGCTGCAAAAGACGTTTTCCAAATGCCCCCGAAGAGGGGTGGCAACGCAGCAGTCCGGACCCGGCAAACCACCCCGTCGCTTCGCGCCACCCCTCCTTGGAAAGGAGGGGAGAGAAGGCTTCT
>DAIQQA010000063.1:16161-18217 GCA_036787045.1 Burkholderiales bacterium | reverse complement strand
GCGGGGTAGAACTCTCCCCTCCTGCGCGAGGAGGGGTGGCAGCGAAGCTGATGAAGTGGTGGGAGCCTGTGCTCGAGGCCTGCCCGCAGGCGGGGTGGAACTTTCCCCTCCTGCCCGAGGAGGGGTGGCAGCGAAGCTGACGGGGTGGTGGGAGCTTGGCCCGAAAGGAAGGAGTCCGCCCGGGGAAACGTCCCGACGCAGCCGGCCGGGTGGTGGTGAAGGTCTGCAACCCCATTCTGCAAAGCTCAACAACCAGTCTCGACGACCACCTCGGACCTCAGCGAGTTGGCGATGAAGCACTGGTCGTGTGCCGAATGATGCAGCGACGCCAGCTCCTCGGTGGTCGGAGCCTTGTCTCCAGAGAACTCGATCCTGGGGCGCAACGTGATTCGTGTGATGGCAAGCCTGCCCTCCGGTGTCTTGTCCATCACCCCGGTGGCTTCGTCCCGGTAACTGTCGACCACGAAGCCGCGCTTCGCCGCGAGCGAGAGGAACCACAGCATGTGGCAGCTCGATGTGCAAGCCACCAGCGCCTCCTCGGGATCCACCGCCTCGACGACAGAGTAGGGGAGGGGGACAACCGTTGGCGATGCCGATGCAGCGATCCGGACTCCTCCATCGAAGGACCATTCGTGGCCGCGGCTATAGCGCTGATCGGTGAAGGTGGCTCCATCCCGCGCCCAGCTGATCCGGGCTTCGTACCTGTGCACTTCGACTCCTTTCCTATGACTGTCAGGGGTTGCGTGGATTCGGGTCACTGTTCAGAACGGCTTCGCTTCGCTCGCGTGCGGTATGGGTCGACCGACACAAGCCCTCAACGGCCAGCGCCAGGCGTTGGCCCGCCGTAGCGATAGCGACAGCGAGGTCGACTCGGGCACCACGTCGAGCGGTATCACGCACCCTGGCTTCGATTCTCGCGAATCTCCATGGATTTGATCAACCCGTCCTCGAAAGCGTAGACGTGCTGCACGATTGCGTCCTTGAGGATGTTGCCGGCGAGATCACGGACCACTTGATGGACTTCGACCGCGACTCGCCCATCACTTTCGACAACGAAGCGCTGTGGGTCGACGGAAGGGTCGATAACAACCCATTGCCGCGTCCAATAGTCGCGGATGCCCTGGTGTCCAAAGACGCTGCCGCCCTCCATGCCGTTGGGCCAGGCAATATCGGGATGCATCACGGCCAGCGCGGCGACGATGTCGCGCGCGTTGAAAGCGGCATAGGCTCTGTCGAGGAGTATCTGCGGGTTCATTGCGGGCGCCAGTACAACGCTTCCCCATGAGGGAAATCGACAGCCAGGAACTCGCGCGCCCCTGAGCACGCATAGTACGTGTGGCGGGGCGTAGCAGCATTTGGGGATGGTACATCCTTCGGCCACCACGGTGCCGTCATGCCCGGTCCGCGCACCTCGGCAGGGTGAATCTGCAAGCAGCTGCTTGATGGAACCCATTGGTCGGACTCGGGGAAGTTGAAGCGTAGGATACTGCTATTTGTATCCAGGTCGTGCTTTTCCTTGAGATTGTGAGCGTTCTTCGGCAACCATTGAGGAATCCATCCTTGGTGAACGGCACCCGCCATCTGAGCGGCAGTCAGACTTATATAGTGCGTCTCCTGCTCCTCCGACGAGCATCCGGTAATCAGTATGCCTGCGACCGCGAGCGCAAGTCCTGCACGCCCCTTTGTCATGTCGGCTGACCTTGGATTAGAGACCGAAGCTATCGTACTAACGGCTGCGACTCCTCCCACGCCTTCCATGCTTGCGCTGCCTCTTGGCACTCCGCGAGATCGTAATACAAGCCTCTGATGAAATTCCGATTCGGTCCCGTAGTCGATTCCCCGTACGCCATAGATTCGTGTTGGCAATCCTGTAGCGATTTGCGTCGGTCCTTCAGGCAATCTTGAACAAGGCGATCGCGGATGGGTGCAAGCTTTATCGCCCTTGCCTGCTCACAGCGTTCGTCCAGTGCCTTCAGCCGATTCATCTGCTCGTAGTAATCGTCCGCGCCGGCTGCTCCACAGACGAGGCTGGCTGCCAATAGAAGCATTCGTCTGT
>DAIQQA010000063.1:12055-16061 GCA_036787045.1 Burkholderiales bacterium | reverse complement strand
CTCGCGTTTTGCATCACGCTGTTAGGCCTATGCTTGAACCCCCATGCAACGACCAGCGGTGGAGTGGACCAGGCAAGAAAAAGCCGCTCATGCCATCCCGACGCGCTTGGCGCCTTTGCGGAACAGTGCTGCGCCGTGTGAATCGAATCGAAAGGCACTGAGGAAGTCGGCGACGCTGTATCGCGGCAGCGTCCTATGCACCGCAGCGGCATAGGCGCGCGCCTCGTCGAGCGAGCCGGCCAGCGCCAGGCTATAGGCCGCAATTGCGCGGATATGCGCAAACGCGTTCGGTCGGGCGGCGGCCTTGACGGCCCAATCGGCGGCTTCCTCGAACCGGCCGAGTCGCACCAGCGCCATGGCGCGTACGCCGAGCATGCCGAAGAGCATCGGGTCGAAGGGGCTCAGGTCGCGCGAGTGGTCGGAGGAGGAGATGGCCGCGAGCGGATCGCCGGCCGTCGAATGGACGAATGCGAGGTTGTAGTGAGCCAGGGCGAAGTTCGGGCTCAGGTCGATGGCCCGCTCCAGCTCGATCACGGACTGGTCGTGGCGGCCGCGCAGCCAGAGCGCCCGGCCCATGGCCCAGTGCGCGGCGGGGTCGCGATCGTCGACCATGAGGCTTTGCCCAGCGGCTTCGAAAGCCCGGTCGATTTCCGGCTCGCGCTTCGCCCAGCCCTGGAAGGCGTCCTGGAAATGCGTGAAGGACAGACCGGCGTAGGCGCGCGAGAAGGTCGGATCCAGGCGCACCGCCATCTGGAAGAAATGCCGGGCCCGCTCGTTATCGGGCTTGCTGAACCGGTACATGTGCCACAGGCCGCGATGATGAGCCTCCCACGCGTCCAGCGAGCTCGGCGGCCTCAGGATGGCGCGGTTGCGCTCGATCATCTCGACCTCGCTGGCGATGGACGCGACGATCCTGTCGCCGATCTCCTCGAGGACGACGAACGCGTCGTCGAGGTTGTGGTTGAAGGTCTCCGCCCAGACGATCCGCGCGGTGCGCGTCTCTGCCAGCTCGACCGCCACGGTGAGCCGTTTGCCCTGGCAGCGCACCGATCCGCTGACGATGTAGTCGACGTTCAGCATGCGGCCGGCCTCCTCCGCACCGATGCGTCGCTCATGCAGCGCGAACACGGTTCCCTGCGCGATGACGAACATGCTTCGCAGCTTGGCAAGCCTGGTGATCACGTCGTGCGCGAGGGCGTCTGCCGCCCCGCCGCGCCCGCCCGGCGGCGTGGACTGGTCGATGAACGGCATCACCGCTATGGAGGCGCGGCGAGGTGCAATGGCGACGATGTCGTCACGGCCGCTGCTTGCTGCGGTAGTCAAGGACGGAGCAGCGTCTTGAGCGCGTGGCGGACCGGCTCCTTCCGATCTGGCTGACCGCCATGCGTGGTGAATTGCAGCGCAATCGAGGCCCTCGGCTTCGAACACCCGGGCGGTCGCCGCGAGATGCTCCTCACCTTCCCGGATTCGGCCCCGCCGGGCGAGCGCGGTCAGCAGGATCTCATGGACATGCCGATCGAACGGCGCCAGCTCGAGCCACTTCTCCAGATACCCGAGCGCTTCATCGTCGGGAACACTCTTGACAAGATGCTCCAGCAGGGCGGCGTGACAGCCGCGGAATCGCCGCCGCTGGGCGGTGAGCCAACCGCTGAAGGCCGGATTCCGGTCGATCTCCAGGCCCTCCAGGAAGTCCCCGCTGAACAACGTGCACAGCGTTCGCTGACGCTCGGGAGCGAGCGTCCCGATTCCTACCTCGGCCGCGCGGGCGATGGCTATGGCATCGACGAAGCAGTCCGCCAGGTCGAGCCGGACGGTGTCCTCGCGCGTGAGTACGCGCCGGCGGTCACCATCGTCGACGATGCTCCTGATCTTGCTGAGACACCAGCGAAGCTCTCCCCGCGGATCGTTCGGGACATCCCACAGCAGCTCGCAAAGCTGGCTCCTCGCCACGGGGAGTGGCGCAAGGGTCAGATAGGCGAAGAGCGCGCGCACCTTGCGGGATGCCGGCCATGTCAGCGTGAGGCCGTCCCGGCGGATTGTCATGGGCCCGAGCATGCGCACATGGAGCGAAGGCTTGCCGCTCCGCTCGCCCGCGCAATCAGATTCCACGTGCATTCCCACGCCGGCTACCACGCTGGGCCGCTAAGGTTAAGATCCACGACACGAACGGAGAGGATCATGGATACAGCCGCCGCCACTACCAGTCAAGACCGTCCATCTGCCGGCCAGACAGACCTCAAGGCGCTCAAGGCCCGCCAGCAGGCAGCGTGGTCCTCGGGCGATTATGCCCTCATCGGCACCACCCTGCAGATCGTCGGCGAGGACCTGTGCGAGGCCCTGGACATCCGCTCGGGACAGAAGGTGCTCGACATCGCCGCCGGCAACGGCAATGTCTCCCTCGCGGCCGCTCGTCGCTGGTGCGATGTGGTCGCCACCGATTACGTTCCCGCGCTGCTCGAGCGCGCCCGCGAACGCGCCGCAGCCGAACGGCTTCCCATCGAGTTCCGCGAAGCCGACGCGGAAGCGCTGCCGTTCCCGGACGGCAGCTTCGATGTGGTGGTCTCCACCTTCGGGGTGATGTTCACCCCCGACCAGGACCGCGCCGCGGCCGAGATGGTCCGCGTCTGCAAGCGCGGCGGCAGGATCGGCCTTGCCAACTGGACGCCTGAGGGCTTCATCGGCCAGCTCTTCAAGACCATCGGCAAGCACGTCCCGCCGCCACCGGGCGCCAAGTCGCCGGCGCTCTGGGGCACCCGGGCGCGGATCGCCGAGCTGTTCGAGCCGCACGCGACCTCGGTCAAGTCGGCGCAACGCAACTTCGTGTTCCGCTATCGCTCGCCGGAGCATTGGCTCGAGGTCTTCCGGACCTACTACGGCCCGGTGCTCAAGACCTTCGCCGCGCTGGAGCCCGCGGCGCAAGCGCCGCTCCAGCGCGACCTCATGGCGTTGATCGATCAGTTCAACCGCTCGGGGGACGGCACCATGGTCGTGCCCGGCGAGTACCTCGAAATCGTGATCACGCGCCACTGAGCACGCATGCATCAGCCTGAGCCGTTCTTTCGCGAGGCAGGAGCCGGCCCCGGAGTCGTATGCCTGCATGCGAACGCGAGCACCTCGGCGCAATGGCGCGGGCTGATGGACCTTCTGGCCCCGAGGTTCCGCGTCCTTGCCCCGGACTTGTATGACTGCGGCAAGAGCCCGCAGTGGCCGTCGGACCGGGTCATTCACCTTCGGGACGAGGTGGCGCTCATCGAGCCCGTGCTCACGAAAGCCGGCTCGCCGCTGGTGCTGGTCGGTCATTCCTATGGTGCTGCGGTGGCGCTGATCGCGGCCCTGGCAAACCCCGGTCGTGTGCGTGCAATGACCCTTTACGAACCAACTCTGTTCTCGCTGCTCGACGCTGAGAAGCCTGCGCCGAACCAGGCGGAAGGAATCCGCAACGCAGTAGCTGACGCAAGCATCGCGCTAGACGCAGCAAACGAAGACGCCGCCGCCGAGCGATTTATCGACTACTGGATGGGAACCGGAACCTGGAAGCAGACTCCCGAACAGCGCAAGACACCCATCGCCGCGTCGGTGAGGAACGTGCGCAGGTGGGCGCACGCATTGTTCACCGAACCCACACCTCTGAAGGCTTTCGGTTCACTCACTATCCCCGTGCTCTACATGGTGGGCAAACGCTCGACAGCTTCGGCTCACGGGGTGGCACGGCTACTAGCGAGCGCACTGCCTCGCGTTGAGCTCGTGGAGTTCGAGGATCTTGGCCACATGGGCCCTGTTACGCATCCTGACCCGGTAAACGAGGTTATCAAGCAATTTCTGGAACGGGCCTGACGAAACGTCTCGCCTGAGCGGCCGCCGACGAGCGAAGTGTCAACGGGAACCCAACAGCGGGGGCAGCGACGCTGTTGGGCGGCTCCAGGCGATGGTTGGGCGGTGACACGGACCCGCGTTCACCTGCGCCCCGCCCAGTAGCCCGGACGTCTCCGCTGATGCGCAACGGCGA
>DAIQQA010000063.1:0-11955 GCA_036787045.1 Burkholderiales bacterium | reverse complement strand
AACGCAGAACCACGCTGATCGGCGTCCCCGGAAGCTTTCTTTACGATTCCGGGCTCAGACTCCTTGAGGGTCTGCGGCTGCGTGTAGAAGATTTGCGCGCGGCGAGATTCTGGTGCGGGACGGAAAGGCAGGGAAGGGCCAGGGATACACCGACGGAACTCGGGCACGATGTCGGGGGTCTGATCGGCGGATCGTCGATGTTGCGCGTTGTGCGGCCGGGGCTTCCCGCATGCGAGGGTGATATCGCCGGTCGGGTCAGTGCTGCTAAGATCTCGTCCCTTCGCGCGACCCGTTGGACCGATCCTGACCGCCGACTGCGACCTCCAAGTGCTTCTTCTACTGGTCTCTCTCCCCTGGCTGGTGCTGCCGCTGCTGTGGCTGTCGCGCCGCGGCCCGCGCGATCTGGCGCCGTGGCTGGCCGCTGCGGCGGATGCTGCCGGCCTGGTGCTGCTGCTGCAGTTCGCTCCGCGCGTGTTCGCGGGGGAGGTGATCGCGTGGCGCATGGACTGGGTCGCGAGCCTCGGACTGGCGCTGTCGTTCCGGCTGGATGGGCTCGCATTCCTCTTCGCGCTGCTGATTCTGCTGATCGGGCTGCTGGTGATCCTGTACGCCCGCTACTACCTGTCCGAAGAGTCGCGCCTGGACCGGTTCTTCTTCCTGCTGATGCTGTTCACCGGCGCAATGCTCGGGATCGTGCTGTCCGGCAATCTGCTGCTCATGTTCGTCTTCTGGGAGCTCACCAGCATCAGCTCGTTCCTGTTGATCGGCTACAAGAGCGGCAAGACCGAGGCCCGGGAGGGCGCCCGCGTGGCGCTGGCGGTGACGGGCGGCGGCGGGCTCGCGTTGCTGGCCGGCGTGCTGCTGCTCGGGCATGTGGCCGGCAGCTTCGAGCTGGATGCAGTGCTGGCTTCCGGCGAAGCAGTGAAGCAGAGCGCGCTGTACCTGCCCATCCTGGCGCTGGTCCTGGCGGGTGCCTTCACCAAGTCGGCGCAGTTTCCGTTCCATTTCTGGCTGCCGGGCGCGATGGCCGCACCCACGCCGGTGTCGGCGTATTTGCACTCGGCCACGATGGTGAAGGCCGGCGTCTTCCTGCTCGCGCGGCTATACCCGGTGCTGGCGGGGCCGGACGCGTGGTTCTTCACGCTCACCGCAGTGGGTGTGGTCACGCTCACGTTCGGCGCCTATCAGGCGATCTTCCGCCACGACCTCAAGAGCCTGCTCGCGTACTCGACGGTCAGCCACCTGGGGTTGATCACGCTGCTGCTGGGCATCGGCACGCCGCTGGGGGCGGTCGCGGCGCTGTTCCATGTCATCAATCACGCCACCTTCAAGGCGTCGCTGTTCATGGCCGCCGGTATCATCGACCACGAGACCGGCACCCGCGACATGCGGCGCATCAACGGGCTGTGGCGGTACATGCCCTACACCGGCCTGCTCGCCGCGGTGGCGGCGGCGGCGATGGCCGGCGTGCCGCTGGTCAACGGGTTCCTGTCGAAGGAGCTGTTTTTCGGCGAGGCCCTGATGCTGGAGCGTGGCGGCGGGTTGCAGTGGATCCTGCCGCTGATCGCAGTGCTGGGCGGAGTGTTCAGCGTGGCCTACTCGCTGCGCTTCATCCACGACGTGTTCTTTCTCGACCGGCCGCTGGATGTCGAGAGGACCCCGCACGAACCGCCTGTATGGATGCGCATTCCCGTCGAGGTGCTGGTAGCCGCATGCCTGCTCGTGGGGGTGCTGCCGTCGTTCACCGTGCAGCCGCTGCTCGAGGCCTCCGCCGCTGCGACGGTGGGCGGCCCGGCGCCCGAGTTCAGCCTCAGGCTGTGGCACGGTGTGAACGTCCCGCTCGTAATGAGCGCCATCGCGCTGGGCGGGGGCGTGCTGCTGTACTTCCTGCTCCAGTATGGGCTGGACCTGCACACGCATGTGCAAAGCCGCAATACGGCCAAGCGGCTGTTCGACCGCACGATAGTTGCGCTATCGACCGCTGCCGCCCGGCTGACGCAGCGTGCCTATGCCGGCGGGCTGACGAGCGGCGTGCTGGCGCTGATCCTCGCTGCGTCCTTCGCGGGACTGTTTCCGTTTCTCCGCGGGAAGGGCGCGATCGGGTCGCTCGCGACCGCTCCGGTGGAGCCGATGGCGCTGGTGGTATTTGCGCTGATGTGCGTGTCCGCTCTGGGTACGGTGTTCGTGCACCGCCAGCGGCTGATCGCGGTGATCGTGGTGTCGGTGGTCGGGCTGACCGTGGCGCTCGCCTTCGTGTATTTCTCCGCGCCCGACCTGGCGTTGACGCAGATCTCGGTGGAGGTGGTGACGATCCTGCTGCTGCTGCTGGCGCTGTACTATCTGCCGCAGGAGGCGCCGCCGGAGCGTGCGGTGAACCGCGCGCTGCGCGATTTCTTTCTCGGCTGCCTGGCGGGAGGCGGCGTGGGCTGGCTCACCTGGGCGATGCTCACCCGGCCGCACGATTCCATCTCGGGCTATTTCATCGCCAACAGCGTGCCGCAGGGCGGCGGCACCAACGTGGTCAACGTGATCTTGGTGGATTTCCGCGGCTTCGACACCTACGGCGAGATCACGGTGATCGGGATCGCCGCGCTGGGTATTGCCGCAATGCTGGGGGGGGTCAAGCTTCCGTGGCGTCAGGCCGACGAGGCCGGGCGGTCATGGGCACCCGAAGCCGCGCACCTGCCGCTCGCTCTGCTGGTGCGGCTGCTGCTGCCGCTGGCGCTGCTGGTGTCGGCCTTCCTGTTTCTGCGCGGGCACAACGATCCGGGCGGGGGCTTCATCGCCGGGCTGGTTACGGCGGTCGCGCTGATCCTGCTCTACCTGGGCGCCGGCCTGGAATGGACGCGCCAGCGCCTGGCGGTGAACTATCGAGCCGTGGCGGCGGCCGGGCTGTTGATTGCCGGCGCGACCGGGCTCATCGCCATGCTCGGCTTCGACCTTCCTTTCCTCACCAGCGCCCATGGCTACGTGCACTGGCCGGTGGTGGGCAAGGTGCCCCTGGCGAGCGCCATGGGCTTCGACCTGGGCGTTTACCTCACGGTGGTCGGTGCGGTCATGCTCGCGCTGACGCGGCTGGGCGAGGCGGGTCTGCCGTTCAGCGCGAAGCGGCCGGAGGCCTGACATGGAGCTGCTGGTGGCGATCGGCATCGGCACGCTGACCGCGGCGGGGGTCTATCTGCTGCTTCGCGAGCGCACCTTCTCGGTGCTGCTGGGCCTGACCCTGCTGTCCTATGCGGTCAACTTGTTCGTGTTCGCGACCGGCCGCCTGCAGGTGGGCGCCGCGCCGCGCATCCAGCCCGGCGTGGAGACCTACGCCGACCCGCTGGCGCAGGCTCTGGTGCTGACCGCCATCGTCATCAGCTTCGCCATGACCGCTTTCACGGTGGTGCTGGCCATAGCAGCGCGCCATCGTCTGGACGACGACCGCGCCAGTCCGTCGGCGGAACAGGACGACGCATGAATCAGTGGATCATCGCTCCGGTGCTGCTGCCCGCTGTCGTCGCCGGCGGGCTGATGCTGGCCGGCAGCGCCGTGACGCTGCGCGTACAGCGCGTGCTGGGTCTGCTCGCCACCGCGGTGCTGCTCGCCATCGCGCTGGTGCTGCTCGACCAGGCCGCGGGCGGCAGCCAGGGCGTCTATACGCTGGGTCACTGGCGCCCGCCGTTCGGTATCGCACTGGTGCTGGACCGCTTGAGCGCCGTGATGCTGGCGCTTACCGCCGCGCTGGCGTTGTGCGCGCTGGTTGCGGCGGTGGCCGGCGGCGTCGACGCGCAGGGGCGCTACTTCCATGCGCTGTTCCAATTCCAGCTCATGGGGCTCAACGGCGCCTTCCTCACCGGCGACCTGTTCAACCTGTTCGTGTTCTTCGAGGTGCTGCTGATCGCCTCCTACTGCCTGCTGCTCACGGGCAGCACGCCTGCCCGTCTGCGTGCCGGGCTGCACTACGTGGTGGTAAACCTGGTGGGCTCGTCGCTGTTCCTGATCGCGGTGGGACTGCTCTACGCCATGACCGGCACGCTCAACCTCGCCGACCTCGCCCACAAGGTCCCGCTGCTTGCGGCCGAGGACCGCCTGCTGGTCGAGTCGGCCGCGCTGCTCCTGCTCACGGTATTCGGGCTGAAGGCCGCGCTGTTCCCGCTGCTCTTGTGGCTGCCCTCGGCCTACTCCGCTGCGGCCGCGCCGGTGGCCGCCCTGTTTGCCATCATGACCAAGGTCGGCATCTACTCGATCGTGCGTGTGTACGTCACTGTTTTCGGGCCCGCCGCGGGCGAGGCGGCGCCGGGCCTCGGTGACTGGGTGGTTCCCGCGGGGCTGATCACCGTGGTCTGGGGCGCCTTGGGCGCGCTCGCCAGCCGCCGCCTCGGCAGCATGGCTGCGCACCTCACGCTGATGTCGGCGGGGACCATCCTGTCCGTGGCGGCCCTGACCACGGGGCCGGCGGTGAGCGCGGCGCTGTACTACCTTTTGCATAGCACACTCGCCACCGCATTGTTGTTCCTGGTGTGCGGGGCCGTCGCGGAGCGCCGCGGTGCCCTGGGCGATCGCCTGCAGCGGGCCGGCGCGGCCCAGCCGGTGCCGTTGGGCATCGCCTTTCTGCTCAGCGTGATGCTCGTGGTCGGCATCCCGCCGCTGTCGGGTTTTCTCGGCAAGGCCATGCTCCTGCAAGGGTCGGCGGCCGCGCCGCAGGCCGTCGCCATCTGGGCCGTGCTGCTGGCATCGAGCTTCGTTGCGCTGATCGCGCTGGCGCGGGCGGGGATGACGCTGTTCTGGGCGGTGCGCGCTGCACCGGCACCCCCGTCCCGGGCCGGCGAGATGGCCGCGCCGATGCTGCTGCTGGCCGGCATGCTGGCGCTCACCGTGGCGGCAGAGCCGGTCAAGCGCTTCATGGACGCCACCGCCGCGCAGCTCGGCGACGTACGCTCCTACTCGGAGGCGGTGTTGAACGCGCCGGGCAGGCCATGAGCGCCGTGCGTGCGATGCTCCCGGCGCCGGGCGCGAGCGTGCTGCTGGCCGTGTTCTGGCTGCTGCTGGTGAACGATATATCCGCTGCCCAGATCCTGCTGGCGGTCGTACTCGGGCTGGCGGTGCCGCTGCTCACCCTGCGCTTCCGGGCCACGCGCCTGCCGGTGCGACGGGCGGGCGCAGCGCTCGAGCTGGCCGCGCTGTTCCTCTACGACATCGTAGTGGCGAATCTGGCGGTGGCGCGCGCCGTGCTCGGGCCGATGTCGCGCGTCCAGCCGCGCTTCGTGCGCGTGCCGCTGGACATCCAGGATCCCGCCGCGACCACGCTGCTGGCCGGGATGATCACGCTCACGCCCGGCACGGTGTCGGTGGATATCGACCTTCCCGCTCGCGTTCTCACCGTCCACATGCTGCTGGTGGACGACGAGCAGGCCGCCGTGCGGGAGATGAAGACCCGCTACGAAGCGCGCATCCGGGAGATCTTCCAATGCTGAGCATCGCCCTCGACATCACCCTGGTCATGGTGGCCGTGTCCATGCTGCTGAGCTTCGTGCGGCTCGCCGCCGGGCCGACGCTACCCGATCGCATCCTCGCGCTGGATACGCTGTACATCAACGCCATCGCTTTTCTGGTGGTGTTCGGCATGCGCGTCGAGAGCGCCATCTATTTCGAGGCCGCGCTGCTCATCGCGATGATGGGGTTTGTGGGAACGGTGGCGCTGGCGAAGTATCTATTGAGAGGGGACATTATTGAGTGAAGGCGTGAAGGGTGAACGCGTGAAGGGTGAAGGCGTGAAGGGGGAGGGCGTGAGGACGATTTACCCGCAACCGGGTGGGGGAAGGAAGGCTGATCCTTTCTTAGTCGCTGCGTGCGATGGTGGTGGGGACGGGGCCACCCTTGCTTTTCACCCTTCACCCTTCACCCTTCACCCTTCACTCTTCACGCCTTCTCCCCCTGCGTAACGGCCAATGCTCATCGAATACCTGATCTCCGCCGCTCTTCTGACCGGCGCCTTCTTCATGCTGGTGGGCTCGATCGGGTTGCTGCGCCTGCGCGACTTCTACGCCCGGCTGCATGCGCCGACCAAGGCCACCACACTCGGGCTGGGCGCAATCCTCATCGCGTCAATGGTGTACTTCGGTATGGCCCGCGGTGCGGTGAGCTTGCACGAGCTGCTGATCACGCTGTTCCTGTTCATGAGTGCGCCGGTGAGTGCCTACCTGCTCGCCAAGGCGGCCCTGCACCTCGGGGTCGGCACGGCCACGGGCACAGACGTTGCTGCCGGCCACAGGGCGAAGCTACCCGGTAAGAGCGACGAATCGAAATGAGCAAGAAGGTTGTTGCCAAGTGGCTGCCGAGCCGCGAGTCGCTGGAGAAGATGCGACACCTGCGGGTGCTCGGCCCGCTTCTGGCAAGGCCGTGGCTGTGGCACCTCAACCGACGCAGCGTGGCGGTCGGGTTGGCTGCCGGCGTCTTCATCGGGTTCATCATCCCGATGGGCCTGCAGATCCCCATCGCGGCCGTGCTGGCGTTCTGGGCGCGGGGCAACCTAGCGGCCGCAGCCCTGAGCACGCTGGTGACCAACCCCTTCACAGTCGCACCGATCTACTACCTCGCTTACCGGCTGGGCATGTTCCTGACCGGCGCCGATCCGGCCGCTTGGTCCTCGGACCTGCCGGTGATGGCCAAGCTCGCTGCGGTCGGCGGGCCGTTGATGCTGGGCCTGGCGGTGCTCGGCGTGGTGGGCGCCGCGCTCGCATACTTTGGGACTCATGCCATCTGGCGCCTGTTCGCTACGCGTGCGTGGCAGCGCCGCCTGCGCTCGCGTGCGCAGAAACGGCGAGCGGAAGGAACGCTAAGCCCGGTCGTGCAGCGTACACGACCCGGGACGCGGGACTGATAAGGCCTGGCCGCAGGATCAGATGTAGTACAGGACGAGATAGGCGCCCAACAGGATGGCTACCCACAGCACCATGCTGCCGGTCGGCCACGTGCGCGCCAGCACTCCTTCCGGACCGTGATGGCGGTATATGCGCGCGAGCACCCCCCGGAGCAGGCGCTCCGTCGGCACCGTGGCCAGGCGATACAGCGCGGCGCTCGCCTCGATGACGCCGAGCGCCATGCCTCGGCCCGGCTTGCGATAGACCCAGTCGAAATCCAGGTTCACCGAGCGCAGCTCCGGCGGATAGATGCCGGTGCGCATCAGCACCGAGAATGCGAGCGCGGAGAACACCAGCAGCTGGAGCTGCGACAGCACGTGGCTCGCGGTGTAGGGCACGTAGTCCACAGGCCAGGGCAGCAGCGAATACAGCGCTGAGGGGAAGCAACCGATGCCGATGCACAGCGCGGCCGCCAGTGCCATCGCCGCGAGCATGTTGAGCGGAGCCTCCTTGCAGCGGATCCCCGAGTCGTGGGCGAAGAAGGCGAAGTAGGGGATCTTGATGCCGGCGTGATGGAAGACGCCCGCGGAGGCGAACAGCAG
The DNA here is from genome assembly GCA_036787045.1 of Burkholderiales bacterium. Classification (GTDB taxonomy): domain Bacteria; phylum Pseudomonadota; class Gammaproteobacteria; order Burkholderiales; family SHXO01; genus SHXO01. Next base: position 4,508 of record DAIQQA010000063.1, on the reverse strand, counting down.
GACCAGCCACACGACGACATGTCCCTCCTCGAGGGCGGCGGCCATGATCATGGACTTGGTCACGAACCCGCTGAACAGAGGGAACGCCGAGATCGAGGCGGCACCGACGATGCAGAAGCCGGCGGTCCAGGGCATCGACTTGTACAGCCCACCCAGCTCGCTGCCTTTGACCGTGCCTGCGCGCAGCAGCACCGCGCCCATCGACATGAACAGCAACGCCTTGAACAGGATATCGGCGAACGCGTGGGCGACGGCGCCGTTGAGCGCGAGCTCGGTGCCCAGGCCGATGCCCGCCACCATGAAGCCGAGCTGGTTGTTGACGCTGTAGGCGAGCACCCGGCGCAGGTCGTTCTCGATCACCGCGTAGAAGATCGGGAACGCCGTCATCACGGTGCCGATGAGCACCAACATCTCGGTGCCGGCGAACCCGCGCGCCAGGGCGTAGATGCCGAGCTTGGTGGTGAACGCGGACAGCACGACAGTGCCGATCTCGGTGGCTTCGGGGTAGGCGTCCTGCAGCCAGTTGTGCAGCAGCGGGAACGCGCACTTGATCCCGAAAGCGAGGAGCATCAGCCAGGCGCCGGGCTGCTCCAGCGTGAAATGCTCGAAGGCGAGCGATCCGGAGTGCTGCGCGTAGAGCAGCGCGCCGGCCAGCAGCAGCATGCCCGAGAGGAGCTGGACCACGAGGTAGCGCATGCCGGCGCGGTAGGATTCCCCGGTCCGGCGTGCCCAGATGAGCAGCACCGAGGAGACTGCCGTCCCCTCCCAGTAGATGAACAGCGTGAGAAGGTCGCCGGCGAACACCGCACCGAGCGCGCTGCCTGCGTAGACCAGCATGGCGACATGCTGGACGGTATCCCGGCTGTGCAGCGCGTAGAGCGCGTTGAGGAAAGCGGCAAGCAGGAACACATAACCGAACAGCAGGCTCAGACGGTCCACCCGGACCAGCGTGAGCGGCAGGCCGAACAGCTCGATCGCCCCGAAGCTGCCCTCCGGGAGGGCGAGCAGATGGGCGAATGCGAGCAGCGGCAGGATGAGCAGCCAGGCACTGCGCAGCCAGCCGCGCAGCAGCGGCACCAGCGCGGCACCGAGGATGAGGATGAGCGCGGTGGGAAACTCAACGCTCATAGTAATCCTCCGGCCGCATGATCAGCTTGCGCAACAGCTTGGCGGCGAGCACCAGCGCGACGCAGGCGAAGAAGCCGTACAAGCCGTAGAACCCGAACACCTCGGCGAAGCCGATCTCTTCGTGCCGGTGCACCACCAGGTCGGCGACCAGCAGCAGGATGCCCACCACCCACAGCGCGCGATAAATCAGGGTGACGTTCTCGCTGCGGTCGAGCCAGTACCGCTTTCCGGGCGCGTTGTTCTCGGACATCGTCGGGCTCCTCATTCCCCCGCGGCGAGGCGGCTCGCGAGCGCGAGCGGCTGATCGGCGAAGGCGAACAGAAACATGGTCAGCAGGGCGGTCACTCCCATCGCCAGCAGCATCGGCATCGGCGCTTCGCCATGGCCGGCGTCGCCCTCGCGCGGCGGCTTGAAGAAAGCGGCGTACACGATGGGGAGAAAATAGCCGGCATTGAGGAGCGTGCTCGCCACCAGCACGGCGGCGGCGGCGAGCTGGCCGCTCGCGGCGGCGCCAGCCAGGATGTACCACTTGCTCACGAATCCGGCCAGCGGCGGGATGCCGATCAAGGACAGCGCGCCGATCGTGAAAGCGGTCATGGTGAAGGGCATGCGCCGGCCGATGCCGTCGAGCTGGCTCACCTCCGTTTTGTGGGCAGCGGTGTAGATCGCCCCTGCAGCGAAGAACAAGGTGATCTTGCTCACTGCGTGCGCCGCGATGTGCAGGGCCGCACCGAGCACCGACAGCGGCGTGAGCAGCGCGGCCGCGAGCACCACGTAGGACAGCTGACTGACGGTGGAGTACGCCAACCGGCGCTTGAGGTTGTCCGAACGCAGTGCGATGATCGAAGCGATCACGATCGTCACGCCCGCTACCACTGGCAGCCATTCGACGCTCTTCATGCCCGCGATCGTCTCCACGCCGAACACGTAGACGATCACCTTCACCACGCTGAACACGCCGGCCTTGACCACCGCCACCGCGTGGAGCAGTGCACTCACCGGGGTGGGCGCGACCATCGCTGCCGGTAGCCAGCGGTGAAGGGGCATGAGCGCTGCCTTGCCGATCCCGAACATGTACAGCGCCAGCAGGCCGCCGATCACCCGCTCGTCCGCGACCCCGGCGAGGATCCCGCCAGGTTTGAACTCCAGCGTCCCGGCGAGCCACCACGTCCACACGATGCCCAGCAGCAGCAACCCGATCGAGGTGCCGATCAGGATGCCAAGATAGAGGCGGCCGGCGCGCTTCGCCTCAGGCGTGCCGTGGTGCGTGACCAGTGGATAGGTCGACAGCGTGAGCGCCTCATAGAACAGGAACAGTGTGAGCAGATTGCCGGCGAAGGCGATGCCCATGGTGCTGGCGAGCGCGACGGCGAAGCAGACATAGAACCGGGTCTGGTGCTCTTCCTCGTTGGCGCGCATGTAGCCGACCGAGTAGATCGAGTTGACGATCCACAGGCCCGCGGCCACCAGCGCGAAGAGCATGCCGAGCGGCTCCACACGCAGTTCGAGCGCGAGCCCCGGGAGCATCGTGAGGAGCAATGCAGCGGGCCGCTCGCCTGCGAGCACCTGCGGGAGCAACGCAACGACCACCGCGAACAGCAGTGCGGCCGTGATGAGCGTGATCGTCTCGCGCAGATTCGGCCAGCGTCCCGCCAGCGCGATCAGTACTGCGCCGAGGGCCGGCACGGCCAGCGCGACGGCCGGGTCGCTGGCAAGGGTCACTGGACGGCCCCCATCAGTGCGCGGGCGGCATCGCTGGCGGCGCCAACGGTCACGGTGGTGTCGAGCCCGAAGTACACGCACGCCGCTACCAGCAGCCAGGCGGGGATGACCATGGACAGCGGAGCCTCCTTCCACTCGCCCGCAGGCTCACGGAAGTAGCATGCTTCGACCACGCGCCAGACATAGATCACAGCAAGCAGCGAGCTCAGCAGCACCAGCATTGCGAGCCACCACCAGCCGCGCTCCAGCGCAGCCAGCACCAGGTACCACTTGCTCACGAAGCCGACGGTTCCCGGCACGCCGATCAGGCTCAACCCCGCGATCACCAGCCCGGCGGCAGTCAGTGGCATGCGCCGGCCCAGGCCGGCGAGACGCTCGATGCTGGGCTGCCCGGTGCGCAGGGCCACGCAACCCAGCAGCATGAAGATGGCGCCCTTCGCGAGGCCGTGGTTGAACAGATGCACGATGCCGCCCGTCAGCCCGGTGACGGAGAGCATGCTGATCCCCAGCGTGATGTAGCCGATCTGCGCCACGCTGGAGTAGGCGAACATGCGCTTGATGTCGCTCTGGAAGATCGCCACCGTCGAGGCCACGAACATGGCTGCGATCGACAACACCAGCAACATCTTCCCCATCGGCAGGTTGGCGAACACGTGCGACTGGCCGAACACGGTGAAACCGAAGCGCAACAGCAGGTACACCGCGACCTTGGTTGCGGTGGCGGCGAGGAAGGCGGTGGCCACCGAGGGCGCGTAGGCGTAGGCGTTGGGCAGCCACAGATGCAGCGGGAACAGGGCGAGCTTGAGCGAGATCCCCACCGTCAGGAAGGCGAGCGCGGCCAGCTCGGGGCGTACCTGCCTCACGTCGCCGATGCGCACGGCCAGATCGGCGATGTTCAGCGTGCCCGTCATCAGATACAGAAGTCCGACGCCGATGACGATGAAGGTGGCGCCGATGGTGCCCATGATCAGGTACTGGTAGGCGGCCATCAGCGCCCGCCGGTCGCGGCCGAGCCCGATGAGGACGTAGGTCGACAGCGAGGCGATCTCCAGGAACACGAACACGTTGAAGGCGTCGCCGGTGATCGCAACGCCCAGCAGGCCGGCCAGGCAAAGCAACCAGGTAGCCCAGAACAGATAGTGCTGCGCAGCCGGTATCTCCGCCGCGACGCTGGCGCGGGCGAACGGCACTACCACGGCGGCAATGGCTGTCACCAGCACCAGCAGCGGCGCGTTGACCGCATCGACCCGGTACTCGATGCCCCAGGGCGCGGCCCAGCTTCCCAGCAGATAGGAGATGGTGCCGGTGGCCTGCACCTGCAGCAGCAGCGCGATGGCGATGGCCAGCGTCGCCAGGCTCACCGCGAAAGCGAGCAGCCACGCGGCCCAGCCGCGCCGCAGCAGCACGCACAGTGGTGCCGCCATCAGCGGCACCACGACTTGGAGGGCGGGGAGGTGGTCGGTCAGCATCTCGGCGACGGCCTAACCGTTACCTCTCACCACGAAGACACGAAGGCACGAAGAAAGGCGAAGAAAGATCTCGTTTCCGCAGTGGCAACAAAGGGGACTTCCCATGAACCTGCGTGGAGACGGACGAAAAAGACCCCTCCCCGTGAAGCTGCCCGAAGGGCAGGAGCAAAGACTCCCTCTCCCTTGATG
>DAIQQA010000198.1:0-8365 GCA_036787045.1 Burkholderiales bacterium | reverse complement strand
CTTGGCCAGTGTTTCGAGCACTTGCGTGGCCCAGATCACCGGCACGTGCGCGGCCTCCGCCAGCCACAGGATCTCCTCCTGCACCTCGGCTAGCCGCTCCCAGCCCATCTCCACCGCGAGATCGCCGCGCGCGATCATCACGCCGAGCCGCCGGCTGTGCATCCCGGCCAGGACAAGATCAGGCAGGTGTTCGAAGGCGATGCGGTTCTCGATCTTGAGCACGATGCCGACATCGCCGGCGTCGAGCCGGCTCAGATGCTCCTGCAGCCGCTCGATGTTACCGACTCGCCGCACGAAGGACAGACCTACCAGATCGGCATGCCGGGCCACGAAGTCCAGGTCTTCGAGGTCCTTCGCGGTCAGCGCGGCCAGCTCGAGCGTGCTGTCCGGCAGGTTGATGCCCTTGTCGGCGGCCAGCTTTTCGCCGCCTTCGCGCGCAACCGTGATTTGCACATGGACCTCTTCGCGCTGGACGTGCCGGATCACGCCGCCGATGCGGCCGTCATCGAACCACACCCGCTCCCCGGGATGCACCTGCGCGAGTACCTCGGGCAGGGTGCATGGGATGGACGCGGGGCGCACGACGCGGCCCTGGGCATCCAGCCTCGCCGGTCTGCCCGGGCCCTGGCGGGTGAGGACTAGCACGTCATCCTTGTGCAGCCGCAGCGCGTTCTCGACGGCGGGAACCGCGAGCACCGGTGTCTCGCCGCCGGGCGCCCTCGCAGACCCGCGCTGGAGTTGCAGCATTGTCCCGGGCTGCACGTATGCGGTCTGCTTGCATTCGGTCCAACGGTCGGCGGCCTGCGCCTCGCGCACCGTCAGCGCGCGGGAGGCTCCTCGCGCATCGATCAGCTCGATATGATCGCCTTCTGCCAGACCCGCGAGCCACTTGGCGTCTACCTGAAGCCAGCAGCCGGTCGCCGGTGTGCTGTCATCTGCGGGCCGCAGTCGGATGCGGGCGGGTGCGAGCACCCGGCCGTACTCGTCGCGCTGCGGGCGCCACTTGATCACTGCGGGTCGAGGCTCGACCGGCCCAGTGCGCAGCTTGGGCCCAGCGAGATCGAACAGGATGGGGCAGGGCCGCTGCAACTCGTCGCACGCGCTCCGGATGTTGGCGACCATCGCGGCCCATGCCGACGCATGGTCGTGTGCACAGTTGATGCGGGCACAGTCCATGCCGCTGGCAAGCATGCCGCGAACGAGCCCGTAGTCCGACGCCGCCTCGCTGGCCAGCGTGACCATGATCCGGACGCTGCGTCGCTTGGGCGTCCCTCCCAGCAGCGCGCACGCATGCGCTTCCGCCAACCTCGCGGCGGTGCGGATGCCGGCCGGCTCCTCGCTGGACAGCGGCGTCCAGGAGCGGCCGGCCAGGCGGTGCAGCAGGCCAAGGACCTTGTCGATGTTGGCCAGGACGTGGGATTCGGCGCGTCCCAGCGACGAAACTCCGATCCAGGCGAGCCGGTCCTGCAATGCGCGCACATCGTGCCGGCGCAGCCCGACGTAGTGAACCAGGTTCGTGGCACCGGCTGCGTGATCCGCGTGCACTGCCCGTAACGAATCGTGCAGACGCGCCTGCAGCGCGACGAGGTCCGCCCGCAGTGCGGAGACCTCATCGATCGCCGCAGCGATCACCTTGGGGTCCCAGGGTTGCTCGGTGTTTGCTACGACGGGGGCTGGCACTGTGCGCCCTGAAAGTGAAGCACCGACGTCCCTTCCGGGAACGCCGCGCGGGAGACGGTGAAGACTGGTCATCACGATGCTACCAGCGGGCGGGCGCGTTGCGGTTACCGATCGATGACAGTCCGCGCCGGCTTGCTCAGCCCAGGCTTTCCCGACAAGCTTCTAGCGCCGCTGGCCATCCGCTCAGGATCGAGAGCATGGAGTCGAGGGGTGTCCGCGGCGTCGAAGGCGAACCTTCGCACCATCTTGCTCTTCCGCCGTACCCCGGCGCGACCTTGCCACGCCGTACCCGCACGTCCTTGCTCAGCTACTTGCTCACGCGGGTGCTGATGCGCCGCTCGAGGGTGAGCTGGCGCTCCCGATCGAGCTCCTGCACCATCTCCTCCAGGCACTTCTCCGCATTCAATACCCCGTACACCCTTGCGGCACGCCGATACAACGCATCTACGTGTCCGCGCTCGGAGTGACCGTCCCGGTGCAGTAGCCTCGGCTCAGGAGTACGATTTGCGGCGGCAACGCTCTCCCGTGGCATAGAGGCAAAAGCGCAAGGAACCAATGGCTTGGGTATGACGCTGGGGATATATGCACCTGGCAGGTGGGTTTGTAGGCACCTTCGAGGGGCCGTTGCAGGCACCTCGGAGGGGTCGACTTCTAGTTAGGCCGCATGGTAATCGCCGCGAATGGCCTATCAGCCCCTGAGATTGGATCCGGCTACCCCATCCGCCGTAAGGCGGCTGATTGACCGGCTGGAGTCCCTCAGTTTTGCCGACGTGCACACGATGCTACGTCTCCCGGTGCCGAACTATCGGTTGCGCGCCGGATGTAACTTCGCCATCACCCACGTGCTGACTACCGCAATCGGAGGACACGCAGTTGATGGCAAGGGCCGAAGCATTTCTTGCCAGTAGATTGTGACGCGAGGGAATGTAGGCATGCGGCATAACCTCTGCATCGACCGGAGCGCCCAAGCGTCGCTTCGCTCGCTGTTGGGTTCCCGTCGCGCTTCGCGCGCCGGCGCCCGGTTAACGGCATTCCGTTGGGCGTCGCAGAAACGGATGCGTTCGATGCCGTCTCAGGGACTCTCGCCGCAAAGGAGTATGTCGCTGAACATAAGCCGCCGCGCTGTCGTGAGGGCAATAGCAGCGCTTCCTGTGGTCGTGGGGGCTGGCGCTTCTAACGCACAGCCCAGAGCAAGGATTGCCTTAATCGGTGTGCCACTGATCGCGGCAGGAGTTGACGACCCCGTGCTTAGCGAATTGCGACTGGGGTTGCGGGAGTTCGGATGGGTGGAAGGCGAAACCTACCGAATCGAGCACCGGTCGGCCGAAGGCAAGCCGGAGCGCCTACCTGCGTTGGTTCAGCAATTGGTCAAGCTAAACGTTGACGTCATCGTTGCTGGCGCGGAGCCAATCGTACGGGCGGCGAAACAGGCGACCAACACCATTCCGATTGTCATGGTCGGACGGGACTATGATCCCGTCGCCGTCGGGTTCGTGCAAAGTCTCAATAAACCAGGCGGTAACGTCACGGGTGTCTTTCTGCAAACGGGCGAAACCGCGGGGAAGCGCCTGGAACTGCTAAAGGAGCTACTGCCCGGGCTGGTGAGCGTTGCGGTGCTGTACGATTCCTCCATCCCATCTGGCAAACGGCAGTTCGAAGAGGCGGCATCCGCAGCGAGAGTCCTCAAGTTGGCAGTCCAACCTATCGCTCTCAGTTCCCCTTATGACTATGAAGGGGCATTCCAAGCCGTAGGAACAAACACAGTCGTAGCGTTAGCGGTGCTCTTCTCGCCGAAGTTCTATGTGGACCGGCAGCGTATCGCCCATACCGCTTTGGCCCGACACCTGCCGACGATGTTCGACGAATCGTCGAGCGTGCGTGCGGGCGGCCTCATCTCCTATGGACCCAGCGCTAATGGCTGGCAACGTGCAGGCTACTTTGTCGATCGAATTTTGACCGGAACTCGACCGAGCGACCTCCCGGTAGAAACGCCGAAAGTTTACAGCCTGCGCATTAACATGAGAACGGCTAAGGCTCTCCGTGTTGCTATCCCGGAGTCGATCCTACTCCGCGCCGATGAGGTGATCCGATGACATGCAGAGCGCCGCCCAACCGCTGGTTGGACCGGAGCGTTAGGGGGCAGCGTCGCGGCCCGTCTGCGGGGAGAATGGAGGCGCGTATGTCAGCTGATACTCCGGCGGTCGACGTGCCTGTGATGCGTGAGACCGCCGCCGAACACGCGAGCACCAGGGTCCCGCTGGTATCTCCGGCGACCACCGCAGGCGAGGCGCGACGCGGTCTGGTGGGCCGGGAGTTCGACACCGCCAGCCATATCGTCGTACAGGAGGGCGGCAAGTTCCTCGGAATCCTGAGGATAGAAGCGCTCCTCACAGCACCTGATGACTCTCTAGTCGGCGACCTGGCGGATCGCGAGGTTCCTGTTGTCTCGCCCGGTGTCGATCAGGAGGTTGCCGCGTGGCGGGCCGTGCGAAACGAGGAGACCGCGCTGCCGGTGGTGGACGCGGATGGGCGCTTCGTCGGCATCATTCCACCCCAGCGGCTCCTTGCCATCCTGCTCTCTGAACACGAGGAGGACCTGACACGTCTCGGAGGGTTCCTGAAGAGCACCTCGGAGGCCAGGACCACGAGCACCGAAACGGTGGAGCGTCGCTTCCGTCACCGCCTTCCGTGGCTGCTCGTGGGCCTCGCTGGAGCGCTGCTAGCTGCGGAGTTCGTCGGTCGCTTCGAAAGCCATCTGCAAGAGACGGTGATGCTGGCGTTCTTCATACCCGGGATCGTGTACCTTGCTGATGCCGTTGGCACTCAGACGGAGACGATCGTAGTGCGGGGTCTATCCGTCGGTGTCACAATGCGTCGGATGGTCCGTCGCGAGCTGCTTGCAGGCCTCGTGATCGGCTTCACATTGGCTGCGATCGCCGGTCCGCTCGTCTGGTGGCGGTGGGGAGATGCCTCCGTCGCACTGGCGGTAGGACTTGCTCTGTTCGCGGCATGCTCCACGGCCACCCTCGCAGCAATGCTGCTCCCTTGGTTGTTCAGTGCCTCAGGGCGCGACCCGGCCTTCGGTAGCGGACCCCTCGCAACGGTCATCCAGGATCTGCTGTCCATCCTCATCTATTTCGCCCTCGCAGCAGCAGTGGTCCGATAGACGTGGCCCCCTAACTTCGGCATCGAGCGGACGCTCATGCCGGGCGTCAAGGCGATGTGTGCGAACGCCCTTTTGTCACCCGCTTGCTGTTTGGTGCACGAAAAGGAGGAAACGATGACGAACGTGAGGAAGTTTCTAACGACGCCTGTCGTCGGCTTGCTTGGAATCTTGCTGATATCCGCTTCGGCGAGAGCGGAGACGATGGATTGTTCCTACTCCAAGAAGTCGAAACAAGAGATTTCCAGCCAAGCCATAGAACCGGGCGATCGCCCGGACCGACGGATGAACCAGTTTGTTCGAGTAGACGTGCTCTCGAGCAAGCATCCGGAGTGGGATGGTGCGGAGCAGGTGGTGTACGGTCATTCGGATACTGTTGGAGGCTCGGGGACCAACATGGGTTATAGCGTGACCACGCTCAAGAACGGCGAAAAGATCTGGTCGAAGTGGGAAGGTGTTCAGTATCTCGTTTCGAAAGGTGCAGCCGGTTATGAGCTGTTCTTCCAGGGGGTCTTTCGATTCATCGCTGGTACCGGCAGGTACAAGGCGATCCGCGGCGGCGGCCATTACCGAGGCATGGCCACACCTGCAGGCCTTACTCAGGACAGCGCCTGTGAAGCCGAGTACTGAAGCATTCGTCCTGCTATCGTAGTACGTCGCCGAATTGACGCCCAACCCGCGATTGACAGCACACTGGTACAGCAGATCTCTGTCACAGGAAGAACGTTCCGAGGGGCATCTTGCACTTGCTCGTTACCATACTTTGGCCTAGGAGGAAATCGCGCTCTTCCATGGGCGTTTGAGCATCTTCTGCAGGTTCCACTTGAGCAAGATCCCGGTCAACTTCAAGCCCACTTGACCTGCTCGGACTCGATGGCGAGCTCCCCCGGAGGACTTGCGACCACTTCATATCCCGCGTTGGCAAGCTCGGATCGCATAGCGGATCTCTCCGGCAGCGAACACGCGGATCTGGAACTTCCCCTCGTTGATCTCAGCTGCACGGCGCGCGACCAACTTCGCGCCGCCGAACAAGATGTCGAGGCTCTTCGGCCAGCTCGGCGCCATACGGCATTGGGTCGAGGGCCGCGACGGTGCCAGCGGCCACACTAGGCGCCGCCCTCTTCAGGCGATCCGCCGAGCGAGAAGATAAGCGCACTGTAGCCGGTGTTGTATATGGCTCGCCCATATCCGTGACCGCTGGACACCCCGTGCCGTTTGCGAGAAGCCGCGGATGCCGTACCATGCCTGAGTTTCCGGGGCCCGGCAAAGGAGGAAACAGGTGAAAGCTGCAGCAGTGGTGGCGGACATTCTCAAGCGCGAGGGCGTGCAGTTCCTGATCGGGTATCCGGTCAACCCGATCATCGAGGCCGCGGCCGAGGCCGACATCCGCACTATCATCGTGCGCCAGGAGCGCACCGGCTTGCACATGGCCGACGCGGTGAGCCGGGTGACTTCGGGCGAGCGCATCGGCGTGTTCGCGATGCAGCACGGGCCGGGAAGCGAGAACTCCTTCGGCGGCGTCGCCCAGGCCTTCGGCGACTCGGTGCCCATCGTCGTGCTGCCCGGTGGCTACCCGCGCCGGCTCCTCAATATTCCGCCCAACTTCAGCTCATTCCTCAACTACCAGCATGTCACCAAGTGGGCCGAGCAGGTGATCCTGACGGAGGCGGTGCCGGCCGCGATGCGCCGCGCGTTCACGCAGGTGCGCAACGGCCGTCCCCGCCCGGTGCTGGTCGAACTGCCCTACGACCTGCTTCACGACGAGGTGCCGGACGGGTGGACCTATACCCCCGCGCCGCGCCTGCGCACCGGGCCCGATCCGCGCGACGTCGCTCGAGTCGCTGCGGCGCTGGTCGCCGCGGAGCGGCCGGTGCTGTATGCGGGCCAGGGCGTGCACTACGCCCGTGCATGGCCGCAACTGCGCGAACTGGCTGAACTGCTCGAAGCGCCGGTGACCACGAGTCTTCAGGGCAAGAGCGCGTTCCCCGAGACGCATCCCCTCTCGCTGGGCTCCGGTGGACGATCGATCAGCAAGCAGCTCCACCATTTTCTGAGCAACGCGGACTTGATCTTCGGCATCGGCTGCAGCTTCACCACCACCAGCTACGGCGTGGCCATGCCTAACGGCGTGCCCATCATCCATGCGACTCTCGATCCGGCCGATATCAACAAGGACTTGCCGGCCGAGTTGGCGCTGGTCGGCGACGCGGGGCTCGTTCTGGATGCCCTGCTGCCCGAGGTCCGCGATCGCCTGCGCGGTAGGCCGCGCGGTCGCGCCGAAGCGGTCGGCCGCCAGATCGCGCAGCTCAAGAGCGAGTGGCTTGCCCAATGGAAGCCAAGGCTGACGTCGGAGGCGAAGCCACTGTCGCCCTACCGTGTCATCTGGGACTTGCTGCACACGGTGGACGTGGCGAACACCATCATCACTCACGACGCCGGCAGCCCGCGTGATCAGATCTCGCCGTTCTGGGAGCCGGTGGCGCCGTTGACCTACCTCGGCTGGGGCAAGACGACGCAGCTCGGGTATGGGCTCGGGCTTGCAATGGGCGCCAAGCTCGCCCGCCCGGAGATGCTTTGCGTCAACCTCTGGGGCGACGCGGCGATTGGATTCACAGGCATGGACTTCGAGACCGCAGTGCGCGAGCGCATTCCGATCCTCTCGGTCCTGCTCAACAACTTCTCGATGGCGATCGAACTGAAGATCATGAAAGTCGCCACCGAAAAGTACCGCTCCACCGACATCAGCGGCAACTACGCCGACTTCGCCCGGGCGCTGGGCGGCTGGGGCGAGCGCGTGACCGAACCGAATGCGATCGTCCCGGCGATCAAGCGTGCGATCGCGAAGACGCGAGAAGGTACTCCGGCGCTGTTGGAGTTCATCACCGAGCAGGCGGAGGATTTTTCGATCTTTCCGTGAGTGCTCGATGTCGAGTGCTCGCGCTTGGGGATCACCTTCGCCCGCCAGCGGAAGTCCTGGCGGGCTACTATGCCTGTCGCGAGCAGGCTAGACTATCTCGCGCTTATTCCAAACTCGATGAGGTATCCAGCATGAGGACGAAGCACTTCCCGAAAGGCCTGGATGGACGGCAACGCGATGCAGACGGACGGATCCGGAAGAAACGAAGCGACACAAAAGTAGCGACGCTGCGCAAGGAATATGGAGACAGCTTCGCATCGGGCTATCGGGCAGATACGAAGCTCGGTACCGTGCTCAAGAAGGAAGGCGTAGAGACTCTGGATCAGTTGCTGAAAAAGCGCCGCTAGGCCCTGCTTCTGCCCGAGCGGTGTGGACCGAAACAGGTAACGCAGGGCCGGCACCTTATAGCCAACCGTCAAGGATGTTGCGGAAAGGCCGGTGTGGTACGGCGCACGTCGTCCGCCACGACAGACGGGTAATAAATTCAGCCGCGTCACGAGGACTCGAAGCAGGCTTTGGTGCCAGTCTGCAGGGGCCTATTGAGCCTTGCACAAATGCATTACGCTCAAGCTGCAGCAGTCCAACGCCAACCACCCCGTCGCCTT
>DAIQQA010000062.1:0-25046 GCA_036787045.1 Burkholderiales bacterium | reverse complement strand
CGCCGTCCAGAAAGCGCATCATCGCCGCCACGCCCTGGCCGCGCCCGCGCAGCCGGGCGACGTCCACATAGTCGGCGCCTGCTTCCTCGAGCGCCAGGCGGACGAACTCTCCGCGCCCCTGTATGCCCGGCCAGTAGTACAGTTCGTATCGCATGTTGCACGCTCCAGGCGAAGTCAGTCGGCGACCGGCGCAACCCTGCGCCTTGGCGAGAGACAATCAGCGCTGTGCGCGCAGGCATCCTGCCGGCGGGGGCAGGCTAGAGCATAGCAGACAGACTTTGGGAGGTGAGTAACGGCAACCGAGCCGACACTCGGGCTCGACAGGTCCAGCGCCCGAGGCCGGGCGCTATTGCGCCTGCTGCGCTTCTTCCGAGCGCAGCTTCTGAGCTGAGTCCATGACCTTGTCGTTCAGGTCCTGCGCCTTCTCCAACGCCCGGCGCTGCGTGTCGTAGATGCGGTCTTGACTGCTCGGCGGTTGCCCGCTGTCGCCGCAGGCACACAGGGCCAGGCTGAAGACAACGATCAGAGTGCGCATGGAAGTGTCTGCGCGACGAGGCAGGTGAGCAGCCCGACGACAACGGCCACTACGGCTCACACGCCGTGCGTGAAGAAATACACCGCTGCGCCGATGGCGATAACCACCACCGTGGCGAACACCAGCCTGCGGCCCTGCTCCGCCCCGACGGTGCTCATCTGCTGCTGAAGGAGGGGGCAGGCCGCGACGTAGCGGTCGACGATGTCCTTTGCGTCTTTCAGGTCGACCCGGCGCGCCACGCGCACGACCTTGATCGCTTCGATCTTGTTTCCCGCCTGCAGCGCTGCCAGCGCCTCCACCGGAAGCTCATCGGGAGAGCTCGGTGACATGCCGGTCTGGTCCATTACTCGACTCCCCTGCGCGCGTGTCTGCCCGGAGGGCACGGGCGGGCTGCACGGCGCGCGCAGCCTGTTGGTCATAACGACCGCTGCTCTGGAAAGTTGAGGCGTGGGTCAGGCTGAACCGCTGCCAGATGAGGTCGGCGGCGGGCCGGGAGTCCTGGCGACTACCGCGCCGGCGCTCTTCACCTGGAGCCTGCTCGCTGCCGGTCCGCTCGCCAGGCGGGCGGAACTCACGCGCCCGAAGCGGCGCGCTCTTTCCGACGGAATCAGACCGCGGTTGTGCGCGCGGCCACTGCACCGTACGCACCTTCCTCCGTCCAGCCGGGTTTCTCTCTGCTGCGACGACAGCGTATATTGTCGCTGCTCGCCGGGCGCAACGTGTGCACCGGCAACGCATCCAACAACGAGCTCGGCGCGACCGAGGGAGGAGTCCAGATGGAAAGCAAAGACCTCGAGGCGGTGTACCGCACCATGCTGCGAATCCGCCGCTTCGACCAGGGCGTTGCGGAACTGTTCAAGGAAGGCCTGGTGAAGGGCACGGCGCACAGCTACGTCGGGCAGGAGGCGGTAGCCGCAGGCGCCTGCGCGGTGCTCACCAAGGCCGACTTCGTCGTCAGCCATCACCGCGGCCACGGCCACTGCATCGCCAAGGGGGCGTCGCTGGGCAAGATGATGGCCGAGCTGATGGGGCGCGTGACCGGCTACTGCAAGGGCTTGGGGGGCTCCATGCACATCGCCGACCTGGAGCTCAACATCCTCGGCGCCAATGGCATCGTCGGCGCAGGGATCGGCATCGGCACCGGCGCTGCCCTGTCGAACAAGCTGCGCGGCAGCGGCGCGGTTGGCGTGGTGTTCTTCGGCGACGGGGCCGCGAACGAAGGCATCTTTCACGAGTGCCTCAACATCGGCTCGCTGTGGAAGCTGCCGGTGGTGTACCTGTGCGAGAACAACCAGTACGGCTTGTCCACTTCGATGAAGGACTCCACGGCTATCGAGCGTGTGTCCGGACGCGCCGGCGCCTACTCGCTGCCGGGCGTGACGGTCGACGGCAACGACGTCCTGGCGGTGCATGCCGCTGTGCAGCAGGCGGTGGCGCGAGCGCGCCACGGCGAGGGCCCCACCTTGATCGAAGCACTCACTTATCGCTGGGGCGATCACTCCATGCGCGCCAACCTGCCGCGCTATCGAACCGAAGCGGAGGAGGTGGAGTGGCGCCGCCTCGATCCGATCGCCCGCTTCGAGCATACGCTCGAGACTGCGCACGGGTTCACGCGCGAAGCGCTGGAGCGGATGCGGGCCGAGGTCGAAGCCGAGCTGGCGGCAGCAAAGGAGTTCGCCGTCGGCAGCCCCGAGCCGACCCTGCAGGACCTGGAGAACGCGGTGTACGCGCCGCACTACGTGCCGGCGGAGCCCAGGCCGGCAGCAGGGCGCGAGCTCAGCTTCGCGGAGGCCATCAAGGAGGCGCTCGCGCAGGAGATGCAGCGCGACCCGCGCGTGTTCGTGCTGGGCGAGGACGTGGGCAAGATCGGCGGGATCTTCGCGGCCACCCGCGGTCTCATCGAGCAGTTCGGCCCCGAGCGGCTGCGCGACACACCCATCTCGGAGGCGGCTATCGCAGCCTGCGCTGTCGGCGCCGCGGTGACGGGAATGCGGCCGGTGGCGGAGGTGCAGATCTTCGACTTCATCACGCACATGATGGACATGATCGTGAACCAGTCGGCCAAGTTCCGCTTCATGCTGGGCGGCAAGCCCACCGTGCCGCTGGTCATCCGCGGTCCACAGGGCGGTGGCATCCGCCTGGCCGCACAGCACTCGCAGAGCCTGGAGGCGTGGTTCACCCACGTGCCCGGCCTGGTCGTGCTCGCGCCCTCCTCGCCCTACGAGGCCAAGGGCCTGCTCACCAGCGCGATTCGCGAGGACAACCCGGTGATCTTCCTTGAGCACAAAATGCTATACGTGGGCAAGAAGGCGTCGGTGCCGCAGGAGTCCTATGCGATCCCCATCGGCAAGGCGGTGGTGAAACGTCCCGGACAGGACGTGACGCTGGTGGCGACGCTGGCGATGGTGGAGTCGGCGCTGCAGGCCGCCACCCGCCTGGAGGCCGAAGGGATCGACGTGGAAGTGATCGACCCGCGCACGCTGCGTCCGCTGGACGAGGACGCCATCATTCGGTCGGTCAAGAAGACCACCCGGCTGGTCGTCGCGCACGAGGGCTGGAAGCGCTGGGGCTTCGGCGCCGAGGTCGCGGCGATGGTGGCGGAGAAGGCTATCGACTGGCTCGATGCACCGATCCTGCGTATCGGCGCGCGCGACTCCCCCATGCCCTACAACGACAAGCTCGAGCGGCTGGTCATCCCGTCGACCGACGACATCGTAGAAGCGATCAAGACGGTTGTGCTGCGAGACAAGGCGGGCGCTGCGGTATAGCAGCGAGCACCGGTCCGGCAAACTCAATTTGAACCGCAGAGACGCAAAGAGCGCAGAGAAAAGCAGGAGAAAAAGATCGAACTGCCAAGCCCGCCACTGCGTGATCGGGGGAGGCCAAGAAGAACCATACCTCATTACCACGAAGGACACGAAGGAGCACGAAGGAAACCCGTTGGTACCTTCATATCTTGGTGGTGTCAGGACATACGGACTGATCCGGGGCGCACGAACAGACGGCGACGAAACCGTTTGGTCCCGTGGCGTCCTAGCCCGGATATTTCACCACGCCACCTCCGTATTGCTTGCGGATGCACACCAGCAAACGCTTTCCAGATGATTGCAGGGCCGGACACTTTGGCTTTGGGGTTACGCGGTTTCCGCCTCGTTCTGGACGGCCATCTCGGGCATGCCCGACCTGGCTCGCCCGGAACGACCCGGAAATCCGCGTCCTGATGAAATATCCGGGCTAGCGGTCAGCAAACTGCATCGGAACCCTGGTTTCCTTCGTGCTCCCTCGTGTCCTTCGTGGTCAATGGGGTTCGGGTCTTCCTCTGTGGTTGATGCGCGCTTCCCTCGCCTCTCACAACATCACCAACCCCCCGTCAACGTGGTACGACTGGCCGGTGATGTAGTCGGAGTCGGCGCTCGCCAGGAATACCGCCATGCCGGCGAGATCCTCGGCGGTCTCCGGGCGGCCCATGGGAATGCCGCGGGTGCGATCCTGCCACGCTGCGCCGATGGGTCGCTGTTCCAGCTGCGTCCACTCGCGGTCGATCTGGCGCCACATCTCGGTGTCGACCACCCCCGGACAGATGGCGTTGACCGTCACGTCCGGCGCCAGCGCGTGCGCAGCCGACTGCGTAATGCTTATCGCCGCCGCCTTGCTGGCCGCGTAGGCTGCAAACATGGGCCGTCCGATCCGGCCGGCAATGGAAGCGACGTTGACGATCTTGCCGCGCGGCCGGCCTGCGCTCACCGGCGTCTGCTTCACCATCTGCCTTGCGCCTGCCTGCAGAGCGAAGAACAGCCCGCGCGCGTTGACGTCGTTGACGAAATCCCAGTCCTCGGGCGTCAGCTCGAGCAGCGACCGCACACGCATGACGCCAGCGTTGTTCACCATGATGTCGAGCCGGCCGAACCGCTCGACCACGCGCCCGACCATTTCGGCGCTCTGCTGCGGCTCGCGCAGGTCCACCCGAAAGGCATCGACCGCCGCGCCGAGCGCGCGAGCCTCTTCGGCCACCGCTCGCACGCCTGGCTCGTCCAGATCCACTGTAACGACGGTCGCGCCCTCGCGCGCGTAGCGCAGCGCGATCGCCCGCCCGATGCCCCGGCCGCTGCCGGTCACGAGCGCCACACATCCATTCAGCTTGCCCATCTGTCCCTCCCCCTGCCTCGTCGTGGTCGGACCGCTGTTCGGGTGCGACTCTAACCGCCGGCAACTGTCCGACCGGGGAAAGTATAAGCTGGGTGGCGTCAGCCTTCCGCCGCGGCCCGGTGGTGAAGACGATGTCCTTGAGCTGCAGAGGGCGATTGCGGTATATGTCCCACTAATTCCACCTCTCACCACGAAGGCACGAAGACACGAAGAAAACCGAAAGGACGAGGACAGGTGCGCCTTGCCGATGTTCCACGCCTGCCGGGCGATGTTTCGTAACTACCGTGTCGCTGTACTAGAAGGCTAACAGGTCATGTCCCTACTCTGGCTCAAGGCGGTACCCTGGTCTAGCATCGTTTCCAACGCGCCGCTGATCGTCGATGGCGCGAAGGCGCTGGTCAACCTCGCCCGCAACAAAGCCGGCCCGGCCGCACAACGCACGTCGAGCACCCTTGCCGGCGACCCGCAATCCGACCTGGCGGCACTCTCCGCACGCATCGCGCAGCTCGAACGTGAGCAGCAGCAGACCGCCGAACTGCTGCGCTCGATGGCAGAGAGCAACGCGCAGCTGGCACAGGCCGTCGATGCGTTGCGCCGGCGTGCGGTGCACAACATGTGGCTGGCGTGGGTCGCGCTCGCCGGCCTCGTGCTGCTCGGAACCTGGAGCTTGCTGCGGTAATCCCTGTCGGTCCGTGAGATAGCCCGCTATTATCGCGGGTGCACCGAGGGCGCTTCTCGATTCCCACTCAACGTACCACGAGGCTTACGCAATGGACCTGCAACTCACCGACCGCCACGCCCTGATCACAGGCTCCACCGGCGGCATCGGCTACGCCATCGCACGTGGCCTGGCCGCCGAAGGGGCACGCGTCACGATCACGGGTCGCACCCAGAGCTCCGTCGACGCAGCGCTTGCACGCCTGCGCGATGCGCTCCCGAAAGCACACGCCGACGGGATCGCTGCAGACTGCGCCACCGCCGAGGGGGCGCAAGCCGTGTTCGCGCGGGTGCCGGAGGTCGACATCCTGGTCAACAACCTGGGCATCTACGAGCGCAAGCCGTTCTTCGAGATCCCGGATGCCGACTGGCTGCGCCTGTTCGAGGTGAACGTCCTGAGCGGCGTTCGCTTCGCACGCCGCTACGCGCCGGCAATGGCCAAGCGAGGCTGGGGGCGCGTGCTGTTCATCTCGAGCGAGTCGGGGCTGAACATCCCGCGCGAGATGATCCACTACGGGATGACCAAGACCGCGCAGCTCAGCATCTCGCGCGGGCTGGCCATCGAGCTGGCCGGGACCGGTGTCACGGTCAATACCGTGCTGCCCGGCCCCACCCGTACCGAGAACAGCGAGCGCATGCGCGCCGAGCGCGCCAAGGCGGCGGGCATCACCGTGGCCGAGCTCGAGAAAGAGTTCTTCGTGACGTTCCGCCCGACCTCGCTCCTGAAGCGCTTCGCGTCCGCAGATGAGGTGGCGAACCTCACCGTCTATCTGTGCAGCCCGCTGGCTTCCGCCACGAGCGGCGCGGCGCTGCGCGTGGACGGCGGCGTGGTGAACCAGATCATGTAATCGGTAAGCGATCCGTAACCTCTCGGCCGGTACGCTTGCGATCGGACCGGGTGCTCTCCGCCCGCTCACCGGCGGCGGCACCCCGCGGCCCACGTACCTGAACCAACACGGAGGAAATCAGATGCGCACGTATTTCCGCATGGCGATCGTGGCTGCTGTCGTCTTTCCCGGGGTCGCGGTCGGGCAAACCATGGAGCCGGCGAAGGACTGCCAGCCCGGCGACAAGGCCAGCTACACCTGGGTGCTGAACAACAAGCCCCAGCAGCTGGACTTGGAATGCACAGAGGGCTCGGACCAGGAGGTCCACTTCGTCCAGAAGGTGGGCGGGCGCAACTTCGAGGGCGCGGCCATCAAGGGCTCCCTAAGGCTCGTGAAAGCGATGTGCCTGGCCAACGGGCAGCAGTGCGCCTTCTCGCCGGGTCTCGACTTCATCGGTCTGCCGTTGCAGAAGGGGAAGAAGTGGACGCAGACCTTCACGGTCACGGGCGAGACCTTCACTGCAGAGGTCACCCAGGAGCGCAAGGCGGAGCGGCTCGAGAAAGTCAAAGTCCCCGCCGGCGAGTTCGAGGCGTTCAAGGTGTCCTTCAGCGGGCGGATAAAGGGCGTCGACTCCAAGGGCAATCCGTTCTCGGGAAAGGAGGACGGGACCGACTGGTTCGCGCTCATCAACGGCAAGATCAGCGTGGTGAAGACCGTCTACCGCAACTCCTTCGGCGAGAAAGCGTCGCAGGAGCTCACCGCCGCCACGTTTCAGTAGCGGTTCGCGCCGCGCGGCAACCCTGTGCGGCGCGGCGCCCCGACACGACCGCCGCGGCACGACAGCAAATGCGGGCCAGCGGCGACCTGCCGATCCGGGATTGATCCGGGTCAAAGCCTGGGGCTGCGACCGGATCCATGATGCGGCGGTGAACCAGCTCACCTTGTTCGTCTGCGGCGACGTGATGACCGGCCGGGGAATCGATCAGATCCTGGCGCACCCGTGCGGGCCCGAGATCCACGAGCCGTGGGTGCAGAACGCCGTGGACTACGTGATTCTGGCGGAGGAACGCAACGGGCCCATCCCGCGCGCAGTGGCTGCCGACTACATCTGGGGCGACGCACTGGACGAACTCCGGCGCGTGCGGCCTCACGCGCGGATCGTCAACCTCGAGACCGCCGTCACCCGGAGCAACGACTGGGTCGACAAGGGCATCAACTACCGCATGCATCCGGCCAACCTGGGTTGCCTGTCCGCCGCCGGCATCGACTGCTGCGTGCTCGCCAACAACCATGTGCTGGACTGGGGCGCGTCGGGCCTGAACGAGACGCTGGATGCTCTCCACGGCGCGAGCATCCGCACCGCGGGCGCCGGGAGAGACCGCGTCGAAGCGGAGGCACCGGCACAACTCCCGGTGGAAGCGGATCGCCGCATCCTCGTCTTCGCAGTGGGGCTGGAAAGCAGCGGCGTGCCGCGGCATTGGGCTGCACAGGCGAACCGGCCGGGGGTCGACTTCATCGCCGACCTGTCGGAGCGCACCGTCGATCGGCTCGCCCAGCGCATCCTGGCGGCCAAACGGCCAGGAGACGTCGTGGTGCTCTCGGTGCACTGGGGCTCGAACTGGGGCCACGAGATCGCACCGGCCGAGGTTACGTTCGCCCACCGCGTGATCGATCACGCCGGCGTCGACGTGTTCCACGGCCATTCTTCGCACCACCCCAAGGCCATCGAGGTCTACGTCGGGAAGCTCATCCTCTACGGCTGCGGCGACTTCATCAACGACTACGAAGGCATCCACGGCCACGAGGCGTTCCGCGGCGATCTGAGCTTCATGTACTTCCCCGCCCTGGAGGCCGATACCGGCCGGCTGCGCCGCCTCGAGCTGGTCGCCACCCAGATGCACCGCTTCCGGGTGCGGCGCGCCAGCGCTGAAGACCGGGGATGGCTGTGCTCGGTCATCGATCGCGAGGGTCAGCGTTTCGGCACCCGCACGCAGCTCCTTCCAGATCAGCGCATCGAGCTGCGCTGGACGCCCGAGAACGGCGTTGGCGATCGGTCCCGGAGCGAGGAGAGGCGCTAGAGAGTGTTTGGATGAGTGTTGCGCTGTCGTTCCCGCGAAAGCGGGAACCCAGGTGCCTCAGACACTGCTGGATCCCCGCCGTCGCGCGCCGTCGCGGGGATGACACCCTAATCAGATGCCTTCTGGGACGCAGGCGCCTGGACCGTCACCTCGCGCCGGATGTCCCGCAGCTTCGCCTTGATGACCGCGGCGTTGTCGGGCCCGATCCGGATCAGGAGCTTCCGCCCAGCGGAAAGATCCTCAACATCGGGATCGGCGAACTGGTAGAAGCCCCCGAACTCCACCAGTTCCAGGGGTTGCTCCACCTCGGGAGTGGCCAGAAGATGGTCGATCACCTCGACGACACGGTCGTTGAAGTACCGATCCGGATACCCTAGCTCCTCGTAGGCCTGCTGGAACAACGGATAGAAGCGCACGTAGACCGCGACGAGCGTCTTCGTGTCCACGGCCTGGGCCAGCTTGATGTAGCGGGTGTAGCGCGCGTAGCTCTTCGGGCTCAGTACCACGACTTCCCCGCGCCCAGACGCGACCAGCTGCCCAGGCGGCGGCCTGAGCGGCAATAGGCTCGTCGCCACATGCTGTCGCGGGAGGTTATCCACCGTCGCGACCAAGTGACGGATGAGGTCCTGCGAGAGCGACAACCCGTCCATGGGTTTCGCCGTGGCGAACGCGCCCGCCAGCGACTGCTGCACCGGGACGTCGCTTGCGTCCAAAGACGGCAGCGGCTTGCTGTCGCCGGCCAGCGCCGTTTCGACCTCCGGGATCGGATGCTGGATCTGTGGCTCGGGGCTTGCCGCCGGCGCCACCTCCTCGATAGCAGCGTCCGGCGCGGGTGCTTCCTGCACCTGCGGCTGCGCTTCCGTCGGCAGATCTTGCCCCGCGCGCTCCCGCCAGAGATACAGGCCGACGCCAGCAGCCAGCACAATGGCTACAGCGATCCAGAACACCGGGCTTTTCAGGAGCGGGGCGTCCTCGCCACGTCCGGGAAGCCGCTCGGAGCTACCGTGTGCCATGCAGGGGAAGGTCGGGTCGACGTTGTCACTGGGGTGAGCTGGCTCCGCGAGCCACGCCTATGTGACAAGTGCCCTTGTGCCCGGTTCCAAACGCAGTCCTTCCCCGCGCGGCCCGACTCACCGCTGGCCCGCATGCAACACACGTCCAGTTATGCGGTAGGGAGCTTAGGCTTGTCCGAGCCTATTCCTTCTGTCGGTTCCGTGCGACGCGACCGGCGTCCCCGGTGCGCCCGCGAACGTCTATCGCGCCCGGCCGGCCTCCGTCGCCTTTTTCACCTCGATCAGCTTGCCGTTGGTCACATCGTAGATGTAGCCGTAGATCGGAATGTCGCCCGGCACCAGCGGATGGCTGCGGATGCGCTGGACATCCTCCACGACGCTGCCCTCCAGATTGCTGATGGTCAGCCACTTCACGTACTTGCCGTGGATCGCACCCGGGCCGGCGCCGACGTCCTTCCACTTCGTTCCGTCCAGCACTGCGGTCTTCAGGCTGCTTTCCAGCAACCCCGACATCACATCGTCGGTGAACAGCTCCATGCCGCAGTTGGTGTGGTGGATCACGAACCACTCCTTGGTGCCCAGCAGCTTGTAGGAGATCACCAGGGAGCGGATGGCGTCGTCGCTGGCGCGCCCCCCAGCGTTGCGGATCACATGGGCGTCGCCTTCTGCCAGCCCCGCGAACTTGGAGGGATGCAGGCGCGCGTCCATGCAGGTGAGGATCGCGAACTGCCTGGCCGGAGGCAGGGGCAGCTTGCCCTTCTCGCCGAAGGATGCGGCGTACTTCTCGTTGGCTTTCAGAACTTCGTTCAGTACCTTGCTCATGGCTCACCTCCAGGTGGTTGCAAGAAGTGGCAAGCTTAGTCAGTCAGTCTGCCACCGCCAAAGAACGATTCCGAGAATGCTCATCACAAATCGACATATGCTCCGTGCCACTGACCATCCCCTACTTCCGCGCCCACACCTGCACCTTGCGGGCCTGCGCCACCATTATGGTCTCGTCCCGCGCGACCGCGACCAGTTCCTGGGTCAGTTTCTCCAGCTCGGCCGGCCTGACCAATCCCGCCTGGATCATTGCGGGCGCCGCTTCGAGAAAGGTGTACTCCCAGATCCGCTTCTCCTCCCCCGCTGCATACACCGGCTGATCGAAGCTAACCTGAGGGTTGGCGAGCCCTGTGCTGCGGAACAAGCGATGCAGCCTGATCCCGAGACGGAAATCCACACCCCGTGCCGCGCCCACTGCCAGCATCAGATCCCGCATCCGCTCGACGGCCGACGACGGCGGGTCGGCAAAGATGCTCGCCACGTCCACGTCGTCGCATACCAGCGCGCCATTGGGCTTCAGAAGAGCGCGCATCTCAGCCAG
Organism: Burkholderiales bacterium; assembly: GCA_036787045.1. Lineage (GTDB taxonomy): Bacteria > Pseudomonadota > Gammaproteobacteria > Burkholderiales > SHXO01 > SHXO01. Next base: position 14,367 of record DAIQQA010000062.1, on the reverse strand, counting down.
CGCCCGTTCGGGTTGCGCGAGATGGCACAGCAGGAACCGGCAGTACACGAAGTCGAAGCTCTCCCTGGGCAGGCGAGTATCGTAGGCGTCCGCGTGCTGGAACTGCAGTTGAATCAGACCTTGGCGCTCCGCGTCGCGCCGGGCCACTTCCAGTTGCGCGGTGCTCACATCCACGCCGACCACGACGCCCGCACCGCCCACGCGCCCCGCCAGCCAGCGTGAAACCGTGCCCGTCCCGCAACCGATGTCCGCAGCGCTCATGCCAGGCACCAGGCCCAGGTCCGTTAGAAGCGCTTCGGTGCTGCTGCCATACACAACGTGCAACAGCCGAAGACGCGCCGCGCCGGCCTCGCCGGTGACCAGTACGTATTGGCTGCTGCCGTCGGAGACGGTTGTTTCGCCTGTGGAAAGCATGCCAGTCATGGGGCCAGATCGACAGGCCTGGAGAACCTCCGAGTCATGGTTAGCCCCGCGCAGGCGGGGATGCGGACGCGTCTACGCAGTCTGCGCGCCAGTCTCCGGAGGAGCGACATCGCAACACCCGATCAGACACTTGCCAGCTGTCTCGCCAGCTCCGGAAAGCTGCTTGCAACGATATCGTGCCGCGGATCCGGCTCCGAGTCGGGTGGTCCTTCCGCTCCCCATTCGTCTGGTCGACGCACGAATGCAGTCTTGAAGCCGCATGCCTTCGCGGCGTTGAGATCGAAGTTGTGGCACGCCACCATCAAGCATTGCCCGGGATCGAGCTGCAAATACCTGGCGCAGGTCCGATAGGCCTCGGGCAGCACCTTGTACTTGCCGATCGCCTCACAGGAGATGACCGCGTCCCAGCTCAGGCCGTTGCGCTTCGCCGTGTCCATGATGATGCGGAAGCTCAGGATTGTGAAGGACACGCAGTAGAACTTCTCGCGCAGCTTCGACAGCGTGCCGGGGAAGTCCGGCCAGCATTTCAGACTGTGGATCGCGTCCCACCAGATGCTGCGGCGGTCCTCAGGCGTGAACACATCTAGGCCCGCTTCGACGACGAGCTGATCGAGGGTCTCGCGGTGCACGTCGTCGAAGTTCATGGTCGCAGGCGCGTGCTCGCCGTGGTTCAGCATGCGCTTGAGCGAGCGCCGGCGGAACTCGTTGGTGAGCGCGGGCCAGTCCTTCTTCAGCCCGTGCCTGGCGCCGGCCGCGGCCAGGGCCGTGCGCAGGCCCGTGTGCCAGTCGAGAATGGTTCCGCCGGTGTCGAAGGTCAGCGCCTTGATGTCTCCGAGGCCCATTGGGTCGCTCCTTTCGCCCGTTCGGCTTGTGCAGTCGTTGCCGCGAGTTTAGCTCGCATCCGTACCGCCGCGCGCATCAGGCGCACCCTGCCCTGCATTCGAGCGGCCCACGTGATCCTCCCGCCGAAACACTCACGCCGATTCGGCTGTGGCGCGCATCGCATCCCATAGCCCGGCGACGTGCGCGCGCTCGGTTTCCAGCGAGCCGATCGAGACGCGCACCATCCAGCGCCCGTCCAGCACGGCGGGCGTCAGGTAGGCCGCACCCGAGCGGTTGACGCGCTCGGCCCACGCCTGCGTGTGACGGTCGAGCGCCTCGCCCGCAAGGCCGGCAGGCTCGTGCCGGATGCATAGCGTCTGCAACGCCACCGGCGCCAGCACGCGCCAGCGGGGCGCGGCCCTTACCTGCTCCTCGAGCCAGCGCGCGTTCTCGAGGTCGCGGCGCAGCCGCTGCCGGAGCCTCTCGACGCCCTGCTCGCGAATCAGGCACCACAGCTTCAGCGCGCGGAACCGGCGCCCAAGCGGGATGCCCCAGTCGCGCAGGTTCTTGACTCGGCTGTCGACCGAGCTCTGCAGGTAGCTCGGGTTCGTGCTCAGCACGCGCACCAGGTGCTCGGCGTCGCGCACGTAGTAGAGCGAGCAATCGAAAGCGGTGCCGAGCCACTTGTGGGGGTTGAACACCAGCGAGTCGGCACCTTCGATCCCGTCCCACAGCGGCCGGCATTCCGGCAAGATCATCGCTGAGCCCGCCATCGCGGCGTCCACGTGCAGCCAGGTGCCGTGTTGCTTTGCCAGCTCCGCAAGGGCCGACAGCGGATCGAAAGCAGTCGAGGTCGTGGTGCCGGTCGTGCCCACGATCGCGCACGGTTTCAAGCCCTTGGCGAGGTCGGCCTGGATCGCGGCGCGCACCGCGTCGGGGCGCATTGCGTAGCTGTTCGCATCGACTGCAATCGCCCGGACGTACTCCCGACCGAAACCGGCGAGGAGAGCAGCCTTCTCGACCGAGCTGTGACTGTGCGCGGAGACGTAGACGGTGAGCGGCGGCGCACCGCCCTGCAGGCCGCCCTTGGCCAGCGCATAGCCCGAAGCGCGCTCGCGCGCGCAGATCAACGCCACCAGTGTGCTGGTCGAAGCCGTGTCCTGGATGACGCCGCTCCAGCTGGGCGACAGGCCGACCATCTGCCGCACCCAGTCGGTCATCACCTCCTCCAGCTCGGTGAGCGCCGGGCTCGCCTGCCAGGACAGGCCCAGCACGCCCAGCCCCGTGCTCAGGTAGTCGCCGAGCACCGAGGACAGCTCGCCGTTGGCCGGGAAGTAACCGAAAAAGCGGGGACTCTGCCAGTGCGAGAGGCCGGGCAGCAGGACCTGTTCTACATCGCGCAGGACGGCGTCGAACGGCTCCGCCTGCTCCGGTGGCGCCGGGGGCAGCTTCGCTTTGATCTCCCCCGGCTCGACCCGCGACATCACCGGACGCTGCGCGACGCTCGCGCGGTAGTCTGCGATCCAATCGACGAGCTGATGCCCGTAGCGACGAAACTCTTCTGGAGTCATAGGTCTCAGGCCGCCCGAGAAGCCAGCCGCACGACTGTGCCGGTCGCCGCAGGCTGCTGCGGCCCCTTTTCGGCCTGGTCATAGGCCTGCTGTGCCGCCAGGACGCTCTCGATATTTCCCTCGGCCCACTGCTTGATCTGCACGAGGACCTGCACGAGTGTGCGACCCAGCGGCGTGAGCGAGTATTCCACGCGCGGCGGGACCTCTGCGTACACCGCGCGCGCGACCAACCCATCGCGCTCCAGCCCGCGCAGGGTCTGCGCCAGCATCTTCTGCGAGATACCGCCGATGTCGCGCTTGAGCGCGCCGAATCGCATGGTGCGCTCGGCCAGCCGCGCGACGATCATGACGGTCCACTTGTCGGCGATGCGGTTGAGCACCTGCCGGGTTGGACAACGGTCGTTGAACACGTCCCACATGGGTTGCGATGGCATGGTCTGTTCCTCGGTGCTTGCTCCATGGTTACTCGGGGGTAACCGGTTACTGTCCGGTGCTTACTTGCGGATAGTAAGCAGCGTTCGTAGAGTGCGCAACTGCCGAGTCGACACCAACGCACGCGAGCTCAATGAGTCATCTTGTCGGAGGTCACATGAATCGATTTTCTGCTGTTCTCGCATCGGCGTTGCTGATGCTGCTGATGAGCGGCCAGGCACTTGCCGGGCAGCTGACCGTAACCACGCACACCGCCGCGCCGGCGGGCTTCTCCGTCAACTCCCACCTGATCCAAGGCGAGCGCGAGGCCATCCTGGTGGACGCGCAGCTCACGCTGAGCGAGGCTGCCAAGGTGGTGGAGATGGTGCAGGGTTCCGGCAAGCAACTGAAGTACATCGTGGTGACGCACGGGCATCCAGATCATTTCTTCGGACTGGGCGTGCTGCAACAGGCCTTTCCCACCGCCCGCATTGTCGCGACGAAGGCTGTGATCGCCGACATCCAGGACTACGGTCCCCGCGCGATCGAGCGCTGGAAGCCGGTGTTCAAAGACGAGATCCCCGACACTTTCGTGACGCCGGCGCCGGTCGACGCCACCTCCCTGTTCGTCGAGGGCAACGAGATCCAGCTTCTCACGATGGACGGGGGCGAAAGTCCGCACGCCACCGTGCTCTGGATCCCAAGCACCAAGGCGCTGTTGACCGGGGATCTGACTTACAACAACGTGCATCTGTGGTTGCGGGAGAACCGGCCCGAGGGCTGGCTGGAGATCCTCGACCGGTTCGAACGGCTGTATCCGCTCTCCGTACACCCGGGGCACGGACCGACCGCCGGGCCCGAGCTGATGGAAGCAAACCGTGGGTACATCCACGCGTTCGTCGCAGCCACCGCGACGCCTGCCACCAAAGAGGAGGCAGCCGCGAAGCTGAAATCGCGTTTCGCCGACTACGCCTTGCCGGTCATCGTCGATTTCAGTGTCGCGGGAAGGCTGGAGAACTGAGCTTCGACGGCTTCACCCGTCCTGCTATTGAGCCTTGCCCAAATGCATTACGCTCAAGCCACAGTAGTCCAAAGCCAACCACCCCGTCGCCTTCGGCGCCACCCCTCCTTTGTAAGGAGGGGAGACACTCCCCTCCTCTCCGAGGAGGGGTGCCGGCGCAGCCGGCGGGGTGGTGTGGAGGTCTGTAACCTGATTCTGCAAGGCGCAATAGTGGACTGTGGTAATGAAATGCAACGCACACTCCCTCTCCCCTTGCGGGAGGGGGTTGTGGGTGAGGGGTATTACAGAATCGGCTGTTACAGTCCACTAGGCCGCCCCGAGCAGCGAGCGGCAAGCATGCGCAATCGCCTCGGCGCTCATGCCGTACTTCGCCCGCAGCGCGACGGTCGGCCCCACCATCGCGAAGGTGTCGGGCATGCCGACCATGCGCATGCGCGTGGGACGCTCCACCGCGAGCAGTTCGGCCACCGCCCCGCCCAACCCGCCTGCGAGGTGATGCTCCTCCGCGGTCACGATCCCTCGCGTCTCGGCGGCAGCGGTCAGCACCGCGTCGTGGTCCAGCGGTTTGATCGTGTGCATGTTGAGGACGCGTGCGCCGATCCCCTCCCCGCGCAAGACATCTGAGGCCCGCACCGCCATCTCGACTAGCGCTCCGCAGGCGATCACGGCGACGTCGTCGCCGGGTCGCAGTTGCACCGCATTGCCGAGCCGGAACGGCGCCTGCGGATCGCTCACCGGCGGCTCCTCCACACGCCCCCCGAGCCGAAGGTAGACCGGTCCGTCGATATCGAGTGTAGCGAGGGTGGCCTGATACGCCTCGTCCACGTCGGCAGGCACGATGACGGTCATATTCGGCAGGCTGCGCATCAGCGCCAGGTCCTCCAGGGCATGATGGGTGCCCCCGGCCACACCCAGCGAGATGCCGCTCGCAGCGGCGCCGATCACCACACGCTGATGCGCGTAGGCGACGTCGTTGCGCACCTGCTCCATGCTGCGCGCTGTGATGAACGGCGCATAGGCGCATACGTAGGGACGCAGTCCGGTGGTCGCGAGTCCTGCCGCTGCGCCGATCGCGTTCTGCTCGGCGATGCCAACCTCGACGAAGCGATCGCGGTAGCGCTCGATGTAGGGACGGATCCCGAGCAGGTCTTGCGTGTCGGCGGAGAGCACTACCGCCCGGGGCTCGCACGCGCCGATTTCGAGCAGCGCCTGGCCAAACGCGAGGCGCGTCTGGTTGGCAGCGCGGGCGCGCCAGTCGAGCGTCGCAGCGGCGGTGTTCATGGTCCGCCCAGTTCTGCGAGCGCGCGCTCGTAGATCTCCTCGTTCACGTTGTTGCTGTGCCAGAGGTAGGTGTTCTCGGCGAAGCTCACGCCCTTCCCCTTGACGGTGTGGGCAATGATCGCCGTGGGGCGATCCGGGCGCAATGGCAGCGCGTCGAGAGTGTCGACTACGTCGGCCATGTCGTGGCCGTCGATCTCGCGCACCTCCCAGCCGAAGGCGCGCCATTTGTCGGCGAGCGGATCGATCCCGATGATGTCGGCCACCCGCCCGCTCTGCGAGATCTTGTTGTGGTCGACGATGGCGGTGAGATTCGCCAGCCGGTAGTGGGAAGCCGCCATCGCCGCCTCCCAGTTGGAGCCCTCGTGCAGTTCCCCGTCCCCCAGCATCACAAAGGTGTGGAACGGCAGCTTCTGGATGCGGGCCCCCAGCGCCATTCCCATAGCCACGGCCAGCCCATGGCCAAGGGCGCCGGTGCACATCTCCACGCCCGCAACCTTGATGTCCGGGTGCATCCCGAATGGGGACTCGAAGCCGTAGAACCGGTCGAGGACGGCGTCGTCGATGAAGCCCGCCTGCGCCAGCACCGCTCCCAGCGCGGCATTCGCATGCCCCTTGGACAGGACGAAGCGGTCGCGCTCCGGCCAGTCCGGCTCGCCGGGCCGCACGCGCAGGCGATGGAAGTACAGGGCGGCCAGGATGTCGGCCGCCGAGCAGGAGCCCCCGGCATGGCCGCTGCCGCCAGCGCGAAGCGCCCGCCACACGTTACGCCGCACCTGGCGGGCCTCGGCCTCCAGCCGGTCGAGCAGTTCTTCTCTGGGAATGTTCATCGGTGTCCTCGCGAGCGGCCGCGCCTGTTGTCAGGTGGCCGCGGTCCGGCCACCGAATCGTAGCGGAACGCCCTGGCGGTGTCCAAGCAGCCGCGCGAGCGCCTCGCCCTCAGCATGGGTCACGAGACCGCGTGCCGCATACCACTCACAGGGTCTGGCTGCTTCCGGACGAACCCTCACCCTGAGGCATCGCCTGAGCAGGCTGGCCGGCAGTTTCCAGCCGGACCGCCGCGCACTGGAGTTCCGTTCCGCACGCCCGATGGAATATCATTCCAGCGGAATACTGCTCCTCCCGGATCTCCTTCCAATGACTGACCTTGCGAGAGCTGCGCTGGGCCGCCGCGAATGGCACCGGATCCCCACCGACCTGCCGGCCGTGCTCAGCTCCGGCAAGAAGCGCTTTGCCGGCCGGCTGGTGGACATCAGTGTCGGCGGCGCGCTGTTCGAACCGGACCGCGAACGCCTGCGCTTCCGGGGGCCGTGTCTCCTGCGCCTGCCCATCGCCACGGCGTCGGCGGATCACACCACGGTACGCGCCGCGGTCGTCCGCAGTGCGGCCGGGCGGTTCGGGCTGCGCTGGACGCAGCGCATCCCCGCTCACGCCCTGATCAAGCTCGCGCTTCCTCTGGATCGCTAGCCCGTCGGGCGGCCGGGCGAGGCGTTTCGCCGCAGGCACCCAAGGTCCGTCCGTCGGAGCGGAAACCGCAGCGAATGAGGCCGAGCAGGACCCTGCCGAACCACAGGGCCGCCCGCACGACCCAGCGGTCGCGCGGCACGGTGAACGCGTACACCCGCGCGGCCTTCCCTGCAGACTGGTGTACGAGCGCATCGGCGTCTGGATAACAGCAGATGACCTTGTCCAGGATCACGCAATCCGCCGGGGCGATGGTGTCGGCGAGCGCGACGAAGTCGCCCTCACGGTAGTCGGTGCGTTCGGCCAGCCGCTCCTCGCGCGCCTCGGCGCGGGCTTCGGCCAGCATCCTGGCCGACAGGTCGACGCCCGTTGCGCTGGCTGCACCGGCCCGCAGCAGGTACTGGTGGAGATAGCCCACGCCGCAACCGATGTCGAGCAACGTTGCGCCTGCGAAGCCGCAGCGCTTCAAGCCCTCGACCAACTGCTTCTGCGAGGGCTCGAGACCATTGCGGGCGAAGCGCTTGCGATAGCGGCGCGCGAACCAGCCGAAGAAGCGGCCGGCATCACGATTGTGCACGCAGCAGGAGGTCATCGTCCTGCGCGTCGTTCGGGCACAAGGGCGGGCGTGCTTGTGCCCGGCGCGCTACGCCACACGACGTGCCTCGCGCGACCCGGCCAGCTCGTGGATGCTGCCCAGGCTTTCGAGCCTGGCCAGCCGCTCGAAGAGCGCATCCGGGTCCAGATGCGTGACCGTGCCCAGGCAGTCCATGAACTTCGCACGCAGGTCTGCATCTCGGAGGGGCAGCTTGGCATTCCCGCGGGCGAAGCGGATCTCACCGGAATCGAGCGTGCGCCCGTCCTTGAGCTTCAGCACCACGCGATCCGTGAACGCAAAGACCGGTTCGAACGTGCAGCGCGTATCGGTCGTGGCGATCGCCAGTTTCCGCATCGCCTCCCGCACGGCAGGCTGGGCAACGAACCGGTCGGTCAGCTCCGACAGCCCGACCTTGCCTGCGACGAGTGCCGAGGCCACCGCGAACTCGAGACTGAACTTCGCCTCGAGGCCGGTGACAGGCTCGTGGTTGCGCAGCATGCCGGCCTGCGCAGTCCCGATCGTGGCGTCGACACGATCGACGTCGGAGGCCGTGACACCGTTCACTCGCGCCAGATCGAGCACACCATCGATCACGCGATGGGTCGCGTAGCACATAGGATACTTCTTGATCGAAAGCCCTTGCTCGAGGATTGCCAGCCGCTTGCCCAGACCCGAGGCAGGCCGGGTGCGATCGACATTCCCTTTGGGGGACAGTGCAGCCAGGAATCCGCCCGCATGCTCGAATGCATCGGCTGCCGCCGTCATCCCTGCCTGAGCGAGCCGCACGGCTTCGACCCCATTCGCCGCGGCCCGGCCGGCATGGAAGGGCTTGGTCATCGTTCCAAAGTTGGCCGTCAGCCCGCCCGCAAGGCTGGCAGCGATAGCCAATGCATGACGCGCCCTCTCCTCGTCGAGCCCGCGCAGATGGGCCACCGCCGCCGCTGCTGCAACCGTACCGAACACACCGGTCGGATGCCAGCCCTTCGTGTGGTATGCATCGGCCTCGCGACCGATCAGCTCCGCCCAGACCTCGTAGCCGACGAGGTATGCGCGCATCGCCGCCGACCCCGAGGCACCGATCGCCTCGCCCTCTGCAATCACCGCGGGCACCAGCACCGTGCTCGGGTGCCCGGCGAGCGCGACATCGTCGTAGTCCAGTGCGTGTGCCGCAACACCGTTCACGAGCGCGGCATCCGCTGCGGCGGCGCGCTCTTCGCCGAGCAGCAGGCTTGCCTCTGTCAGGGCCGAGCGCTTGGCGCGCACATGGTCTCGTACGAGCGTCGTCACCGGCTCGTCGCGGCCGGCGAGCAGCGTGGCGATCGTGTCGATGAACCCGGAGCGAACGGTCCGGAGCGCCTCGTCCGGGATGCGCTCGAGGCCGGGCTGCGCGACGAATGCGGCAAGCTGGGTGGTGAGTCCCTGCATGGGTTGCTCTCCTTCGTACTGGTCGCCTGAGCCGGTCGCTCAACCGCTCGCGACGTCGTCAGCCGTCCGGGCGACCCGATCGGGCGCGATCGCAACGCGCGATGCGGTCACCCCCCTCGTATGGCCGGAACCAGATGCACCTCGCTGTCGGGGCCAATGGGCGCGAACCACGCATCCTGGAAGATCTCGCCGTCGATGGCGATGGCGTAGCCGGAGTCCAGGTGTGGAGCGAGCTCCGGAAAGCGCTGGCCGAGGGCGCGCAGAAGCTGGCGTACGTCGCGCGCCTCGACCTCCAGCTCCGATGCGCCGCCCGCCAGCTGCTGGAGGGTGCCGCTGAGAACTACCCGGGCCAAATGGTCACGCCGCCGTCTTGCTCTGGCTCGCGAGCTTCGCATCGATCGCGGCAAGCACCCGCGGCGGCGACATCGGCAACTCGGTGAACCGGATCCCGATGGCACTCTCGACAGCGTTCGCAATAGCGGCCATCGGCGGGACGATCGGAGTCTCTCCTACCCCGCGCACACCATAGGGATGGCGCGGGTTTGGCACTTCGACGATGACGGTGTCGATCATTGGCACATCCGAGCACACGGGAATCCGGTAATCGAGGAAGCCCGGGTTCTGCAGCCGCCCGTTCTCGTCGTAGATGTATTCCTCGTTGAGCGCCCAGCCGATACCTTGCACCGCACCGCCCTGCATCTGGCCCTCCACATAGCTCGGATGCACCGCCTTGCCGGCATCCTGCACGGCAAGGTAGCGCAGTATGGTGACTTTGCCGGTCTCCGGGTCCACTTCGACGTCCACGACGTGCGTGGCCAGGCTCGGGCCGGCGCCCTGCGCGTTGATCGCTGCGTTGCCCACGATCGGCCCGCCCGTCTTGCCGGCGGTCTTCGCAATGTCGGCGAGCGACAGCGGCTTGATCTCGCTTGATCTGCTGCCCAGGGCGCGGGCACAGCCGTCCTCCCACACGACGTCGTCCAGCGGGATCTCCCAGATCTTCGCCGCGCGCTCGCGCAGCTGGCGCACCATATCGCGGGCCGCTTCGACAACCGCCATCCCGCTGGAGAAGGTAACGCGGCTGCCGCCGGTCAGGAAGTTGTAGCCCAACGCGCTCGTGTCGCCGATGATCGGTCTGACCTTCTCCAGCTCGATGCCGAGCTCCTCGGCCGCCATCATCGCAAGCGAGGCGCGCGACCCGCCGATATCCGGGGTGCCGGCGACCAGCGTCACGGTGCCGTCCTCTGTGAGGTTGAGTGTCGCGCAAGTGTCGCCACCGATGTTGAACCAAAAGCCCGATGCGACACCACGCCCTTGATTCGCCTTGAGCGGTGCGCGATAGTTCGCGTGCGAGCGCGCCGCTTCCAACGTCTGCACCAGGCCGATGGGGCCGAACTTGGGTCCGTAGGCGGCCTTGGTGCCCTCTTTTGCCGCGTTCTTCAGGCGGAGCTCGATCGGATCCAACCCCAGCCGCTTGGCGATCTCGTCGATCACGCTCTCGACGGCGAACTCCGCGATCGGTCCACCCGGCGCGCGGTAGGCCGCGACCTTCGGCCGGTTCACGACCACGTCGAAGCCCACGACCTTCACGTTCTCGAGATCGTAGGGGGCGAATGCGCACATGCACCCGGGTTGCACGGGAGAGCCCTGGAACGCGCCCGCCTGGTACTTGAGCACCGCCTCGCCTGCGGTGATGCGGCCCGCGCGGCTCGCGCCGATCTTGACCCAGATCTTCGCACCGGAGGTCGGGCCGCTGGCCTGGAACACTTCCTGGCGGGACATGACCATCTTCACCGGGTGGCCCGACTTGCGCGACAACGCGAGTGCCAGCGGCTCGAGGTAGACGACCGTCTTGCCGCCGAAGCCGCCGCCGATCTCGGAGGCGGTCACGCGCAACTTGGACAGCTCCATGCCGAGCAGCTTCGCGCAGAAGCTGCGCACGATGAACTGGCCCTGTGTCGTGCACCACAGCTCCGCCTGCCCGTCCTCGGACACGGTCGCGAGGCAGGCGTGCGGCTCGATGTAACCCTGGTGGACCGGCACGGTGGTGAACTCGTGTTCGACGACGACGTCGGCCTGCGCGAAGCCTGCGGCGACGTCTCCCAGAGCGAACTCGACGCGCTTGGCGATGTTCGAGGGCTTCGCCGGCTTCGGTTCGACGCCGATCGTGTACATCTCTTCGTGCAGTAATGGCGCATCCGGCTCCATCGCCTTCGCCACGTCCAACACATGCGGCAGCACTTCGTAGTCGACCTGGATGAGCTTGAGTGCCTGCGCCGCAGTTTCCTCGTTGGTCGCCGCCACGGCCGCGACCGCGTGGCCCTCGTAGAGCGCCTTCTCGCGCGCCATCACGTTGCGCGTCATGTCGCGATAGTTGACCATCATCTCGCCCGCCGGGATGAACTCGGAGGGCAGGTCGCACAGGTCGGCCGAGGTGATCACCGCTTTCACGCCCGGCAACGCCTGCGCCTTGGAGACGTCGATCGACCTGATCCGCGCGTGTGCATGCGGGCTGCGCAGCACCTTGCCGATCAGCATGTTCGCCACGTGCAGGTCGGCCCCGAACTTCGCCCGGCCAGTCACCTTGTCCACGCCGTCCGGGCGCAGCGGGCGCGTCCCGACGATCTTCAGCTTGCGCTCGGTCAGTCCTATCGTCCTCGGGTCGTTCATCGCTCAGTTCCCCCTCATCTCGGCGGCAGCGTCGAGCACCGCGCGCACGATCTTGTCGTAGCCGGTGCAGCGGCACAGGTTGCCCGCCAGCCAGTATCGCACTTCGGTCTCGGTCGGGTCCGGGTTGCGGTCGAGCAGCGCCTTCGCCGCGACCAGAAACCCCGGCGTGCATACGCCGCACTGCAGCGCGGCGTGCTCGAGAAACTTCTGCTGCAGCGGGTGCAGCCGGTCGCCGTGCGCCATCCCCTCGATGGTTTCGATGCTGCGCCCCTGCGCTTCGACGCCGAGCACCAGACAGGAGCACACCAGGCGCCCGTCCAGCATGACGCTGCAGGCGCCGCAGTCGCCCGAGGCACACCCTTCCTTGCTGCCGGTCAGATAGAGCACGTCACGCAGCACGTCGAGCAGGGTCTGCGCCGGCGTGCACAGGAACTCGACCGGGTCCCCGTTGATGGTAGTGGTCACGTGATGCTTAGCCATCTCTTCCTCTGTTGTCCTCTATCGGCCCGTGGCCTTCGTTGTCGAGCCGCGAGCCCGCTCGAGCGCAGTTTGCGCGGTCCGCCTCGCCAGCACACCCGCGACCTTGATGCGATAGGCCACGGTGCCGCGCTTGTCGTCGATGGGCTTGCAGGCTGCGCTGGTTGCCGCAGCCAGTGCCGCCAGCGCCGCAGCGTCGACGCGGGTACCGATCAGGGCCTTGGCGGCATCCTCGACCAGCAGGGGCGTGGGTGCGACAGCACCGAGGCCGACCCGGGCATGCGTGCAGACGCCCGCCGCATCCAAGGTCATCGCCACGCCGACCCCCACCACGGCAATGTCCATCTCGGTACGTGGAATGAGCCGCAGGTAAGCATCACCCGAGCGCGCCCGGGGTTTGGGCAGCCGGAACCCCACCACGAACTCCCCGCGTGCAAGCGATGTCTTCCCCGGCCCGGTGACGATCTTCTCCACCGGCACCTGGCGCTCGCCGCCAGGCCCTGCAACTTCGCAGACGGCGCCGGCCGCGATCAGCGCGGGCACGCTGTCGGCGGCCGGCGAGGCGTTGCAGAGGTTGCCCCCGAGACTGGCGCGGCCCTGGATCTGGGTGGAACCGATCAGCTGCAGCGCCTCGACCACGCCCGGCCACGCGGCGGCGAGCGCAGCGTGTTCGCCGATCTCCGCGCAGCTCGTCGCCGCCCCGATGCGAAAGCCGTTCGCGTCCGCCGCAATGCCGCGGAGCTGTGGAATGGCTTTCAAGTCCACCACCAACTCCGGCGCGACGACGCCCGCCCTCAGTTTCACCAGCAGATCGGTGCCGCCTGCCAGAACGTGCGCGGCGCCATTGTGGGCCGTCAGCAGATCTACCGCCTCCTTTACAGTGCCCGGTGACCGATAGTCCATATCCTGGAATCCTCCGTTTGCCCCTGGGCGAATTATGAGCCGCTCAGGGCCGTATTGGAAATGGCTGGCTTGGGCACAGGGGATGACACCCCGGCCTCGGGGTGGTTCCCGCCTTTGCGCTCCTGGCGGGTGCGGCCGCAGCCTTGCGATGGCCCGAAGGCTGCCCGCCGCCGGCCGTCCGCCTCCGGGACGACGCCCGGCTACGCTGGTAAGCTTGCGCCTGCCCGCGCGTTAGGCGTGGGGCGGCTCAGCGATCAGGAGGCGTGCACGAATGACCATCCCGGCAAAGGCTGGAGCGAAGACGGGGTCCGAGCACCGGGCGGCAGCGGAGACGCCCTACACGCGCCGCGCGCGCTACTTCGACTCGGGAAACGCCTTCAACATCGTCTATCCCGAGGTCCCGCCGGCGAGCTTTGTTGCGGAGCGCGACGCAGCATTCGATCCTGCGACCGGCACGGCCCTGATCCCCTGCGACCAGAGTGCTGCGCTGGGGCTCCCGTTCCCGGCAACCTCACCGCTGGTGCTCGCCTCGTATGCACGGATTCGCGCCGGGGCATCGCTTACGCTCCACGCCCGCGCGACCGTCGTGCTCGGCTACGTGATCGAGGGATCGGGGCGCGCGGTGCAGGGGTCCGATGCGATCGATTGGAGCACAGGCGACATTTTCTCGCTTCCGGGCGGGCGGCCGATCCAGCTTGCGAGCCCGCAGAGCGACAGCGTGCTGTGGCTGGTCACCAACGAGCCCGAGCTGGCCTTCGAGCGCCTCGCGCCGCCGCAGCCGAGCGAGGGGCTGGTCGAGGCGGCACACTTTCCGGCTGCGACCATCGCCAATCAGCTCGATGGCGCGCGGGCGAAGCTCGCAGGCCAGCGGGTTGCAGGGCTCGCCGTCGTGTTTGCGAGCGAGCGCCTGGAAGACCGCCGCAACATCTCGCCCACCCTCACGCTGGCCATGAACCAGCTCGAGCCTGGCGGCACGCAAACCGCGCACAGCCACAACTCGGTCGCCGTATCGATCGCTATCCAAGGTCCCGACTGCTATTCGATGGTCGACGGCGCGCGCAAGGACTGGGCGCCCTACGTCACCATGGTGACCCCGCCGACCAGCGTGCACTCGCACCACAATCGCGGCAAGAGCCTGGCCACCTGGCTGATCGTTCAGGACGGCGGCCTCTACTATCACTGCCGCACCATGGGATTTCGCTTCGAGGCAGTTGCGGCGGGCGCGATATAAAGTATAGGCCTGACCCCAAAATCCCAAAATCAGGGTCAGGCCTATACTTTATACTTAAGGTTACCAGGCGTACGCGAAA
>DAIQQA010000197.1:0-8390 GCA_036787045.1 Burkholderiales bacterium | reverse complement strand
GCTCAGAACAGCATTCCGGCGCGTCCGCGCGGATCGTTGTGAGCGGACACCTCGCCGCTGCGCTTGTCGACGAATACGGCCTGCATATTGCCCCAGGCGCGGCCGCCCTGCTCGACTGCGTGCCCTTTGGCCTTGAGCGCCTCCACCCATGCATCCGGCATCGCAAACGGCGCGGGCTCGTACAGCAACCGATCCGGCAGGTACTGGTGATGGAAGCGCGGCGCACCGATCACGCGCTCCAGGTCGACCTGTGGGCTGTCCACATAGTCGAGAATCGCCAGGAGGACCATGGAAATGATGCGCGACCCGCCGGGGGTACCGAACACCAGCACGCCGCGCTCGTCCTCCAGAAAGGCCGGAGTCATGCTGGACAGCGGCCGTTTGCCGGGCGCGACCTCGTTGGCCAGCCCGCCGGCCAGGCGATACGCGCTGGCCTGCACGCCGCCCACAGCGAAATCGTTCATCTCGTTGTTGAGGAGCACGCCGGTGTCTCCTGCGATCAGTCCGGCCCCGAAGGGCAGGTTGACGCTGAGCGTGGCTGCGACCCGGTTGCCCTCTGCGTCGGCCACGGAGAAGTGTGTGGTGTTTTCTCCCTCGGTCAGCACCGGATACAGACGGTCCAGCTCGGCGCTCGGGGTCGCCCGGTCCGGATCGATGGACGCAGCGCGCTCGTCGGCGTAGGAGCGGCTGGCAAGAACGGCCGGCGGTGTCACGAAATCGGGGTCGCCCAGGTAGCGGGCGCGGTCCTGGTAGCCGCGCCGCAACCCCTCGACCACAAGGTGATCGCGCGCCGCACGCGACAGTGTCGCGAGCGGATACCTCTCGAGGATCTGCAGCACCTCGGCCAGCACCAGCCCGCCCGAGGACGGCAGCGACGAGCAGGTGATGCGCGCGCCACGGTAGGACAGGCGCATCGGGCTGCGCTCCGTGATCCGATAGCCGGCGAGGTCTTCGCGCTGCCAGATCCCTCCGGCCATCTGCACACCCGCTACCAGCCGCTGCGCCACCTCCCCCGCGTAGAACCCATCGCGGCCCTTGGCGGCCAGGGCAGCGAGCGTCTGCGCCAGGTCCGGCTGGCGCACGACAAAGCCGGCCGCTGGCACCTCGCCCGCGTCGAGGAATACCCTCGCCGTTGCGGGATCGGCTTTGAGCAGCCCGGCGCGAAAGCGCGCGGCGGCCACGTAGCGCGCATCGACGGCAAAACCGTCGGCCGCCAGCCGCATCGCCGGGCCCAGCGACGTGGCGAGCGGGAGTTGCCCATACCGCTGTGCAAGCCACGCCAGCCCCGCCGGCGTGCCGGGAATGCCAGCCGCCAATGCGCCATCCAACGACAGGCGTTCGGTCGCCTTGCCTTCGGCATCCAGGTACATCTCGCGGCTGGACCGCCCCGGCGCCGTCTCGCGCGCATCGATCATGGTCTCGTAGCCGTCGGACGCGCGGTGCAGGAGAAAGAACCCCCCACCGCCCAGGCCCGAGGAGAACGGCTCAACTACGCCCAGCGCTGCAGCCACTGCGACTGCCGCGTCGAAGGCGTTGCCGCCCTGGGCGAGCATTTCGTGCCCTGCCGCAGTGGCCAGGGGATGCGCGGAGGCGATCGCCTCCCTCGCGGCCTGCGCCGGTGGCAGCGTCCAAGCGAGGACGACGACGAACAGCGCCGCGACGAAGCGGCGCGCTGGCTGACGAAGGTTGTAGGGTCGCTGCACGGGATCAAGATCCGAGATTGGCGGCTGGGCAGCCTATCACGCGGTGGCCCCGCCGGCCTGCGGCGACTTGACCCTGAACCACGCCGCATAAAGCGCCGGCAGGAACAGCAGCGTCAGCACGGTGGCCACAGTGAGGCCGCCCATGATCGCCACGGCCATCGGACCCCAGAAGTTGCTGTGCGTGAGCGGGATCATGGCCAGGATCGCGGCGGCGGCAGTCAGCAGGATCGGTCGGAACCGCCGCACGGTGGATTCGATCACGGCCTCCCAGGGTGCACGCCCGGCGTGCAGGTCCTGGTCGATCTGATCGACCAGGATGATCGAGTTACGCATGATCATACCCGACAGTGCGATGACGCCCAGCATGGCCACGAAGCCGAACGGCACGCGAAACACCAGCAGGAACAGGGTCACGCCGATCAGCCCCAGCGGCGCCGTGAGCAGCACGAGGATCGTCTTCTGCATGCTCTGCAGGTGCAGCATCAGCAGCGTGACGACGGTCAGCAGCATGACCGGCATGACGGCGTTCACCGAGGCCTGGCCGCGCGCGCTCTCCTCGATGGCGCCGCCCATCTCGATGCGGTACTCGGGCGGCAGCTCGGCGCGGATGGCATCGAGCTGCGGGTCGAGCTGCATGGATACCACCGGCGCCTGGATGTCGCCGACGATGTCCCCCTGCACCGTGATGGTGGGCTCACGGTTGCGGCGCCAGATCAGGCCCTCCTCGAACGCGTACTCCACGGTGGCGATCTGCGACAGCGGAATCCAGCGCCCGCTCTGGGTCGGGATGTTGATCGAAGACAGGTCCTCCAGGCTGCGCCGCTCCGAGGCTTCGGCCCGGGCCAGCACTTCGATGAGCTTGTCGCGCTCGCGGTACTGGGTGATGCTGAAGCCGGTCAGGATCGAGTTCAGCACGTTGGACAGGTCCTGTGAGGCTACGCCGATCAGGCGCGCCTTGTTCTGGTCGATCTCCAGCCGCACGACCTTGGACAGCTCGTTCCAGTTCAGGTGCACGTGGTACATGTGCGGACTGGCACGCATGACGTCGGCCATCCGCTCCGCGAACCGGCGCAGCTCGCCGAAGTCCGGCCCGCTGATGCGAAACTGCACCGGATATGCGACCGGCGGTCCGTTCTGCAGCGGCTGGACGCGGCCGCGCAGGAGGGTGAACTCGTTGTCCAGCATGCTGAGCAGGCGCTGTGCGACGGCGTCGCGCACCTCGTTGCTCTTGGTGGTGACGACGAACTCTGCCAGGTTGGCGTTGAACAGCTGCTGGTCGAGCGGCAGGTAGAAGCGTGGGCTACCGGCGCCAATATAGGCCACATAGCTCTCTACGTCCGGGTCGGCGTCGAGCACCCGCTCGAAGCGCTGCGCCTCCCGGTCCGTGGCCACGATCGACGCGCCGCTCGGCAGCCATAGATCCACCACCAGCTCGGGCCGGTTGGCCGACGGGAAGAACTGTTGCTGCACCAGGCCGAAGCCGGCGATGGACAGCCCGAAGGCGATCACGGTCGTGCCGATCACTACCCAGCGATGTGCCACGCACCAGGTAACCAGCGCCCGAAAGCGCCGGTAGAAAGGCGTGTTATAGACGTCCTCGCCGTGTCCGGGGTTCGCTCCCGCGGTCTTCGCGGGCGCGGCGAGGCGGGGAGCAATGCGGCGCAGGAGCCGGGTCAGCAGCCCCGCCTGGTGCACGCCGGGTCGCAGATCGGGCAGCAGCTTGTAGCCCAGATAGGGAGTGAACAGCACCGCCACGATCCACGAGATCAGCAGGGCCATGGTCACCACGGCGAAGATGGAGAAGGTGTATTCGCCGGCCGCCGACTTGGCCAGGCCGACCGGCAGGAATCCGGCCGCCGTCACCAGCGTGCCGGTCAACATGGACGGTGCAGTGGAGGTGTAGGCGAAGCTCGCCGCCCTGAAGCGGTCCCAGCCCTGCTCCATCTTGATGGCCATCATCTCGACTGCGATGATGGCGTCATCGACGAGCAGGCCCAGCGCGATGATCAGCGCCCCCAGCGAGATGCGCTGCAGGTCGATGCCGGAGACCTGCATGCCGAGGAAGGTCATCGCGAGCACCAGCGGAACGCACAGCGCTACCACCACGCCGGTGCGCAGGCCCAGGCTGATGAAGCTCACTGCCAGCACGATGATCACGGCCTCCGACAGCGTGCGCATGAACTCTTTGATTGAGCGCCCCACCACGGTGGGCTGGTCCGCGACCTGGTGCACCTCGATACCGACCGGCAGCTCCCGCTCGAGCCGCGCCATCTGGTGCTTCAGCGAGCGGCCCAGGTCGATGATGTCGCCCCCCTTGCGCATGGCGATGGCCAGGCCGATGGCCTCGCGCCCTTCGTAGCGCATCTTCAGCAGCGGCGGGTCGACGTAGCCGCGATGGACGCTGGCAATGTCCCCCAGCCGGAACAACCGTCCGTTGGCCTGGATGCCGATCTCGCGGATGCTGCCCAGAGACTCGAAGGCGCCGCTCACGCGCACGAAGATACGGTCCTCGCGGGTTTCGAAATTGCCGGCCGGCACCAGGCTATTCTGCTGCTGCAGGACGTTGAAGATGGTCAACGGATCGATCCCCAGCGTGGCCAGCTTGCGGTGCGAGGTCTCGATGTAGATCTTCTCGTCCTGGTCGCCGATCATGTCGATCTTGGCCACGTCCGGGACGCGCAGTAGCTCGTTGCGCACGCGGTCCACGTAATCACGCAGTTCGGCGAACGAGTAACCGTCGGACGTGAAAGCGTAGATGGTGCCGAAGGTGTCGCCGAACTCGTCGTTGAAGAACGGCCCCCGCACGCCAGCCGGCAGCGTGTGGCGGATGTCGCCGATCTTCTTGCGCACCTGGTACCAGGCGTTGGGCACCTGTTCGGGCGGAGTGAAGTCCTTCAGCAGCACGAAGATCAGCGACTCGCCCGGCTTGGAGTAGCTGCGCGAGTAGTCGAACCAGGGCGTCTCCTGCAGCTTCTTCTCGAGCCGTTCGGTCACCTGCTGCTCCACCTCGCGGGCCGTCGCGCCCGGCCACAGCGTGCGCACCACCATGACCTTGAGGGTAAAGTCCGGGTCTTCCGCCTGGCCCAGCCGCAGGTAAGCGTAGGCGCCGGCCAGGGCCAGGGCGATGATCAGGAATAGAACGAAGGATTGGTGCTCGAGTGCCCACTCGGAGAGATTGGGCCCCTTCATTGGCCAGCCTCCGCCATTACCCGCACCTGCTGTCCGGCATACAGCTTGTGCACGCCCGCGCGCACCACCACATCGCCTGCCTTCAAGCCCCCGGCGATCTCCACCGCGTCCTGCGTGTAGCGGGCGACCTGCACCGGCGTGAGCGCCACCTTTCCGGTCTTGGGATCGACCAGCCACACCGCGGGCTTCTCGCCCTGCTGGAACAACGCCGTGAGCGGAAGGCGGATCACCGGCTCGGCCTCGCCCGCGCCGAGCAGGACATTCGCGGTCATGCCCAGCTGCACCCTGGGTGTGGGGTCCAGCAGCGTCACCTTCACAGAGTAGGTACGAGTCACCGGGTCTGCGCTCGGTGAGATCTCGCGGACGCGCCCCGTGAACTTCGCATCCGGCTCGGCCCACAGGGTGATCACGACCTGGCCTGCGGCCCGCGACTCGTCGAGACGGCTCTCCGGGACCGCGATCACCACTTCCATTTCCTGCGGCCGGGCGACCCGCATGACCGTCTGGCCTGCCGAGACGACCTGGCCGACTTCGGCGGCGATCGCCGTGACGATGCCTTCATGGTCGGCACGCAGGGAGGTGTATGCGGACTGATTGCGGGTCACGCCGAGCTCGGCCTGCGCCTGCTCCAGCCGCGCCTTGGCGACGTTGTAGGCGGTCTGGCGGCGATCGAACTCCGCGGCGCTGATGAACTTCTGCTCGTACAGGTCGCGATAGCGTTTGAGGTCGTCCTGCGCCTGCGCGAAGTCGGAGCGCGCCGCCTCGAGCTGGGACTTCGCGGCCTCGATGTTGAGCTGATAATCGCTGGGGTCGAGCCGCGCCAGCAGTGCCCCGCGGGCCACGCGGGAACCGACTTCCACCTTGCGTTCGACGATCTTGCCGGCAACTCGGAAGCCCAGCGCCGTCTCGTAACGAGCGCGCACGTCGCCGGTATAGGTCATCTGCGTCCCGCCCCCGCCCAGCTCCACCTTCACCACGTGAACCGGCCGCACCTCCTCGATCGGTTGCGGTTCCTTGCTGCAGGCCCACAGGCACAGCGCGACCGCAAGCGCAGGCATTGTCCGCCGCAGCAGCGATGAGAACATCGAAGTCATGAGAGATATCCTCGTGCGCAGGCGCGTGGGACGGATCAACCGCGCGCGTCGTTGGCGGCCGAGGGCAGACGCATCCGTTCGCCTGCGATCAGGCCGTTTAACAGGAGCTCGGTGTGATGCTCGATGTAGACGTCGGGGTCCAGGCGATGGCTGTCGCAGAAATCGAAGGAGTGGCGCCAGATGGTCATCAGCACCAGCGGCGCCACTACCAGCCGCGTGACGTAATCCAGGTCCATGGCGCGAAACTCCCCGTTGTCGACGCCCAGTCGCACGGCACGCTCGATCACACTGTAACCGCGCCGAATGACTTCCTGGTAGTAGAAGCTGCCCAGCTCGGGGAAGTTGCGGCATTCCGAGATCATCAGCTTGGCGATGCCGCCATACGGCGTGTTGCCGATGAGCTGCCACCAGCCCTTGATGAGCTCGCGCACCAGGGTCGCGGCGTCGCCGCGATGCTCCTCAACCATGCGCTCGCCGCGCTCCAGGGCGGGCACCAGGCCTTCGCGCACGACCGCTTTGAACAGCTCCTCTTTGCTCTCGAAGTAGAGATACAACGTGCCCTTGCTGACCCCGGCTCGCCTGGCGATGTCCTCCAGACGCGTGGTGGCGTAGCCGCGCTCCACGAACAGCTCCAGGGCCGCGCGAGTGAGCTCGGCGGGCCGCGCTTCCTTGCGGCGAGACCAGCGGGGGACCGGCTTCATGCTCACATCCGAGTAACTGACCGATCGGTAAGATAGATTCCTATCTCAATCCAGTCAAGGACTTTGTGCGCCGCAGAACCGGGCATGCAAGGGCGACCCAAGTGGCAGGCCTATAATCGTTCGAGAGGGTCGGGATTGCCCGACAATCGGGTCGTACCTTGCGCTGCGCGCTCGCCGCCCCCATTTCCTATGCATTATCAGGACGCACGCCGCATGAATCCCATTCGACCCGCTGCGGTCGCCGGCGCCTTCTACCCGGCGACCGCCCCGGAGCTCTCTGCCCAGGTGAGCGAGATGCTGCGCGCCGCCGGCGCAGCTGCCGCTGGCGACGCGCCCAAGGCCATCATCGCGCCGCACGCCGGGTATATCTACTCTGGCTCCGTCGCTGCCAGGGCGTACGCGCGGCTGGCAGCCGCCGCCGCCACGATCAAGCGCGTCGTGCTCCTCGGGCCGGCGCACCGGGTCGCCGTCCGCGGCCTGGCGTTACCCGGCACCGCAGCCTTCGAGACACCGCTGGGCCGCGTGCCGATCGATGTTGCCGCCACTGCGCGCATCACCGATCTGCCTCAGGTGGTCACGAGCGCCGAGGCGCACGCACAGGAGCATTCCCTGGAAGTCCACCTGCCGTTCCTGCAGAGTGTCCTCGGCGAGTTCGCGCTGGTCCCGCTGGTGGTGGACCGCGCCAGCCCCGCAGAGGTCGCAGAGGTGCTCGAGCGTCTGTGGGGCGACGACGACACCCTGCTGGTCATCAGCTCCGACCTGTCGCACTACCTGGCCTACGATCAGGCCCAGGCGGTCGACCGCGACACGGCACGCACGATCCTCAACCGCCAGCCCAGCCTCAACCCCTACCAGGCGTGCGGTGCGGCACCGGTGAACGGGTTGTTGCTGGCCGCGACGCGCAAGGGCCTCAAGCCCGAGCTGATCGATCTGCGCAACTCCGGCGACACCGCTGGCGATCGCCGCCGGGTCGTCGGGTATGCTTCGTTCGGGTTCTTCCCGAACGCGGAGGCCGCCTCCGACAATCCGGGCGATGTGCTCATCCCCATTGCGCGCTCTGCGATCGGCGGAGTGTTGGGGGTCGGTTTCGACGCACGCGAGGACCACGCTTTTCTGCACGAAGTCGGCGCGACCTTTGTGACCCTCACACGCCACGGCCGGCTGCGCGGCTGCATTGGTACGCTGCAGGCGCACCGCAAGCTGCTGGAGGACGTCAGGGCCAACGCCAAGGCAGCAGCATTCCTGGATCCGCGCTTCGAGCCGCTCACGGCGACCGAGCTGCGCACCACGCGCATCGAAGTCTCGCTGCTCACCACGCCCGAGCCGATCGGCTTCACCAACCAGGACGAAGCCATCGCCCAGCTGCGCCCCGGCATCGACGGCGTGATCCTGGAATACGGCAGCAACCGCGGAACCTTCCTGCCGCAGGTCTGGGAGCAGCTCCGCGATCCGCAAAGCTTCTTCGTCCACCTGAAACAGAAGGCCGGACTGGGCTCCGACTTCTGGGCCGAGGGGGTGCGCCTGTCCCGCTACACCGTGACCAAGTGGTCCGAGCCCGAATTCCCCGATGAACGCACCTGATCGCGAGCTCCTAAGCGAGGCCTACCCGGCCCGGTACTGGCATCAACTGGAGGACGGGCGCATCCAGTGCGACCTGTGCCCGCGCGACTGCCGCCTGCACGAAGGCCAGCGCGGCGCGTGCT
>DAIQQA010000014.1:15753-56241 GCA_036787045.1 Burkholderiales bacterium | reverse complement strand
GAACGTGTCGGGAAACGTGATGTCCGCCTTCGCCGGCAGGTTGACCACCGATACTCCGGCAAGCGTCGTCTCACTAATCGAGCCTTCCAGGCTGTAGTCGACTGCCGAGCGATAGGCCGCGCCGATACGCATGTCGGAGCTAACCTGGAAGAGAGCACCGATGTTCCAGCCCCAGCCGTCGTCGTCGGCGTCCAACTTGGCACGGCCCTCTCCAAGCGGGCCGGGCAGCATCAGTGCGTTCGTGAGCTCGGCTTCTGTCTTCTGGTAGTTCAGTCCGATGCCCAGTGAGACGGCGTCGCTGATCTTGTAGGAGACGGCCGGGTTCACGTTGATGGTCTTCAGTTCGCTCTTGATCCCCTGGAATCGGCCCATCCAGTTGTCCTCGTACTCGGTCTTCAGCCCGAAGGGTGCATTCAGTCCGATGCCCAACGCCAGGCGCTCTCCGAGAGGCATGGCGAAGTACAGGTTGGGTATCAGCGCTAGGTCCCCCGCGTTTCCTCCGGTGTTGGTTCCAAGCGCCACAAAGGGGACCGGAGCAGTCGACGCGGTCCCGCTGAATTCGGTGTCGATGTTGACCGCGTGTCCCGCCACAACCACCTGCGGCCCGGGCAGGAGCGACATCCCAGCGGGATTGAAGAATACGGTGCTGGCATCCTCGGCCACAGCGGCGCTGCCTGCAAAGGCATTGCCTACTCCGCTCGCGTTCTGCTCCAGCAATCCAAAGCCCGCTGCGTAGGTGCTGCCCGCGCTGCCCAACGACACTGCTGCGAGCGCTGCCGGGATCAGTCTCTTCTTGAAGGCGATTTCCATCTCTTCCTCCACATGGTCTGAACTTCAGCCTTGCTCCGGCCGCACCGGCCGCGGGCGGCGCTCTGCGTCCACCGCCACGTAGGTCAGTGTGGCCTCGGTCACCTTCACACAGATCTCCTCGGTCCTACCGCGCTGGGCATACACCTCCACATCCACCGTGACGGAGGTGCGGCCCACGCGCACAACTTCGGCGTAAAAGCTCACGATATCCCCAATCAGCACCGGCTGCTTGAACACGAACTGGTTCACCGCCACCGTGGCTACCCGCCCCTTCGCGAGCCGGATCGCGGGAATGCTACCCGCAATGTCCACCTGGGACATGATCCAGCCGCCGAAGATGTCACCGGAAGGGTTGGCGTCCGCCGGCATCGGCACGACGCGCAGGACGGGCTCCCGCCCTTCCGGCAACGGCTCGTGCAGCGGCTGGTTGCCCATCGCGGCACTCAATCCAGAAAGATGTCGCTGGCCAGCGGCAGGCCCGGCGTGACGGCATAGGGCTCCAGATCCGTGACCCACGCGTTGCGCAGCACGCTCTCGTCGATGAAGAAGTTGCCCGTGCAGCTGCGGCTGTCCTGAGTGAGGATCCAATAGGCCGCGTCGGCCATGATCTCGGGCTTTCGGCTCGCCTTCAGCGCATCGGGAAAGAACATCTCTACCGCGGCGGTGGCGATGGTGGTGCGCGGCCACAGCGAGTTCACCGCCACGCCCTGCTTGGCGAACTCTGCCGCCATGCCCAGGGTGCACATGCTCATGCCGTACTTGGCGATGGTGTAGGCGACATGCGGCGCGAACCATCTGGGATTGAGATTCAGCGGCGGCGACAGCGTGAGGATGTGCGGGTTCTCCGCCTTGAGCAAGTACGGGAGGCACGCCTGCGAGCACAGGTAGGTCCCGCGCGTGTTGATGTCCTGCATCAGGTCGTAGCGCTTCATCGGTGTGGCGAGTGTGCCGGTGAGGCTGATGGCGCTCGCGTTGTTCACCAGCACGTCGATGCCGCCGAAGGTATCGGCGGCCTGCTTGACTGCCGCGAATACGGCCTCTTCCTCGCGGATGTCGAGCTGGATCGGGAGCGCTCGGCCGCCGGCGGCCTGCACCTCCTCCGCTACGCTGTGGATCGTGCCGGTCAGCTTCGGGTGCGGCTCGGAGGTCTTGGCGGCGATCACGATGTTGGCGCCGTCAGCTGCGCAGCGCAGCGCGATCGCCCGCCCGATGCCCCGGCTCGCGCCGGTGATGAGGATGGTTCTGTTCTTCAGGTTGGCCATGGACTTCAAAACCATGTTTGGCCGCCAAGACGCCAAGACGCCAAGAACGGCAGTGACAAGGGAGATGGCTGGACCAGGCGCTTCAACATCGGACTGTAGATTGTGTCGGTCGCGAGTCGATGCTGATGACGCCTTGAGAGCGGAGAAGTTACGCCGAGGTTCAGGTCTTTTCTTGGCGTCTTGGCGTCTTGGCGGCCAATCATTCGCCCTTGAAGTTCGGTTTGCGCTTCTCCACGAAGGCAGCCACGCCGTCGGCGAAGTCCTGCGTGCGCGCGCAGCGCGCGAACGCGAACAGCTCTTCCTCCATCTGGGTCTCCATCGAACGCCCGGGCGAGTCGTTGAAAAGCCGCTTGGCCTCTCCGTATGCGCGCGTCGGACCGTTCGCCAGACGCTTGGCGATGCCCGCGGTTTCCACCGCGAGATCGGTGGCCGGCACCGCCCAGTTCACCAGGCCGAGCGACTTCGCCGTCGCCGCGTCGAACAGATCGGGCAGCAGCGTCAGCTCCATCGCCTTCTTGTACCCGACCAGGCGTGGCAGGAAATACGAGCTGCCGCCGTCCGGGCTTGCGCCGATGCCAGTATAGGCCAGCGAGAAGCGGGCGTCGTCGGCCGCGATCGCCAGATCGGTAGCGCACAGGATGCTGAATCCTGCACCGGCGCAGGCGCCATGTACGCTGGCCAGCACGGGCTTGTGCATACGCCGCAGTGCCTGGATCGCGAAGTGCATCTCCCGACCCCAGCGCACGATCAGCTCGGGAAGCTCGGCAAGGTGCCGGTGGAACACGCCGACGTCGCCCCCGGCGATGAAGCCCGGTCCCTCGCCACGCAGGACGACTGCCCGCACCGCATCGTCCCGTTGCAGCAACTCGGCCGCGGCGCGGAACTGGATCATCATCTCCCCGTCCATGGCGTTCATCACCTGCGGACGGTTGAAGGAAAGGGTTGCCACCCCCTCCTCCACCTTGAGCAGCACCGACTGGCTCATGCGATGGCCCTCGCGCAAGCAAGCAGCCTCATGCGGTCGCCTCCGATACCAAGCCGGCAACGGACACAGCATCGCGTCGGCGCCTGACCGCATTCGCCTGGCTGTCGATCCCCGCAAGCGGGGCCCCTCGACAGGTGGCTCATGCGGTCTTCCTCGCCAGCATCGCGTCCGGCAGGGGACTGACAGTCGCGGGCTCCGCAGCGAACGCGCGTGCGAGGTCGTGCGGGAAGTCGTCCACCATGATGCAGGCGCGGCGCACCCGGTTGAAGCGCGTCCACACCTCGGCCTCCTGTGCGGTGATCACGCCCGCATTGAGCGCGGATTGCAGCCTGGCCTCGGCAGTCAGCCCGTCCAGCGCACCGGACTTTGTCGCAGCGCGCACCTTGGCTTCCACCGCCTCGCTGGCGGCGACGAGATCCAGCGCGACCTCGAGGCGCCCCACCGCATCATCCTCATGCTTGTTCATGAATATCCCGCCGGTCAGGCGCTCGCGCGCAGGAGAGGCCTCCAGCATGAGCTTTGCGACGCGCTGCCCGAGACGGTCGCTCGGCGGGGCGTAGCTGCGCCCGAGCGGGAAGGTCAGCAGCTGCATCGCCCGCCCCGCCCAGCGCACCGGGAAGTTCTCGAACAGTCCGAAGAAGGCATCCTGGGCGCGGTGCACGCAATCGTCCAGCGCCCACTGCGCGAACGGCAGATCGGTCGGCGGTGCGCCTTCGTCCTGATAGCGCTTCACCACACAGGAAGCCAGGTAGAGCTGACTGAGGATGTCGCCCAGCCGCGCCGATATCTTCTCGCGGCGCTTCAAGTCCCCGCCGAGGAACAGCATGGTGAAGTCGGCGGCCACGGCGAAGCTCGCGGACAGGCGACTCAGCTGCCGAACCTGGCGACGCAACGCCGCAGGGCCCGGCGCCGCCAGGAAGCGCGCGCCGGTCAACGCCAGCCAGAAGGCGCGCGCCTTGTTGCTGGCGAGGAACCCCACGTGCCCCCACAGCGCCTCGTCGAAGGCGCGCGACGCTGCGGTCGCATCCTGCTCCTTGGTGGCCGCGAGCTCCTTGAGCACGAACGGATGGCAGCGGATGGCGCCTTGCCCGAAGATGATCATGCTGCGCGTGAGGATGTTGGCGCCCTCGACTGTGATGCCGATGGGCACCTGCTGATAGCCCTGCCCCAAATAGTTGCTCGGGCCCAGACAGATGCCCTTGCCGCCATGGACATCCATGGCGTCGTTGATCACCTGGCGGCCGCGCTCGGTGCAGTGGTACTTGACGATGGCGGAGATCACGGACGGCTTTTCGCCGAGGTCCACCGCCCCCGCGGTCATGACCCGCGCAGCCTCCATCGCATAGGTGTTGCCGCCGATGCGGGCAAGCGCTTCCTCGACGCCCTCGAACTTGCCGATCGGCACGCGGAACTGGCTGCGGATGCGGCTGTAGGCACCCGTAGCGCGCGCCGCCAGCTTGGCGCCGCCGGTCGCGGAGGACGGCAGCGAGATCGAGCGGCCTGCCGCCAGGCATTCCATCAGCATGCGCCAGCCCTGGCCGATGTATGCCTGCCCGCCGACCACCCACTCCATCGGGATGAACACGTCCTTGCCCCAGTTCGGGCCGTTCATGAACGCCGCGTCGAGCGGGAGATGGCGGCGACCGATATTGACGCCCGGGTGGGTGGTGGGGATGAGTGCGACGGTGATGCCGACGTCCTTGCGGCTGCCGATCAATGCCTCGGGATCGTAGAGGCGGAACGCCAGGCCGAGCAGCGTGGCCACCGGCCCCAGCGTGATGTAGCGCTTCTCCCAGGTCACGCGCATGCCCAGCACGCGCTTGCCTTCGTGCTCCCCCCAGCAGACGATGCCGTAGTCGGGGATCGAGCCTGCATCCGATCCAGCCTCGGGCCCGGTCAGCGCGAAGCAGGGCATCTCCAGTCCCTTGGCGAGGCGCGGCAGGTAGTAGCCCTTCTGCGCTTCGGTGCCATAGTGAAGCAACAGCTCAGCGGGCCCCAGCGAGTTGGGCACCATCACCGATACACAGGCCGTCGGGGTGCGGCTGGCGAGCTTCATCACGACCTCGGAGTGGGCCAGCGCGGAAAAGCCCATGCCGCCGTACTGCCTGGGGATGATCATGCCGAGGAAGCCCTTGTCCTTGATGAACTGCCACACCTCCGGCGGCAGATCATGGAGCTGGTGGGTGACCTTCCACTCGTCCACCATCCGGCACAGCTCCTCGACCGGACCGTCGAGGAAGGCGCGCTCCTCTGCGCTCAGGGCCGGCCGGGGCACGGCTAGGAGCTCGTTCCAGTCGGGCTTGCCGCTGAACAGGTCGCCGTCCCACCACACCGTGCCCGCGTCCAGGGCCTCCTGCTCGGTCTGCGACACCTGTGGGAGGACGCGCCTGAACCACCCCAGCAGCGCATCGCTGATCAGCATGCGGCGCAGCTGCGGAATGAGCGCTACCCCGGCTCCCGCGATGAACACCGTCCACAGGACCCCGCGCCACAACGGGGGCAGTCCGGACAGCGTTGCAGCGATCAGGAAGGCCGCCACTCCAGCGGCCCATACCCACCGCGACGCCCGGAAGTAGGCCAGCGTCCACGCCAGCGCGATGAACCCTGCGATCCAAGCCAAGAAAGTCATAGTCGTGCTCCTGAATCTATCGGTTGGCGCTTCCTCGAGACTTACGCAGCCGCCCCCGGGATGGATTGCGGCGCCTGTCGTCCCACGGCCAATACGGGCAGCGGCAGGGTCGGCGCGACGGCCGCCGGCGGCGCCTGCAGACCGGCCGTGAGGAACGGGGTGAGATGCCGGATCACCGCCTCGGCATCGTCCGCGCCTTCCACGTTGCAGGTGGCGATGAGTTGCAGGGCGTCGTTGCCGGCAAGGGCATAGGACATGGCGCCGAACATGAAGTGCATCCGCCAGACGATCTCGGTCTCGGGCACATGCCGTAGCGCCCGCACCAAAGCGGCCTTGAATCTCACCACGACCTCACGGTAGTGCTCGGGGAGCACGCCGCGCAACGGATCCGTTCCCTCCGACAGCGCCCGGCCGAGCAGTCGGAGGAATCTGGCACCGCCCTTGACGGGGTCGCGACTGATCTGCAGCACCGGCGTTACGATCGCCTCGACGATCCGCTCGACGTCGAGCGGGTGCCCCTGGGCCTGAGCCTCGAGACGATCGAGGAAGGCAATGCGGGCGTCATTGAGCGGGCCGAGATGGCGCTGGAACACTTCGCGGATCAGCGCTTCCTTCGACCCGAAGTGATAGTTGACTGCGGCGAGATTGACTTCGGCGCGCGCCGTGATCATGCGCAACGACGTGTCCGAGAATCCGCGCTGCATGAACAGGCCTTCCGCTGCGCGCAGGATGCGCTCGCGGGTGTCCGCTGCGATCCGCGCAGGGGTTCGGGGGGTTGCCGGCATGTCAAACGGTCGATTCAAACGAGTGTTTGAATGGTGCCGGCACGCCCAAGGCTTGTCAACCCCTGTATAGGTTATCTATGAACCGCAGAGTTCTAGAACGCCGCCTCGTCCAGCGCGAGGACGCTCGCCGACCCGTGAACGATCGCCTGCTTGTAGGCATGCGCAAGCGGTAGGCAGTGCTCGGCGAAGAAGCGCGCCGTCGCCAGCTTGGCGCGGTAGAAGTCGTGCTCCTTGGCGCCGCCGTCGAGGTGGTGCTTGGCGATGAGCGCTGCGCGTGCCATCTGCCAGCCGCCGGCCACTGTCCCCCACAGCTTGAGATAGGGCACCGAACCCGCAGCGGCAGCCTTCGCGTTGTGGGGGGTGGTTTCCAGGAGCCAGTCGGTGGCTTCGGCCAGCGCGCTCACGCCTTCGGCGAGATTGCGCCGGATCACCCCGAGCGCGGGATGGCTGCTTGCACCGGCCAGCTCGCGGTCGAAGGCACGTATCTCCGCAATCACCGCCTTCGCGGTCATGCCCTTCTCGGCGGCGAGCTTGCGGCCAATCAGGTCGTTGGCCTGTATGCCAGTGGTGCCTTCGTAGATTGTCGCAATGCGCGCGTCGCGCAGATGCTGCGCTGCGCCGGTCTCCTCGACGAACCCCATGCCGCCGTGCACCTGTATGCCGAGCGATGCGATCTCGATGCCCTGTTCCGTGCACCAGCCTTTCACCACCGGGGTGAGCAGGTCGATGACGGCCTGGTGCTTCATCCGCTCCTCGCGCTCGGGATGGCGGATGGAGATGTCCAGCGAACGCGCGGCCAACACGCTCAGCGCGCGCATCGCTTCCACCTGCGCCTTCATGCTCATGAGCATGCGGCGCACGTCGGGGTGGTGGATGATGGTGACGCGCTCCCCGCTCTTGACGCCGATCTCGCGCCCTTGCACACGCTCGCGGGCAAAACCCAGCGCACGCTGATAGGCGCGCTCGCCGAGCGCGATTCCCTCGATCCCGACCTCGAGCCGCGCAAAGTTCATCATCGTGAACATGTGTTCGAGGCCCCGGTTGGCGCCGCCGACGAGATAGCCGATCGCCCCTGCCTTGTCGCCGTAGGCCATCACGCAGGTGGGGCTGGCGTGGATGCCAAGCTTGTGCTCGATCGACACGCACCGGACATCGTTGCGCACACCCAGGCTGCCGTCGGCGTTGACCATGAACTTCGGCACCAGGAAAAGCGAGATCCCCTTCACGCCCTCGGGCGCATCGGGAAGCCGCGCCAGAACCAGGTGCACGACGTTCTCGGTCCAGTCGTGCTCGCCGTAGGTGATGAAGATCTTGGTGCCGTGGATGCGGTAGTGGTCGCCTTCGGGCACAGCCCTGGCGCGAACCGCGGAGAGATCCGACCCGGCCTGCGGCTCGGTGAGGTTCATCGTCCCCATCCACTCGCCCGATACCAGCCTGGGCAGGTAGCGCTGCTTCAGTTCGTCGGTGCCATGGCGCTCGACAGCGTGGACGGCACCGCTGGTCAGCATCGGTCCGAGGCAGAAGCCCATGTTCGCCCCGTTCCAGATCTCCGACACGCTGTGGGACAACAGGAACGGCAGCCCTTGGCCGCCGAAGTGCGGGTCGCAGCTCAACGCCGGCCAGCCCGCTTCGCGGAACTGGCGGTAGGCATCCTTGAACCCGGGCGGGGTGGTCACCACGCCGTCCTGCAGCTTGCAGCCGTTGCGGTCGCCCGGCCAGTTGAGCGGGCTCAGCACACCGGTGGCGAACTTGCCGGCCTCTTCGAGAATCGCATCGACCAGGTCTGGGGTGACCTCATCGCAGCCGGGCAGACTGGACACTGCCTCCAGCCCGACCAGCTCCTTGATCGCGAACTTCATGTCGCGCAGCGGCGCAGCGTACTCGGCCATTCTGACCTCCGGTCCTCTGCCTCAGTGACGGGTGAATGCGTGAAGGCGTGAAGGGTGAAGGCGTGAAGGGTGAAGGGTGAAGGGTTAAGAGCGACAGTTCCCGTGTGAGCAGTCTGGCCGGATGTCAAACTTCGATATATGCAGCGCTCATGCCACCATCCACGCGCTTACCCTTCACGCCTTCACCCTTCACGCCTTCACGCCTTCACCCTTCACGCCTTCACCCTTCACGCCTTCACAGTTTCTCCGTCAGCTCCGGGACGGCCTGGAACAAATCGCCTACCAGCCCGTAGTCGGCGACCTGAAAGATCGGTGCTTCGGCGTCCTTGTTGATCGCGACGATCACCTTGCTGTCCTTCATGCCGGCAAGGTGCTGGATGGCACCCGAGATGCCGACCGCGATGTACAGCTCTGGCGCGACGACCTTCCCGGTCTGTCCGACCTGGTAATCGTTCGGCACGAAGCCCGAATCCACTGCCGCACGGGAGGCGCCCACCGCCGCGCCAAGCTTGTCGGCGAGCGCTTCGAGGATATTGAAGTTCTCGCCGCTGCCCATGCCGCGCCCGCCGGATACGATCACGCGCGCCGAGGTCAGCTCGGGACGCGCCGACTTGGTCAGCTCCTGCCCCACCAGCCGGGACAGACCGGGATCCGGCGCAGCGGACACGGCCTCGATCGGCGCCGACCCACCCTCGCCTTTCGCGGCGTCGAAACCCGTGGTTCGCACCGTCACGACCTTGACGCGGTCGCTCGACTGTACCGTGGCCAGCGCGTTGCCCGCGTAGATCGGCCGCACGAACGTGTCGGGTGATTCCACAGCGATGATGTCCGAGATCTGCGCGACGTCCAGCAACGCGGCCACTCGCGGCATGAAATTCTTGCCCGTGGTCGTGGCCGGCGCGAGGAGGTGGCTGTAGCCCTCGGCAAGCGCGACGACCAGCGCTGCCAGGCTCTCCGCCAAAGGATGTGCATAATGCGGCGCGTCCGCCACGCGCACCTTTGCCACGCCCGCGATCTTCGCCGCGGCTGCGGCAGCGCCGCCGCAGCCGCTGCCGGCGACCAGGATATGAACGGGGCCGCCGATCTTCTGCGCGGCAGTTACCGCGTTCAGCGTGGCGGGCTTGATCGATGCGTTGTCGTGTTCTGCGATGACTAGGACTGCCATGCTCGTGTCTCCTGGATTGCGGCCCGCGGCGGGAGAATTCCGTTCGCGCCTGCGGCGCTCACGGGATCGCCTTCGCTTCGTTGCGAAGCTTGTCGACCAGCTCATCGACACTCTTCACCAGCGCGCCGCCTTTGCGCTTCGCCGGCTCCTGGACCTTGAGCGTCTTGAGCCGAGGAGTGACGTCCACCCCGAGATCTTCGGGCTTCACCACATCGAGCTGTTTCTTCTTCGCCTTCATGATGTTGGGCAGCGTGACATAACGCGGCTCGTTCAGGCGCAGGTCGGTGGTGACGACGGCAGGCAGCTTGATGGCAACGGTCTCCAGCCCGCCGTCCACCTCACGGGTGACCTCGGCTGCACCGTCGGCGATCTTGACCTTGGAGGCGAAGGTGGCCTGCGGCCACCCCAGCAGCGCGGCGAGCATCTGACCGGTCTGGTTGGAATCGTCGTCGATAGCCTGTTTGCCGAGGATCACGATCTGCGGCGACTCCTTCTCCGCGATCTTCCTGAGGATCTTGGCGACCGCCAGCGGCTGCACCTCCACGCCCGTCTCCACCAGAATCGCGCGGTCCGCACCTATGGCAAGCGCCGTGCGCAGTGTTTCCTGGCACTGAGTCGGGCCGATGGACACCGCCACGATCTCGGTGGCGACCCCATTTTCCTTCAGACGCACCGCCTCCTCGCAGGCGATTTCATCGAAGGGGTTCATGGACATCTTGACGTTGGCGGTCTCCACGCCGGTGCCGTCGGCCTTCACGCGCACCTTGACGTTGTAGTCCACCACCCGCTTGACCGGTACGAGAATCTTCATCTTTATCTTTGTGCTGGTTCGCTGGACGAGGACCGAATTCTACCGCACCGCTGCGGCAGCGCAGGAATCAGGCATCGGCGACTGCCGAACAAAGGCAGAACCTCCACGCAAAGGCGCAAAGGACGCAAAGAGCGCAAAGTGGAAGACAGAGAACGCAGCTGACGAATCGGAGCGGGTAGATCGACTCAGGCGACCCCACACACAGGCAGCCACGATGCATCGTGTGCCATCGGCACCTTGGTAGAAGAATATTCCTTTGCGGCCTTTGCGTTCTTTGCGCCTTTGCGTTGAGATGTTCGCCTCAAAGCGCCTTCGCCTGATCGCGCAGAACATTCTTCTGGATCTTGCCGGTGGAGGTCTTCGGCAGCGGCCCGAACACCACGTTGCGTGGACACTTGTAGTGCGCCAGCCGCTCCCGGCAGAACGCAATGATGTCCTCTTGCGTGACCTGACCAGCGCCGCTCTTGAGCGTGACGAACGCGCAGGGCGTCTCGCCCCACTTCTCGTCCGGCCGCGCCACCACGGCCGCTTCGAGCACGGCGGGATGCCGGTACAGCACGTCCTCCACCTCCAGGGTGGAGATGTTCTCGCCGCCGGAGATGATGATGTCCTTCGACCTGTCCTTGATCTTCGCGTACCCGTCGGGGTACATCACCGCCAGGTCGCCGGTGTGATACCAGCCGCCACGGAATGCCTCCGCCGTCGCCTTGGGGTTCTTGAGATACCCCTTCATGGTGATGTTGCCGCGGAAAAAAATCTCGCCCATCGTCTTGCCGTCCCAGGGCACCGGCTGCAAGGTTTCGGGATCGGCGACGATCATGTCCTCCTGCAGCTCGTACGGGACCCCTTGGCGACCGTTGCGCTCGGCGCGCGCCTCGAGGCTGATATCGTCCCACTCGGGATGCTTGGCGCACACGGCCGCCGGGCCATATACCTCGGTCAGGCCGTAGACGTGGGTGAGGTCGAAGCCCATGCGCTCCATTCCCTCGATGACCGTCTGCGGTGGCGCCGCGCCGGCAACCATGCCGTAGACCGTGTGATCGATGCCGGCGCGCAGGCTGTCGGGTGCGTTGATCAGCATGTTGTGCACGACGGGCGCACCGCAGAAGTGCGTGACGCGGTGGATGCGAATCAGCTCGAAGACGGTGGGCGCCTCGACCCGGCGCAGGCACACGTTGGTCCCAGCCAGCATGGCGACCGCCCAGGGGAAGCACCAGCCGTTGCAGTGGAACATCGGCAGCGTCCACAGGTATGTGGGAAAGTGCGGCATGCTCCAGGTGACGGCGTTGGCGACGGCGTTCAGATAGGCGCCGCGGTGGTGCAGGACCACGCCTTTGGGATTGCCGGTGGTGCCGGAGGTGTAGTTGAGTGCGATCGCGTCCCATTCGTCCCCGGGCAGAGTCCACGGGAAATCCGGGTCTCCGCTCTCCAGGAACGCCTCGTAGGTCGTCTCACCGAGGAGCTCGCCCCCGGTGCCCAGGGGGTCGTCGATGTCGATGACCACAGGCCGCCGCTCCAGCATGTGCAACGCCTTGCCCACTACCCCGGAGAACTCGCGGTCCGTGATGAGGACCCTGGCCTCGCCATGCTGGAGCATGAAGGCGATGGCCCCGGCGTCCAGACGGGTATTAAGAGCATTGAGCACCGCGCCGATCATAGGTACACCGAAGTGCGCCTCGAGGATCGCCGGGATGTTGGGCGCTAGGATGGCCACGGTCTCGCCACGGCCCACCCCGCGGCGGGCCAACGCCGAGGCGAGCCGGCGGCAGCGCGCGTAGGTGTCCCGCCACGTTGCACGGTGGCTGCCGTGGACGACAGCGAGCCGGTCCGGGTAGACACTCGCGCTGCGGCGCAGGAACGACAGTGGCGACAGCGGGGTGAAGTTGGCCGGATTCTTGTCCAGCCCGAGGTCGTAGGGGTTGGCAGTGCTCACGGAGCTTCTCCTCGGGGCGGCGACTGCCCGCGGGAACTGGTGTTCCGGCGGGCGCGGAGTGCGGGCGTTTTTTTTGCTTTCTGTGGGGCGATTGGCCCGTTGGAGGCCAATGATACTCGATGACACCAAGCTCTGGAGCACCCCTCGGAGACCGCGCTGGGCTGCCTCTAAGCGATTGACCCGGATAGCTTTTTCAACTGGCCGATGCACAAGGTGGCTTCCCTCAACCCCGGCATGGCGCAGGACTCGGCTGCTACGACCAGCCGGGTGCTGCCGTTTCCGGCATCGGGCGACCGGACCAACCGCACCTCGGTGTGTGCGGTGCTGTTTCTCGACATCGCCGAGTATTCCAAGAAGCCCGTGTCCGAGCAGCTGCACGTCAAGGAGCGGTTCAACGCACACATCGCCGACGCCATCGCGGACATCGCCCCGGACGAGCGCATCATCCTCGACACTGGCGACGGCGTGGCAATCAGCCTGCTCGGCGACCCGGAGGATGCGCTGTTCGTCGCCTTGAACCTCGCTGAGGCGCTCGCCGCCGAAGCAGCCGCCGGCCACATCCCGGTCCGGGCCGGCATCAACCTCGGCCCCGTGCGCCTGGTGCGCGATATCAACAGTCAGCCGAACATCATCGGCGACGGCATCAACGTAGCCCAGCGCGTGATGAGCTTCGCGCAGCCGGGCCAGGTCCTGGTGTCGCGATCCTACTACGACGTTGTGACGCGCATCTCGGAGGACTACGCGCGGCTGTTCGCCTACCAGGGTTCGCGCACCGACAAGCATGTGCGCGAGCACGAGCTCTACGAGCTGGTTGCGCCCGGCGGCGAAGCGCACGATCTTGCGCGCCGGCGCAATCGCGCACGCAGGCCTGGGGAGGATACGCTGACGTCCGCGACGCAACCGGGCGCGCTCCTTCTCGGGAACCGTCGCCTGGCGTTCGCATTCACCGGCTTCTCGATCTTCGCTCTGAGTGCCGCGGCCCTCTACTACGTCGCGTCAGCGCCAGCTCCCGTCCCTGTCGAGCGCCCCGTTGCGGCCCGCGTCGCGGTGGCGCCTGCGCCCGAGCCTGCCCGAGCCGTACCCGCACCCCTGCCCGACAGTGAGCCCGCCCCCAGTCCGCGTGCGGACGCACAGGAACCCGACGCGCCCGCGGCGGCGATCCCGGCACCATCCCCCGCCAGGCAGTCCTCCGCAGGCACCAACGCGCGGCCAGCAGACCCGCTGCCGGCGCTCACACCACAGCCTTCACCCCAGCCGCCCACTCCGGTGGAAGAGCCGCAGCGCACATTTGCCCTGGTTCCGAGCCAACCCGCAGCAGAGGTCAAGGGCGAGCCGGTACAGCAGTGGGCACCTCCAGCACCCAAGCCGAAGGTCGGCCCGGTTGCGCTGGTGCTGCTGGCCATCTCGCCGTGGGGAGAGGTGCTCGTGAACGGCAAGCCCGCCGGAGTCAGCCCGCCCATGTCGGAGCTGGAGCTCAAGCCGGGCAAGTATCGGATCGAGGTTCGCAACGGAGCGTTCAAGCCCTACGAGGAGGACGTGGAGCTCGCCTCGAACCAAACCATTAGAATCAAGCACAAGTTCACTCAACAAAGGTAGAGACCTGTGATCGGGCGCGAGATCGGCTGCATGTTGGCATTGGCTCTGGCCGTTGTGCTGACGGGATGTCAGACAAAGGCGGTGCAGGAGTTCCCTCTCACCAAGTTCAAGGCAGAGAACATGCTGGACCAGGGCATCCGCCAGTACGACAACGGCGACTACCGCGTCGCCGCGCGCACGATCCGGGGCGCGCTGGACGAGGGGCTCACGACGCGGTCACAGGCGCGCGCTTACAAGTACCTGGGGTTCATGCACTGCATCTCCGGGCAGCAGAGCCAGTGTCGCGACGACTTCCGCAAGGCCCTGGAAATCGATCCGCGCATGGAGCTGCGCGCCGAGGAGCGCGGCCATCCGATGTGGGGCCCGGTGTTCGATAGCGTGAAGGCGGGCATGCCCAAGCAGTGATGCACGCAGTGAACACCCGGGAGATCACCCAGCAACTCGGCCGCTACGAGCTTCTTTCCGAGCTCGGGCAGGGCGCCATGGGCGTCGTCTACAAGGCGCGCGACCCGGTGCTGGACCGCGTCGTAGCGGTCAAGACCATCAACCTCACGCTACCCAAAGACGAGCTGTCCGAGTACGAGGCCCGCTTCTACCAGGAGGCGCGTGCGGCCGGCGGGCTGAACCATCCCAACATCGTCACCATCTATGACATCGGCAAGAGCGAGCGGCTGGCCTACATGGCCATGGAGCTCCTCGAGGGAGAGGAGCTGCGCTCGATCCTGTCCTCGCGCGAGCCGCTGCCGGTAGAGTTGGCGCTGGACATCGCCGCGCAGGTCGCCGACGGGCTGGCCTACGCCCACGACCGCCATATCGTCCATCGCGACATCAAGCCCGCCAACATCATGGTGGTGCGCGACGGTCTGGTGAAGATTACCGACTTCGGCATCGCGCGCATGCGCACGAACGAGGTCAAGACCATGACCGGCATGATACTGGGGTCGCCCAAGTACATGTCGCCGGAGCAGGTCGCAGGCAAGCGTGCCGACCACCGTTGCGACCTGTTCTCGCTGGGCGTCGTGCTCTACGAGATGCTCACCGGCGAGGCGCCGTTCCAGGCCGATAGCATCCACGGCATCATGTTCCAGATCATGCAGTTCACGCCCCCGCCGCCGAGCGCGCGTGACCCGCTGCTGCCCGCGGTGGTGGACCTGATCGTGGCCAAAGCCCTCAACAAAGGCGTGGAGGAACGCTATCAGGATGCGCGGGACTTCGCGCGGGACCTGCGCGAATGCCGCGACACGCTGCTCGGCAAGGGGTCTGGGCCGGTGCACATGGCCGATGTAGCGCGCGGCCAGCCGCCTGCCCCGTCTGCAACCCGGCGCAGCGACAAGCTCACCCCGGTGAAGGCCGCGCCGCTCGACAACGCGCCCGAGCAGCAAACCACTGGCCTCGCACTTTCGAAGGCCTTCGACTCCCACGAAGCAACCCTCAAGCTGGCAGTGCTCACCGGTCTCGAGAAGGAGGTCTCACTCTCCGCGCAATCGCAGAAACCGGCGCGCCCCATCCCGGCAGCCGCGCCTGCCGCCGGCTCCGCAACCGATACCTGGAAAGACCCGAGGCGACAGCCTGCGCCGCGTTCGCAGCGCCGGCAGGCTTCGCCTTCCTACATCTACCTGTGGGTGGTCGGCACGCTGGCCATCGCGATCGCACTGGCGCTGGTGTTTCTGCGCTGAGGCGCTGAAAAGCAGGACGTAGCCGGACGGCACTGCGCTACGGCGCATCCCGCTCCGAGAAGTAGGTTTGGCGCGGCCGCGCCGCGCCCTCTACGTCCCAAGTCCTACGTCCTGGTTTTCGGCTACGTCCTACGTCCCGCTTTCTTCGCGCACGCGCCCGATCGCTTCTTCCACCCGATCCACCCCGACCGCAACGATTCCGTCGATCGCGGTCTTGGGCAGGTTGGCGCGCGGGATCAGCGCACGGGTGAAGCCCAGCTTCGCAGCCTCCCGCAGGCGCTCCTGGCCGCGCTGCACCGGCCGCACCTCGCCCGCTAGCCCGATCTCACCGAACACCACCAGCTTGGGCGGCAGCGGGCGATTGCGCAGCGACGAGACGATGGCCAGCAGGATGGCGAGGTCCGCAGCCGGCTCGTCGATCTTCACGCCGCCTACCGCGTTGACGAACACGTCCTGGTCGAAGGCCGCCAGGCCGGCATGCCGGTGCAGCACCGCCAGCAGCAGGGCGAGCCGGTTCTGCTCGAGCCCCACCGTCAGGCGCCTCGGATTGGGCGCATGCGACTCGTCCACCAGCGCCTGAATCTCCACCAGCAGCGGACGCGTGCCTTCCTGGGTCACCAGCACGCAGGAGCCGGGAACCTGGGCGCTGTGCTGGGACAGAAACAGCGCCGAAGGATTGCTCACACCGCGCAGCCCCCGATCCGTCATGGCGAACACACCCAGCTCGTTGACCGCGCCGAAGCGGTTCTTGATCGCACGCACCAGCCGGAAGCTCGAGTGGGTGTCGCCCTCGAAGTAGAGCACGCTGTCCACGATGTGCTCCAGCACGCGCGGCCCCGCGATGGCGCCTTCCTTCGTGACATGCCCCACCAGCAGCAACGTTGTGCCGGAGGTCTTGGCGAAGCGGGTGAGCTGTGCTGCACACTCGCGCACCTGCGCCACGCTGCCGGGCGCGGACTGCAGCGCTTCGGAGTAGATCGTCTGGATCGAGTCCACCACCGCGACTGCGGGCTTCTCGTCGGTCAGCACGGCAAGAATTTTCTCGAGCCCGATCTCGGCCAGGACCTTGAGCTGCTGCGCCGGCAGGTTCAGACGACGCGCGCGCAGCGCCACCTGCTCGGTCGACTCCTCACCGCTCACGTACAGCACGCTGCAACTGGCCGACAGCTCCGCGAGCGCCTGCAGCAGCAGCGTCGACTTGCCGATGCCCGGATCGCCGCCCAGCAGCACGACGCCCCCCGGCACCAGCCCGCCGCCGAGCACGCGATCGAGCTCTGCGATGCCGGTTTCCCGCTTGGGCTCCTCAGCCGCCTGCACCTCGCCGAGCACCT
The DNA here is from genome assembly GCA_036787045.1 of Burkholderiales bacterium. Lineage (GTDB taxonomy): Bacteria > Pseudomonadota > Gammaproteobacteria > Burkholderiales > SHXO01 > SHXO01. The sequence continues at coordinate 39,369 of DAIQQA010000014.1, read as the reverse complement.
GCACGGCGCTCGCCCGCGCGACACCCTGGTAGCGCGTGGTCGCCCGCTCCGCGACGCTCTCCACCAGCGTGTTCCAGGCATTGCAGTGCGGGCACTGACCCTGCCACTTCAGGGTCTGGCCGCCGCACTCGGTGCAGCTGTAGATTGTTTTGGGCTTCGCCATATCGAGAAAACCGAGGCTTTCACCGCCAAGGAATTGCGTAGAGGCTGCCGAACATACCTGAGGTGCTTGCCTTCCAGCAGATGTTGAGCGTCAGCATGCGCGGCACCGATACACTGACCGGGAGTCACAGGCCGTCATAGATGTTTGGCATGTCCTTCGCGTCCTTGGCGTCGAGAGCTCGCTGTTCGGTCCCTTAGGCGACCTCAACGACGGGCACGCGCGGAGCCAAAGCGCAAAGTACCTCGTAGCTGATAGTGCCGGCCGCAGCAGCGACTTCTTCAACGGGCAACCCCTCGCCCCACAGAACGACGGGAGTGCCCACACCCGCCTCCGGCACATCGGTCAGGTCCACACAAAGCATATCCATCGACACACGCCCCAGCGTGCGGGTCCGCCGGCCCCCTACCAGCACTGGCGTGCCGGTTCCCGCGTGACGCGGATACCCGTCGGCGTAGCCGCAGGCCGCCACCCCGATGCGCATCGGGGCAGGCGCGCGGAAAGCCGCGCCGTAGCCGACGGCTTCGCCTGCCGACAGCGCATGCACAGCGATGAGCCTACTCTCCAGGGTCATGACCGGCTCGAGGCCCAGCTGTGCCGCGGTTTCGTCCGCAAAGGGAGACGCCCCGTACAACATGATCCCGATGCGCACCCAGTCCCGCGCAGCCTGCGGATAGCGCAGCAGCGTGGCGGAGTTGGCGATCGATACCGGCAGGCCCAGCCCCGCCGTGACGGCTTCGAAGCCATCGAGCTGCCAGGCGATTCCTGGCTCGTCGTCGGCGCTGGCGAAGTGCGTCATCAGAGTGATCTCGCCCACGTTGCGCGAGGCCTGCAGCCGCGCCAGGGCCGGGCGAAGCTCCTGAGCAGCCAGCCCGAGCCGGTTCATGCCGGTGTTGAGCTTGAGGAAGACATCCACCGGAGCGGCGAGCGGCAGGGCTTCGAGCATGCGCAGCTGCTCCTCGCAGTGCACCACCCCAGCCAGGCGATGCTGTGCCATCACCGGCAGCTCGGGCAGCTCGAAGAAACCCTCCAACAGCAGGATACGCCGGCTGTAGCCTTCGCTGCGCAAGCTCACCGCGGCATCCAGGTCGAGCACCGCAAAGCCGTCGGCATCCCTGAGTGCCCTTGCCGCCCGCATCAGGCCATGCCCATAGGCGTTGGCCTTGATGACAGCCATCAGCCGCGCGGCCGGCACGCGCCGGCGCGCAAGGGCCAGGTTACTTCGGAAGGCGGAGGCGCGGATGCGGGCCTGGATCGGGCGGGTCATGACCGGATAGAGGAAGATGTTAGCTGAGAGACATCGCGCGGCACACTGACCAGCCCGGGAGGTCCACGCGCTCTGGTCGTTCCGGTTTTCTTCGTGTCTTCGTGCCTTCGTGGTGAGAGGTGGAACTACTGTATCTCATTCCTAGTGTACTTCGGCGCCGCAATTATTTCGTGGTATAAAGGCGCGCCCTCTGTCCCCGGCACCGGCAAGATCGGCGGGAGGCGTTCCACCCGGGCCATGAGGCGTCGGAACCATTCCATGACCCGCGGCTTTTATACCATCCTGGTAGCGCAGTTCTTTTCCGCGCTCGCCGACAACGCGCTGCTGTTCGCCGCCATCGCCCTGCTGGCCCAGATCAAGGCCCCCGACTGGCACACGCCGGTTCTCCAGCAGTTTTTCGTGTTCTCCTACATCGTGTTGGCGCCATTCGTCGGGCCGTTCGCCGATTCCCTGCCCAAGGGCCGCGTGATGTTCATCAGTAACGCGGTGAAGTTCACGGGCTGCCTGGCTATGCTGCTGGGACTGCATCCGCTCTACGCCTACGGAATCGTCGGCATCGGGGCCGCCATGTACTCTCCGGCCAAGTACGGCATCCTCACCGAGTACCTGCCGGCCAACCAGCTGGTGTTGGCCAACGGCTGGATGGAGGGCCTGACAGTCGGGGCAATCATCCTCGGCGCCATCATCGGCGGCATCATGGTCGGCCCGCATCTCGCGCCCTGGGTGTTCCTGCACTTCGATGCCCCGGTAATCGAGGGCTGGGTCGGCACGGCCGCGGAGTTGGCCATGACGGCGATCCTTGTCCTCTATATCGTGGCTGCAACGGTCAACCTGTACATTCCTCGCGTCGCCATCGACCACAAGCTTCCTAAGAAGACGCCCGTATACATCCTGCAGGACTTCTGGCACTCCTTCCGGCTGCTGTGGCGCGACCCACTCGGGCAGGTGTCGCTCGCCGTCACCACCCTGTTCTGGGGGGCGGGCGCCACGCTGCGGCTCATCGTCCTGAGCTGGGCCGCCATCGCACTGAACTTCGACCTCGAGAAAGCCACACAGCTCACCGCGGTCACTGCCGTGGGAATCGCCATCGGCTCGGTGCTCGCCGCCCGGTTCGTGTCTCTGCAGCGGGCTGTCAAGGTACTGCCCGTTGGCATTCTGATGGGGCTGGCGGTGATCGGCATGGTGTTCATCACCAGCTGGAAGGGAGCGATCGGCATGCTCATTCTGGTCGGCGCCATGGGCGGGTTCTTCGTGGTGCCAATGAATGCGCTGCTGCAGCACCGCGGGCATCTGCTGATGGGTGCGGGCCATTCCATCGCCGTGCAGAACTTCAACGAGAACATCAGCATCCTGGTGCTGCTGGGGGGCTACGCTCTGATGATCCGTGCCGGGCTGCAGATCAATACCATCATCGTCCTGTTCGGGTTGCTGGTTGCGGGCGCCATGTATCTCCTGTGGCGCATCCACGGGCACGACCAGGACGATGGAAAGATATAGGAGGGCGAAGGGCAAAGGACGCGCGACGTAACGACGCAGCGGGGGCTCGGTTCTTCGTCCTTCGTCCCAGCTCCCTAGAGCACCGCCGGCCGGTTGGACAACTCGTCCGGTTGCAGCCCCCGGGCCGGATAATGGCGCCGCAGATGCTCGCTCACCGCGCGTATGCCGGCGAGCACGCCGCCCTCGAAATCGCCCTGCCTGAATGCCGACTCCATCTGCTGGCAGATGGTTTCCCAGCCCTCCGGGCCCACCCTGACGTGTATCCCACGGTCCGCGACGATCTCGACGTCGTGATCGGCCAGAAGCAGATAGATGAGCACACCATTGTTCTGCTCGGTGTCCCATACGCGCAGGGTCGAGAACACGTCGATGGCGCGCCGACGTGCCGATTCACCGTGCAGCAGCTCGGGCAGATCCAGCGAATGCTCGACGGCGAAGCGGATCTGGCCGGCATGGGTGGCTTCGCAGTCGCGCACGGTCTGCTCGATCCGGTCCAGGAGACGCGGGGGGAACGCCCGTCGCACGCTCCACGCGGTCGTGAACAGATGGGTGAGGATTCGCCCGATGCGCATGGCTACCAGCGCCCCGATGCGCCGCCGCCCCCGAAGCCGCCCCCGCCGCCGCTCCAGCCCCCGCCGCCGCCGAAACCGCCACCGCCACCGCGGTAACCGCCGTAGCCCGGCCGTCCGATGCGCGGCATGCCGCCGAACAGGGTGAAAACGAAAGCGATGATCCCCACGACCACCGCGGCCGCCAGAGAGGCGACCAGGAGCCATGCGATCGCGCCGATCGCCCCGCCGATCAGCGTGGCTGCCGGCAGCCGCCCGAACAGCGCGCGGAGGATGCCACCGACCACCACCACGAGGATGAAACCGACGACGAACAGGGTCTGGTAGGCCTCGACTCCGACCTTGGGCGCTTTCCAGGCTTGGGGCGGGGGCAATGGCTCGCCGTCGATCACCTTGATCATCGCATCGACGCCGGCGTCGATGCCGCCGGCGAAGTCGCCGGTCTTGAAGCGCGGCACGATGATGTCCGCGATGATGCGTTTGCTCATGAGGTCCGTGAGCACGCCTTCCAGCCCGTAGCCCACCTCGATCCGCAGCGCGCGGTCGTCTCTGGCGATGAGCAGCAGCGCGCCGTCGTCCACGCCCTTGCGGCCGAGCTTCCACTGCTCCGCGACACGGATGGAATACTGCTCGATCACCTCGGGCTCGGTGGTCGGGACGATCAGCACCGCGATCTGGCTGCCCTTACGCTGCTCGAAGGCATCCAGCTTCTGCTCCAACGCCGCGGCCTGGTCCGCGCTGAGCGTGCCGGTCAGGTCGGTGACGCGCCGCTCCAGCGGCGGCACGGCGACGTCGGCCGCGACCACCGCCGAGAGCAGCAGCATCAGCGCGAAGAGCGCGCGGCGCACTGCGACTTGCTTGTTCAAAAACGCACTAGCGACAGAGGACACGGAGGAACACAGAGGAAAGCAAAACGCATTTACCACGAAGGACACGAAGGAACACGAAGGAACCCCCCGGAAGTCACAATGACCTGGTGCAATGATGTGTTCTTGCTATTCCAGGATGTCAGGTGGAGGAGCCGAAGTCGTGCTGCACGAACCGAAGGCATAGACGGTTTTCTTCGTGTCCTTCGTGGTGAGTGAGGTGTTTTCTGTTGGCGTCTTGGCGTCTTGGCGTCTTGGCGGTCAGTACGGTTTTTGCCCACGCTACTGCTTCGGCTGCGACGTGCCGAAGTCGACGGTGGGGGGCTTGGCGATGGCAGCCTCGTCCTGAACCGTGAAGTTCGGCTTGTCCTTGTAGCCGAACACCATCGCCGTGAGGTTCACCGGGAACTGCCGCACCGTGGTGTTGTATTGCTGGACAGCGTCGATATAGCGCTTGCGGGCTACTGCGATGCGGTTCTCCGTGCCCTCGAGTTGCGCCTGCAGATCGCGGAAGTTCTGGTCCGACTTCAGTTGCGGGTAGTTCTCTGCCACCACCAGCAGCCGGGACAGCGCCGAAGTCATCTCGCCTTGCGCCTCCTGGAACCGCTGAAACGCGGCCGGATCGTTGATGAGCTCGGGCGTTGCCTGGATGCTGCCGACCCGGGCACGGGCATTGGTGACGCTCTCCAACACCTCCCTCTCCTGCTGGGCGTAACCCTTCACCGTGTTGACCAGGTTGGGGATCAGGTCGGCGCGGCGCTGGTACTGGTTCACCACCTCGCTCCAGGCCGCCTTGATCTGCTCGTCCTCGGACTGGATCCGGTTGTAGCCGCACCCACCCAGGCCGAGGGTGGTCACCAGCAAAGCGAAGGCTGCAAGTAGTCTGGTCATACTCGTTCTCCTGTCGATTTCGTGTTTCGCAGCGCCCTACATCTGGGCGCCAGCTTCGGCCTTCAACGCCCGCACCGTATCGACGGCCAGGCACAGATCCTCCCATGCCTTGGCCTTGTCCGGCAGGTTACGCAGCAGGTAGGCCGGGTGATAGGTGACCAGCACCGGCGTCCCCCGGAAGTCGTGCAACCGCCCGCGCAGGCTGCCCAGCGACGCCTCGGTGCGCAGGAGGTTGCACGCTGCCGTCTTTCCCAGGGCGACAATGAGCTTGGGCCGGATCAGCTCGATCTGCCGCAGCAGGAAAGGCTCGCACTGCGCCACTTCAGCTGGCTCGGGCACGCGGTTGCCGGGCGGGCGGCACTTGACCACGTTTCCAATGTAGACGTCGCGTCCGCGCTGCAACCCGATCGACGCGAGCATGTTGTCCAGGAGTCTGCCGGCCTGTCCGACGAAGGGCTCGCCGCGCGCATCCTCCTCGGCGCCCGGGCCTTCGCCGACGAACAGCCAGTCGGCCTTCTCGTCGCCCACGCCGAACACGGTCTGTTTCCGCGTTGCATGCAAAGGACAGGCAGTGCAGCCCCGCACCGCATCCCTCAATGCCCGCCAATCCATCCGCGCGATGCGTTCCGCGCGTCCCTCGCCGGACGGAGGCACCGCCTCCACGGTCGGGGCTGTAGCGGGCATCGGTGCTTCGACCTGGATGGTCGCTTCCTGCCCGTCCTGCCCGCGCCGCACCCACAGCGGCGTGAGCCCCAGCTCTCGAAGAATCAGATCCCGTCGATTCATGCGTAACCCGTCACGGCATGTCTGTCACGCCCGCCTCACCCGCCGCGAGATCCAACCCCATCAGAATCGCATCCTCCCGCCCATCATCGGTGGGGTAATAGCCGCGCCTGACATACAGCTCCCGGAATCCGCTATCGGCGTAGAGTGCGCGGGCGGCCACGTTCGATGGGCGCACTTCCAGGAACATGCGCTGCGCTTCATAGCCCACCGCAAGATCGATGAAATGATGCAGAAGGCGCCGGCCGAAGCCGCGCCGCTGCCAGTGGCGCGCCACGCTCAGGTTGAGCAAGTGGGCTTCCCGCACGCCGACCATCAACACGCCGTACCCGACGAGCTGGCCCTCGCACTCCATCACCCAGCAGCTGTATCCGGCCTGCAGCGAGTCGCGGAAGTTGCCCCGCGTCCACGGATGGGCGTAGATGTCCTGCTCGATGGCCAGCACCCGCTCCACGTCGGTCGGCCCCATAGGGCGCATCGACGGGACCGTTTTCAGGACAGCGCTCATGTTTCCGCGGAGCTCGCCTGTACCTTCCTGGCAGCGCGCTCGGCCACGCTTAGCGCCACCTTGTCGCGGATGTAGAGGGGGGCAGCCAGCGCCGGATCGACGCCCTCGCCGCGCGCCAGCATGCGCGCCCCGATGGCTGCAACCTCGCGCGCGTGCGGGAACAGATCCGCCCGAACAGCGCAGAGCTGCCCGTCATAGCGCCGCGCGAGCGCTCCACCGTGGACGGCAAAGCCGCTCCCGCAGCCCACCCACGCCCCGGGAAGCACCGGCGCCTGTTCGGGACGACACAACGCCGGCTCGCTGACGGGGCGCCATCCGTCGCCGCCGCGCTCGAAGGCGCCGATATAGACCTCGCCCATGCGCGCGTCGAGAGCACTCAGCACCCGCGATTCCCCGCTCGCCTCCGCCAGGCATTCCAGCGTACCGACCGCCGCCACCGGCAGACCTGCAGCGAAAGCCAGGCCCTGGGCAATCCCGCAGGCGATGCGCAATCCCGTAAAGGAACCGGGCCCCGCCCCGAAGGCGATCCCGTCGAGCTGGTGCACCGACAAGCCGGCCTCCTGCAGCAGCGCTTCGATCATCGGGAGGATGAGCTCGGAGTGCCGCTGCCCGGCATTGTCCTCGCGTGCGCGTGCCGCGCCACCGAGCCAAAGTGCGGCCGAGCACCATTCCGAGGAAGTATCGAGGCCGAGGAGATTCAATATCGTTGCGATGACGACGCAACCGCCGCCTGGAGGTGTGCATTGTAGCCCGGAAGCCATTCCGGCGGCAGCATAGCGGGCGTTGCTATAATCGCCGTTGTCAGCCGCACAGCCGCATCGCCCGTTGTAGCCAGCGTGCGCGCGTCGCGTGTCACGATAATCCAATACCACTGACAGGGAGGAAGTCATGCTTCGCCATCTGCGCCGACTCGGCGCCCTTGCCATCGTTTCCGCCTTTGCCCTGCTCGCGGGTCATCCGGCTCAGGCCCAGGAGCCGCTTCGCATCGGCGTGATCACCTTTCTTTCCGGGCCGGCGGCGGGTCCCTTCGGCGTGCCGGCCAAGAACGCCTCCGACCTTCTGGTCGAGGCTCTCAACAAGGGTGGAGTCGTGCCCGGCTACGAAAAGAATGGATTCGGCGGCCGGCCGATCGAGCTGGTGTACGTCGACGAAGCCGGCGGCCCGACCAAGGTCGTCACCGAGTATCGCAACCTGGTCAGCCGGCAGAATGTGGACATGGTGATCGGCGTGATCTCATCCGGGGATTGTCTCGCGGTTGCGCCGGTCGCCGAGGAACTGAAGAAGTTCACCGTGCTGTTCGACTGCGCCACGTACCGCATCTTCGAGGAAGCGGATTACAAGTACGTGTTCCGCACCACGACCATGGCCACCCAGGAGAACGTCGCGGCCGTGCGCTACATCGTCGAGAGCTATCCCAATCTGAAGACCTTCTCGGGCATCAACCCGAACTACGCCTGGGGTCAGGACGCGTGGTCCGATTTCACCGAAGCGATGAAGATCCTCCGCGCGCAGGCGCAGGTCGGCACGAACGTAACACCCAAGCTCGGCGCCGGCCAGTACGGGGCGGAGATCTCGGCGCTGCTCGGCAGCGGCGCAGAGATCATCCAGAACTCGCTCTGGGGCGGCGACCTGGAGGCCTACATCATGCAGGCGGCCCCGCGCGGCCTGCTGGCCAAGGTGCCCAACATCATGATCACGGGCGAAACCGTGCTCGAGCGCCTGGCCGACCCGGTTCCCGACGGCACGGTCATCGGCGCGCGTGGACCCAATGGCCCGTTCGCTCCGCCGACCGCGCTGAACAAGTGGTTCGCCAAGGCCTACAAGGACAAGTTCGGCATGACGGCCGTCTATGCCTCCTACCACATGGCGACTGCGTTCTTCGGGGTCAAGGCTGCATACGAGAAAGCCCAGGCGGCCAACCAGGGCAAGGACCCGAGCATCGACGACATCATCAAGGCGTTCGAGTACATGAAGTTCGAATCTCCCGCGGGCACAGTCGACATGGCGCTGGGCAAGGGCCACCAGGCCGTGCAGCACGTGCCCTATGGGACAGTGAAGAAGGTCAACGGCAAGATCACCTTGACCAACGTGAAGTACTACCCGGCCGAACAGATCAGTCCGCCCGAGGGTGTGAAGAGCCTCGACTGGATCCGCTCCGGGTTCAAGCGCAAGTAACTGCAAGCATGAACCACGGAGGACACGGTGGACACGGAGGAAAAGCAGAACACGCACTAGCACTCCGTGCGCGGTCAGCTGCTCGCTCGCGCCAACCAGTCGGTGCACTTTCACGTTCCGGGTTTACCTCCGTGTCCACCGTGTCCTCCGTGGTTCAAGACTGAATGGATAAGGGGGAGAGAGCATGAGCAACGAAAAAGTTACGCGTCCGGCCCGCCGCGACGCGCTGAAAAAGACCGCCGCCCTGGCCGCAGCCCCGCTGGCGTTTCCCGGGATCCTGCGCGCGCAATCGGAAGTCATCCGGCTCGGGCATCTCACGCCGCGCACCGGGTTCCTCGGCCAGGTCGGGGAGTACGGCTTCCGGGGCGCGAGCCTGGCGGTTGACGAAGCCAACGCGGCCGGCGGCGTACTGGGCCGCAAGATCGAGCTGATCGCCGAGGACAGCGTGAATCCGGGCACGGCGGTCACCAAGGCCCAGAAGCTGGCGGAGCGCGACAACGTGGTGTGCCTGATCGGTGAGGTGAACTCGGCCTCCGCACTCGCCATCGCGCAGCAGGCGCTGCGCTACAGGATTCCCTTTTTCAACACCGGCGCCAACTCCGATGCCCTGCGCGGAGAGAACTGCAACCGCTACATGTTCCACATCGAGGGGTGCAACACCATGTATACGAAGACCATCGGTACATGGCAGAAGGACCACAACCTCATCAAGGGCGCGCGCTGGTACTTCCTGACCGCCGATTACGCCTTCGGCCACGACCTGTACCGGGTCTCCTCGAAGTTCCTGCAGGACAACGGCGGAGTGGTGCTGACCAACGACATGGTGCCGAGCAACACCGCCGACTACAGCGCCTATCTCCTCAAGATCCGGTCGCTGAAACCGGACTTCGTGTACCTCAACCTGGCCGGCGTTGACCAGACCACCTTCCTCAAGCAGTTCAAGGAGTACGACCTGCCCTATCCGCTCGCCGGTGGGGTCATGGACACGGTGCCCTTCTGGGCCGCCGGCCTGGAGAATCTGTCGGGGCACTGGCAGAGCCTCTGGTACCACGGACTCAAGGTGCCGGCCGCGCAGGCTTTCACGACCAAGTTCCAGCAGAAGTTCGGCACACCGCCGGACAACCAGGCCTGGGGCGATTATGTCGGCGTGCGAATCGTGCTGCAGAGCATCGCCACCGCCAAGACCACGGACGCCCAGCCGATCATCCAGCACCTGGAGAGCGGTGCAACCTTCGACATCCTGAAGGAGCGCAAAGGCAGCTTCCGCAGCCGGGACCATCAACTGCTGCAAGAGATGTATGTGGTCAAGGTGAAGGACAAGGCCCAGTCGAAGGACAAGTGGGACATCTTCGACATGGTGCGGGCTGTGCCGGGGCCGAAGGAATCGCTGGAACTGATCCAGCCCACAGAGACCGAGAATCCGTGCAAGATGAGCTGATCGTGAGGCGTGAGGTGTGAGGCGTGAGGCGCGGCCGAGCTTGCGCGCGGGTTCGAGGCGGAGTTGAGACGGGAGCGCCTGGCGACCTCCGTGGTCGGACTGCCCCTTCACCCGCCGCGTACAATGACCCGTCCGGCGGCGTGCTGTCCAACGACTTGGCAATCACGGCACTGCGTCCGCCTCACGCCTCTCGCTTCACGCCTCACGCCTCGCGCCTCACGTGATACCGCCGATCATCCCCGAGCTGATCCTCGAGCAGGTCATCAATGGCCTACTGGTGGGCACGCTGTATATCGTACTGTCGCTCGGCCTGTCGCTGATCTTCAGCCTCGGGGGTGTGGTCAACCTCGCCCACGGCGCCTTCTATGCGGTGGGCGCCTACCTCGCCTACGAGGTCGAGAAGCGCCTCGGCTTCTTCGGGGCGATGGCGGTGTCGCCGGTGCTGGTGGCGTTCATCGGCATCACGATCGAGCGGCTGTTCCTGAGCCGGCTCTACAGCAAGGATCCGGCCCTGGGACTGCTGTTCACCTTCGGGCTCGCCATGGCCGCCGAGCAGGCGCTGCGGATGGTCTGGGGCACCACCGGCCTGCCCTTCTCCATCCCGGACCAATTGCGCGGACAGCTCATCCTGGGCGATTTCATCTACTCCTATTACCGCCTCACCATCTTCGCTGTCGCGGTCCTCGCCGTGACCGGGTGCTGGCTGCTGCTCAATCGGACCGCATTCGGGCTCGTGGTGCGCGCCGGGGTGCGCGATCCCGAGATGGTGCGTGCTCTGGGCATCAGCCTGAAGCCGGCGCTGGCCGCGATCTTCGCGCTGGGCGTAGGGCTCGCCGCTCTGGCGGGCGTGATGTCCGCACCGCTTGCCGGCGTGCAACCGGCCATGGGTACCGAAATCCTGACCGCCACCTTTGTCGTGGTGGTGATCGGCGGGCTGGGATCGTTCTGGGGCGTGGTCGTCGCAGGCCTGCTGGTCGGCGTGGTGCGCGGGCTCACCGTGTACTTCTACCCTCCTGCTGCCGAAGCCTCCATGTACCTGCTCATGGTTCTGGTGCTGCTGTTGCGTCCACGCGGCCTGATGGGCGAGCGCTTCGAGCGGTTCGAATAGCCCATGAGCACGCACGGCGCCAGCCGGCCGGAACGCCGGCACAGCGATGAGCAGGCCCGGCGCTGGGCAGCCGAGCTGATCGCGCGCTTCCGCTCCGCGGGCAGCCCCGCAGAGCGCGAGCAGGTCCTGCGCGAGCTGGACCGGCCTCTGCTGCTGGACGAGGAGGCTGCGCTCGAGCTCTATCGTCTGCAGCCGGGCCTCGTCTCAGGGTTCATCTCCCGCCACGCGCCGCGCGGCCGCCGCGCGGCGGATGCACATCTCCCGTGGCTGAAGCTCATGCGCGAGGCGCTCGGGCAGGGCGACAACGAGCTGCACTTCGCCCTTTACCGCGCACAGGTCTCAGCCGAGCAATGGGCGCGCGACACCATGGAGCTCGCGCGGCGGGTCGCGAGCCCCGAGCGCCTGTGCGAGGAACTGGACCGGCGCCATCCGCAGCGCTGGCGCGCGGATATCGGTCCGCATCTGCACGCGCTGGCGCAGCTGCGCGGCGAGCACATTCTGTCCTACCTGGAACGCCACGCATCCGAGGTGTGGACTGCGCGGCGGCGTGCCGGGCGCGCCGAGATGGCGGAACTCGCGCGTCGGCGGGGCTGGTGGGAGCTATGGGCCGAGCTGACTATCTCTTGTGCCTCGCCGGCCGAATACGACGCCGCAGTGGTGGTGCTCGTCCTGGACCAGACCTTGCCCGAGGCGCAGGTGCGCCAGCAGCTCCTGCAGCTTGCTGGTGCGCCGGGAACGGCCGAGGGGACAGGCGGGTTGGCCAGACCGCTGAAGGATGCCACCCTGCTCGCGCTCTACCAGCGCTTTCCGCACTACGTCCGCGGACCGTTTCGAGCGCGGCTTGCACCCTCCGTCAAGCAACCGCGTGCCGCGCTGCTCAGGCGTGCACTGGAGCAGCGGGACGACGAGCTGGTCGATCTGCTCGCCAGCCATCTCGCGGCCTATCAGCCGCGCTCGGGCGACACGGCCCTGATGGATGCAGTGCAGCTCGCGGCGGACTACTATGCGGGCGTCGCGCCCGACGAAGGCAGCTCTGCCACGCGCGCCGTGCGCATCCTCAAGCGCGTGCCGGCGGGAACCATCCAATCGCTGCGGGAGCTCGAGCATGCCAACCCCCTCGCGCGGACGTTGTTTGCCCGCGTGCGTTCGGCTGCACAGGGCAGCACCGAGACGGTGGCCGAGTTGCTCGCCGCACCGGACCGTCAGGTGCTCTCCCTCGGGCTCGACGCCCTCGCCCAGGCCGGCGCTCGCTCGGCCCTCGTGGTAGACGCCAACCTCGATCTGCTGCTCGAGGTGCTGGCCCGTCCCACGAACCGGCCGGCAGCAAGGCTTGTGCTCAAAGTGCTGCGCGCGGTGGACACGCAGGAATCGGCGCAACGCGTGCTGGCGTGCGTGCGCGGGAAGCTGTCCGATCCCAGTGATCTCGCGCCGAGGGAGGCGCTCGCGGCGCTGGCCGGCGAGTTGCTGCAACGGTTCCCCGACCTGCGCGAAGACAGCGAGCAGGGCGTCGTGTACCGCAAGAGGGTCTCGTGAGTCGCCGCATCGCGACGCAGGCCTGCCGGAACCGGATGAAGGCCCGCACTGGGAAGGCCAACACCCGGTTGACAACCTTCGCACCTGCGGCCATAAAGACAACCGGGAGGGCGGCTGCGTCCGCAACCAGCCAGCAGGTCCCCGGTGTTTCGCCGGGGCGGCGCGTTGAGCGCATCACTTCGCCACGACTCCCCGCGCGGCAAGCGCGGGGAGACCACGAGACCAGAGCCTCGCAAGTGGTCGGCCGGTCCGCCCTCCCTTCTGTTCCGTCGCCCACGGCCGGGCAACCTCTCCCGACTTCCCCGGCACGACCCCAGCAAGCGGTCCAGACGGAATCGACAGCTCCGCCCGAGTACGCGCGCGGCATGAGGGATCGACGTGCCGCTGCTTGACTTCCTGCGGCGGCTGTTCAGGGGGCGGGCCGCAGAGTCCGAAGCGCCCCCTCGACGGGCCCAGACTACCCGGCCGGACACACCGTCTGCACAGCCACGGCCCGCAGCCACCGGTACGCGGCCCGCCTCTGCAAGCCAACAGTCGGCACGCCCTTCACACCCGGGCACGGCCGGCGCGCCGTCAGCGGCGGCCGGCGCCCGCAAGCCGGGAACAGCGCCGCAGCAACCCGCCAAGCCGGCATCGCAGAGCAAACCGGCAACGTCCCAGCAGCCCAAGCCTGTGCCCACGACAGGGACCAGCGCACCATCCCCAGCCGCATCCCAGCCCGAGCCGGCGCCACCGCCGACGCCAGCACCCATCGCACAGCTCAAACGCGCTGCGGCTGTGATGCAGCAACCGGCTGCGCCTGTACAACTCGCGTCTGCTGCGGCACCCCAGCGCGCGGACGCACCAGTCCCCGCGGCGCCCGCCACGCTCAAACCGTACCACCGGCGGCTGGTCGCTCCGGCTGCAGGCACGGCAGCCGGAGAGCCTGCACGGCCGCAACGCAGGCGGCTGATGGCTGCGGACGCCCGCCGCTGGTTCTCCGCAACCCTGCGCACGCGCTCCCGGCAGCTGCGCGGGCTGAGCACCGACGAGGGCCAGCTGGCGCGCTACGGGTTGCCGGTGTGGCGCAGTGAGGTCGAGCTCGCGCAGACGCTCGAGGTCGATGTCAGGACCCTGCGGCACTTCTCGGTGCACAGCGCGCGCGATCGGTCCAGCCACTACGTTACCTTCGCGATCCCCAAGCGCACTGGCGGCGAGCGGTTGATCATGGCGCCGAAGTCGCGGCTCAAGGCGATTCAGCGGCGACTGCTGCGCGTCCTGGTGAGCAAGCTGCCCGTGAGCGAGTACGCGCACGGATTCTGCGCCGGGCACTCCGTGCGCAGCAACGCGCAACCGCACGTGGGCAAGGGCGTGGTGCTGCGTTTGGACATCCAGGACTTCTTCCCTGCTCTGCACGTCGGGCGGGTGCGGGGCCTGCTGATAGCGCTCGGCTACGGGTATGAGGTCGCGACAGTGCTCGCCGTGCTGATGACCGAATCGCCGCGGCAGCCGGTGAGCGCAGGCGAGGTTCGCTGCTTTGCGCCGGTCGGACCGCGCGCCTGCCCGCAGGGCGCCCCCACCAGCCCGGGGCTGAGCAACGCGCTGCTGGTGAAGATGGACCGGCGGCTGGCCGGGCTCGCGCGCCGGTATGGCTTCAGCTACACGCGCTATGCCGACGACCTGACCTTCTCGGGCGAGGACCTGGAAAAAGTGCACGCATTGCGCCATCTCGCCGCGCGCGTGGTCCGCGAAGAAGGCTTCGTAGTAAATCGCGACAAGACCCGCGTGATGCGGCGCGGCTCGCGCCAGACCGTGACCGGGGTGACCGTAAACGACGTGCTCGGCCTGTCCCGCCGGGAGCGGCGGCGCCTGCGCGCGGCTCTGCACCAGGCGAGCCAGTGGGAGGGCGGCGGGCTCCCGTCGCCTCTGCGCGGCATGCTCGCCTATGTGTCGATGCTCAACCCCGAGCAGGCTCGCAAACTGAAGGCAATCGCGTGAGGCCTGCTGACGAAATGCAACCCCGAACCTCTTACCACGAAGACACGAAGACACGAAGAAAGGCAGAAAGGAAACCGCTCGTCGGATCGCAGGGCCGATCGCACGGTCCTCAACGTTGTCCGAGTCGGCCTGTCGCACGTCCTATTCTCTGCAAAGAATGCGTTTTGCTTCTCTTCGTGTCTTCGTGTCTTCGTGGTGAGCGGTACTCGTGGCACAAATGATCCCCGCAGCGCCACGCCACCCACTCGTCATGCTCGCCCTGGGCCTGATCCTGCTGCCCTGGGCGGTGCTGGCCGGCGGCTACACCTGGGGGCTGGCGACCGAGATCGTGATCCTGGCGATGGTCGGGATCGGCTACAACCTGCTGCTGGGCTATACCGGCCTGCTGTCCTTCGGTCACGGCCTGTTCTTCGGCTTGGCGGCCTACTGCGTCGCTCTCACGCAGTTGCACTGGTTCGCCGACAGCATGCTGCTGCCGCTGGCCGCCGGCGTGCTCTTCGCCACGCTGCTGGGGCTGGTGATCGGATTTCTCGCCCTGCGCCGGCGCGGCGTGTACTTCTCGCTGCTGACCTTGGCCTTCACCGCGCTGACCTACTACATCGTGTTCCGCTGGACGTCGTTTACCGGCGGGGAAAACGGCCTGTCGGGGGTGCGCCGCCTCGCCCTGCTCGGTTTGAACGTCGACGACCAGCGGATCTTCTACTACTTGTGCGCCGTCATCGCGTTTCTGGCCGCTTGGCTGGTCTGGCGCGTCGTGCACGCGCCCCTGGGCACGGTGCTGATGGCCATCCGCGAGAACGAGCAGCGCGCACGGTTCGCCGGCTACCCGGTCCTGCGCTATAAGCTGGCGGCTTTCGTCGTCTCCACCGCCGTGGTCGGGCTGGGTGGCAGCCTGTTCGCCTACCTGAAGCTGTTCGTATCCGCCGACCTGACTCACGTGACCTTCTCGGGCGAACTTCTGGCCATGACCGTAGTGGGCGGAATGGGCAGCTTCCTCGGACCGGCGCTGGGCGCGGCGTTCTATCTGATGTTCCGAGAGATCGTCACCAGTTACACCGCGGCTTGGCAGTTCTGGTTCGGACTGCTCTTCATGGCCACGATACTGTTCTCGCCGCTCGGCCTGGTGGGGTTCGGCGAGCGCCTGCTCGCCCCACTGCGCAAGAAGCACTTCGGCGCAGCGGCCATGGCCGCGCGCGTCACCCCGCTGCCAAACCCGGAGGCGCCCGCCTTCCTGCGCAGCCATCCGCAGGTGAATGGCACTCTGCTCGCTTGCAAGGGCGTGACCAAACGCTTCGGCGGGTTCACCGCCGTGGACGGCGTGGACCTCGCCATCGAGGATCGCAAGCTGCACGCGCTGATCGGCCCGAACGGCGCCGGCAAGACCACGCTGTTCAACCTGATTTCCGGGATGTTCGCGCCCGACCACGGCACGGTCGCGCTCGCCGGCCAGCCGATCGGCGGCCTTTCCCCGGAGGGCGTGATGGCGCACGGCCTGGCGCGCTCGTTCCAGATCACCAGCCTGTTCCCTTCGCTGACGGTGTGGGAGCACCTGCGCCTCGGCGTGCAGGCCCGCTCGCCCAGCCGCTTCCACCTGCTGCGTCGCGCCTCTGCGCTCGCGGCAGTGAACGATGAGACGCGGGAGCTGGTCAGGTTTCTCGGGCTGGAAGGGGTCGAGGACGTCGCCGTGTCCAGCCTGTCCTACGGTGGGCAGCGCCTGGTCGAGATCGGCGTGGCCCTGGCGGCCAGGCCCCGGGCTCTGCTGCTAGACGAGCCGCTGGTGGGCCTCGCCGCCGCCGAGCGTGAGCGCATCACCGAGTTGATCCGCGGTCTCACCCGGCACATGGCGGTGCTGCTGGTCGAGCACGACATCGATCGCGTGTTCGCCATCGCGGACAAGATCACGGTCATGAACGAAGGCAAAGTGCTGGTCGAAGGCGACGCCGACACGGTGCGCACTCACCCCGAGGTGCAGCGCGTCTATATCGGTGGCGGTAAACCCCATGCGGCGGCGCGCGAGCCGGGACGCGAAGCGGCCGGTGCGCCGATCCTGCGCGTCGAAGGCATCAACACCTTCTACGGCAAGAGCCACATCCTGCACGACGTGTCGCTCGAGGTACGCGCCAAAGAGGTCGTCGCGCTGCTGGGACGCAACGGCGCGGGCAAATCCTCCACCCTCAAGAGCATTCTGGGCATCGTTGCGCCCCGCAGCGGCAGCGTGGAGCTGGAGGGCCGCACCGTGGGTGGGATGAGCCCCGAGCAGATCGCCCGCCTCGGCGTCGGGCTGGTGCCCCAGGGCCGGCGCCTGTTCTCCGGGCTGACGGTGGACGAGAACCTGCGCCTCGGCGCACTCTCGCGCAGCGGCGGCAGCGGGGTAAGGTGGGAGCGCGAGCGGATCTACACCTACTTCCCGCGCATCCGGGAAAAGCTCACCACCAAGGCCGACCAGCTCTCCGGCGGAGAGCAACAGATGGTCGCGATCGCGCGCGCGCTCTCCGGCAACGTGCGGATCCTGCTGCTCGACGAGCCCTTCGAGGGGCTGTCACCGGCAATGGTCGACGAGGTGTTCAAGTCGCTGGACGGCTTGCGCAAGGAGATCTCCATCCTGATCATCGAGCATCATCTCGACCTGGTACTGTCGTTGGCCGACCGCGCTGTGGTGCTCGACCGCGGACGGGTGTCGCACACCGGTCCGGCGGGGCCGTTGCTGACTGATCTGGAGTTTCGCAAGCAGGTGCTCTGGCTTTGACCACAGCGTAGGGCAACCGCTCACCACGAAGACACGAAGCCACGAAGAACAGCAGACTCCGGAAAATGAACCCTGCAACGGATCGGATCGTGGGAATACTCCTATCACGCGGTGCGTCAATCCACCGAGAAGCAAACGTTATCCCGGTCAGGAGCGAGCTTTTGCCTGTGGACCGCCCTTCCGTGCGTCTGGTGCTTCTTCGTGTCTTCGTGGTGAGAGGTTTCGTTTTCTCTAGAGGATGAGCGATGGAACTATCAGCAAGGAACCAACGCGTCCTGATCACCGCCGGCGGCGGCGGGATCGGGCGGGTAATGGCGCAAACCTTCGTCCAGGCGGGTGCGAAGGTCCACATCTGCGACGTGGTCCAGGCAGCCCTCGACGAGACGGTCAAAGGGCTGGGCGTGACCGCCACGCTGTGCGACGTGTCGGACCTTAGACAAGTCGACCAGCTCTTCGCAGACGTGAAGAAGCACCTGGGTGGGCTCGACGTGCTGGTGAACAACGCCGGCATCGCCGGGCCGACCGGCAAGGTCGAGCAGATCAGCATCGAAGACTGGCGCCGCTGCATCGATATCGACCTGAACGGCATGTTCTACTGCACGCGGCTTGCCGTGCCGATGCTCAAGGCCGCGGGCGGCGGCTCGATCATCAACCTCTCCTCCGCGGCCGGACGGCTGGGCTTCCCCTACCGCACGCCCTACGCAGCGGCGAAGTGGGGCGTGGTAGGCTTCAGCAAGAGCCTGTCCATGGAGGTCGGCACGGACAACATCCGCGTCAACGCGATCCAGCCTGGGGTTGTCGAGGGTGAGCGCATCGACCGCGTCATCGAGGCCAAAGCCAAGGCCGTGGGCATCAGCTTCGAAGAGCAGAAGCGGATCTCGCTCGAGCGGGTGTCCATGCGCAGCATGGTCAGCCCCCAGGACATCGCCAACATGGCGTTGTTCCTGGCGAGCGATGCCGGCAGGCACGTCACCGGGCAGGCCATCTCAGTCTGCGCCGGGGTCGAAATGCTGGGTTGACTACTGCGATCTCATCTGACACAGAGGACACAGGAGAAAGCAAGAACGCATTGAACCACGAAGGACACGAAGGAACACGGAGGACTGTTGTCGGTGAGGGTCGAGTTCTCTTCCCGCGAGCCGTGGGATGCAGGCTTGCAGTGCGGAGCGTCCATTCATGCCAGGTTTCGCTTTTCTTCGTGATCCTTCGTGTCCTTCGTGGCTCATGGGGTTTCCCCTGTGTTCCTCTGTGGTGAGCGCGTCTTGCATTACTGGTGGAGAAAATGGAGAAGATTGGGATAGTCGGCGCAGGTCTGATCGGCCGCGCCTGGGCCATGGTGTTCGCACGGGCCGGCCACCCGGTGAAGATGTGGGATGCGGATCCGGCTGCCGTGCCAAAGGCGCTGGGCCTGATCGAACAGGCGCTGGGTGAGTTGCATGAGTTCGGCCTTATCACCGAACCCCCGGCGGCGGTCCGGGCGCGCATCAGCGCGGCTGCCACCGTGCAGGACTGCGTGAAAGACGCGGACTATGTACAGGAGAACATCGCCGAGAAGGTGGACGTCAAGCGCAAGCTCTACGCCGACATGGACGCCGCAGCGCCCCCTCAGTGCATCCTGGCCAGCTCGACCTCTAGCATCCCGACATCCGTGTTCAGCGAAGGTCTGCCGGGACGCAAGCGCTGCATCGTCGCCCATCCGGTGAATCCGCCCCACGTGGTCCCCGTCGTGGAGATCGCGCCTGCACCATGGACTGCGCCCGAGGTGGTAGAACGCGCGACCCGGCTCCAGGAGAAGGTCGGCCAGGTGCCGATCCTGGTCAAGAAGGAGATCCAGGGCTTCATCCTCAACCGGCTGCAGGCCGCGCTCACGTTCGAGGCCTGGCGGCTGGTGGACGAGGACTACGTTTCCGTCGAGGACGTGGACAAGTGCCTGAAGGACGGCCTGGGGTTGCGCTGGTCGTTCATGGGTCCGTTCGAGACCGGCGACCTCAACGCGCCCGGCGGTATCTCGGACTACGCGGCACGCTACGGCGGCGTAATGTACGAGATGATCAAGGATGTGCGCTACAAGCCCATGAGCGAGGCGCTCATCAAGCGTGTCGAGGCCGAGCAGCGTAAAGTGATGCCCCAGGAGCGGCACGCCCAGCGCGAGGCCTGGCGCGATCGGCGGCTGATGGCGCTGATCGCGCACAAGCGCAAGATGGCTGCTAAGGACTAGAGCGAACCGCAGAGACGCAGAGAAAACCCGCAGAGCGAAGCAATCGAAGGTGTGAAAGGCGGGCCACGGGAGCTGGGTATCTATTGACCCGCCGATGGTTCAAGCATGAGCCAGCCGGTGCCTCCGGTACCTTCGGTTTTCCTTCCCAAGGTGTTCTCTGCGCTCTCTGCGTCTCTGCGGTTCGATCGGTTTAGATAACGAAAGCGGAGCGAAGCAATGGCAGAGCAAAGAAAAGTCATCATCACCTGCGCCGTGACCGGCGCAATCCACACCCCGACCATGTCGCCGTACCTGCCGATAACGCCGGAGGAGATCGCCGAGGCGGCCATCGGCGCGGCCAAGGCAGGCGCGGCCATCGTCCACCTTCACGCGCGCGAGCCCAAGGACGGTCGGCCGACGCAGGACCCGGAGATGTTCAAGCGCTTCCTGCCCAAGATCAAGGCGGCGACCGACATCGTGGTAAACCTCACCACCGGAGGTGCGCCGACCATGAGCGTCGAGGAGCGCTTGCAGCCCGCGCTCAAGCTCAAGCCCGAAGTCGCCTCGCTGAATATGGGCTCGATGAACTTCGGCCTGTACGAGATGATCCCGCGTTACAAGGAGTGGAAGCACGACTGGGAGTTGCCCTACCTGGAAGGAAGCCACGACCGCATCTTCAAGAACACGTTCAAGGACATCGCGTTCATCCTGCAGAGCTGCAGCGACAACGACACCCGCTTCGAGATCGAGTGCTACGACATCGGCCACCTCTACTCTGCCGCGCACTTCCTCGAGCGCGGGCTGGTCAAGCCCCCGTTGTTCATCCAGTCGGTGTTCGGCATTCGCGGCGGCATCGGACCGCATCCGGAGGACGTGCTGCACATGAAGCGCACGGCCGACCGGTTGTTTGGGGATCAGTACCAGTGGTCGGTGCTGGGCGCTGGACGCAACCAGATGTATATCGCCACGCAGTCCGCGGTGATGGGTGGCAACGTACGCGTGGGCCTGGAAGACTCGCTGTGGCTCGGGAAGGGCCAGCTGGCCAAGACCAACGCCGATCAGGTTGCCAAGATCCGCCGCATCCTCGAAGAGCTGGGCCTGGAGGTCGCCACACCGGACGACGCGCGCCGCATCCTCAAGCTCAAAGGCAGGAACAACGTCAACTTCTAGTCGACCACCACGACTGCCTCGGCACGTCTCTTTCGCCTGACGAGAAGGGGCGGGCTTGACGACCCTGGATCAGGCGAGGGTGTCCTGCCCGCCCGCGGCATCTGCATCGCCGCGGTTCCCGTAACCAGGAGGGGTCATGAAATTCGCAGTGGTCGGCGCCGGTGCGATCGGCGGCTACCTCGGCGTCAGGCTCGCCCTCGCCGGCGAGAGCGTCGTCTTCGTCGCCCGCGGCAGGAACCTCGAGGCCATCCGCGCCGGCGGCATGACGCTCGTGCTCGAGGACGGCAGCGAGCAGACCGCTGCTGACGTGCAGGCCGTCGAGCGCACCGCCGACGCTGGACCGCAGGACGTGATTCTGTTGACGGTAAAGGCGCACCAGGTGGCCGCTGTGGCGCCGCAGCTGCAGGCCCTGTGCCATCAGGACACGACCATCGTCACAATGCAGAACGGCATTCCCTGGTGGTACTTCCACAAGCATGGCGGCGAGCTAGAGGGGCGGCCCGTCACTTCGGCCGACCCCGACGGAACCATCGCACAGCACGTCGACTCGCGGCGAATCATCGGCTCGGTGGTCTATCCAGCGGCGGAGCTGGTGCAGCCCGGTATCGTGCGGGTGGTCGAGGGCAACCGCTTCACGCTGGGCGAGCTGGATGGCAGCACGACGCCGCGGATCCAGGCGATCGCCGACGCCTTCGTCCGCGGTGGCCTCAAGGCTCCGGTGATTACGGACATCCGCAGCGAGATCTGGCTCAAGCTGTGGGGCAATCTCAGCTTCAACCCGATCAGTGCGCTGACCCACGCCACGCTCGTGGACATCTGTCAGTTCCCGCTCACCCGCAGCCTCGCAGCCGCGATGATGAGCGAGGCGCAGGAGGTTGCCGAGAAGCTCGGCGTCACGTTCCGCGTCTCGCTCGAGAAGCGCATCGCCGGCGCCGAGCGCGTGGGCGCGCACAAGACCTCGATGCTGCAGGATGTGGAGCATGGGCGCACCATCGAGATCGAGGCGCTGGTGGGCTCCGTTGCCGAGTTGGGCCGCATGACCGGCACGCCCACGCCGCACATCGACGCCATCTACGCCTGCGCCAGCCTGCTCGCGAAGACGCTGGCCATACAGCACGGCCGCGTGCGCGTGGAGCCGCTTGCCTAGCCTTTGCATCGACGACCCGGAACAGGCCAATGACCAGAACCGCCGACACCATCCTCGATCTGCTCGCCGCCGGCGCGGACAACGCCACGGCCATCAGTGCACCCGGCCGCGCACCCTTGACCTATCGGGCACTGCGCACCTTAGTCGGTGAGACCCTGCAAGGCTTGCGCGGCATGGGTGCGGGCCGCAACGACCGCGTCGCGATCGTGCTGCCCAATGGCCCGGAGATGGCAGTCGGCTTCCTCGCGGCCGCCGCGGGTTGCACTGCGGCACCTTTGAACCCGGCTTATCGCGCCGAGGAGTTTGAGTTCTATCTGACCGACCTCGACGCGCGTCTGCTGCTCGTGGAGACGGAAAAGGCTTCTCCGGCAATCGAGGTCGCGCGACGTCTGCGCGTGCCAGTCGTGCAGCTGGTGCCGGACCGGGCGGGCCCGGCAGGAACGGTCACGCTCACGCCAGCCGGTGGTGCCCTATCACCCGCCCCTGCCGGAGCGGCCACGCCTGAGGACATCGCGCTTGTCCTGCATACCTCAGGCACGACGTCACGGCCGAAGATCGTGCCGCTGTCCCAGCGCAACATTTGGGCGTCGGCGCGCAACGTGCGCACGACACTGGCGCTGACCCCGGAAGATCGAGGCCTGAACGTGATGCCGCTGTTCCACATCCACGGCCTCATAGCCGGGCTGCTTGCACCGCTGTCGGCTGGTGGAGAGGTGTTCTGCACGCCGGGGTTCGACGCCCTGCACTTCTTCCGCTGGATGGACGAGGCGCACCCGACCTGGTACACCGCCGTTCCCACGATGCACCAGACGATCGTCGCCCGCGCCGGCAAGCATGCGGAAGTGATCCGGGCCAACCCGCTGCGCTTCATCCGTTCCTCCTCGTCGGCGTTGCCTCCGCAGGTCATCGGCGAGCTCGAAGCCACCTTCAATGCACCGGTCATCGAGTCGTACGGCATGACAGAAGCGGCGCACCAGATGGCGAGCAACCCGCTTCCGCCCGGTGTAAGAAAGCCGGGAACCGTCGGGGTCGCCGCCGGCCCCGAAGTCGCGATCATGGACGTCGACGGGGACCTGCTGCGGCCCGGGAAACCCGGCGAGATCGTCATCCGCGGGCGCAATGTTACGTCCGGCTATCAGAACAACCCGAAAGCCAACGCCGAGGCCTTCACCAACGGGTGGTTTCGCACCGGCGACCAGGGCGTGATGGACGACGATGGATATATCTCGATAACCGGACGCCTCAAGGAGATCATCAACCGCGGCGGTGAGAAGATCTCGCCGCGGGAGGTTGACGAGGTCCTGATGGACCACCCGGCGGTGCGGCAAGTGGTGACCTTCGCGGTGCCGCACGACAAGCTCGGCGAGGACGTCGCTGCCGCCGTGGTCCTGCGTGAAGGCGCCAGCGCCACCGACCGGGAGCTGCGCGAGTTCGCCGGCAAGCGGCTGGCGCCCTTCAAGGTGCCGCGCACCATCCTCTTCCTCGAGGAGATCCCCAAGGGCGCTACCGGCAAGCTGCAGCGCATCGGCCTGGCGCAGAAGCTCGGCTTGGCCTAGCGCTTACAGCGATGGTTGGGCGCCGAGA
>DAIQQA010000014.1:9267-15653 GCA_036787045.1 Burkholderiales bacterium | reverse complement strand
GGCGCCGAGAGAAGCGAAACAACAGGTCGGACGACGCAGGTGCACAGGCCTGTTGGCCGAGGTAGATTCAGAGTCACTGCTACTGCCTGCCCCGCATGAGTTGGGTCGGTTTTCTTGGCGCCTTGGCGTCTTGGCAGCCGATATGCTCTAGATTGGAAAGAGACGAATGAAGACATACAGAATAGCCGCCATCGGCGGCGACGGAATCGGCCCGGAAGTGATCGACGCGGGCCTGCAGGTGCTGGAGGTTCTGACCCGGCGCGAAGGCAACTTCGGGCTAGAGGTCGAGCGCTTTCCCTGGGGCAGCGACTACTACAAGAAGCACGGCCGCATGATGCCGGCCGACGGGCTGGATACACTCAAACCGTTCGACGCCATCTACTTCGGTGCGGTCGGCGCGCCGGACATCCCGGACGACGTGACGCTGTGGGGACTGCGGCTCAACATCTGCCAGAACTTCGACCAGTACGCCAACGTGCGGCCCACCCGGGTGCTCCCCGGCATCGAGCCGCCTCTGAAGCTCAACAGTCCGACGGACCTCGACTGGGTCATCATCCGCGAGAACAGCGAGGGCGAGTACGCTGGCCAGGGCGGACGTTCCCATCGCGGCCTGCCCGAAGAAGTGGCCACCGAAGTCTCGATCTTCACACGCGTGGGCGTCACGCGGATCATGCGCTTCGCCTTCGAGGTCGCACGCACGCGGCCACGCAAGCTGCTCACACTCATCACCAAGTCCAACGCCCAGAAGCACGGCATGGTGATGTGGGACGAGATCTTCTACGAAGTCGCGCGGGGCTACTCCGACGTTGCCACCGACAAGATGCTGGTGGACGCGGCGACCATGCGCATGGTGCTCAAGCCCCGGTCGCTGGACGTGATGGTCGCCACCAACCTGCATGCCGACATCCTGAGCGACCTGGCCGCCGCACTGTCAGGCAGCCTGGGCATCGCACCCACCGCGAACCTCAACCCCGAGCGGCGGTACCCCTCCATGTTCGAACCGATCCACGGGTCGGCCTTCGACATCACCGGTAAAGGCATCGCCAACCCGATCGGGACCTTCTGGTCGGCGGTGATGATGCTGGACCACCTGGGCGAGCGCACAGCGGCGGCACACCTGATGACGGCAATCGAGCACGTCACCGCGCAGCGCGTATTCACCCCCGATCTCGGCGGTAATGCGACAACCCGAGACGTAACCGATGCCGTGTCTGCAGCTTTGAGCCAGCCCGGGCATCGTTAGGTATCCGGGCAACAACTGCGGGCGCCGTCCTGCGACTCCGCGATCAACGCGTCAGCGCTTGCGCGCCGCCCTCAGCTCCTCTGGCGTGACCTTCCCGTCCGCGTTGGTGTCGAGCTGTGTGAAGTCCTTGGCGACCCGCGGGGCGTTGGCTTCGGCTTCCTCCCGGCTGATGCTGCCGTCGGAGTCGCTGTCGACCTTCTTCCACCAGTCTTTCCCGCGAGCGTGGTGCGCCTTTTTCCCGGTGGCTTCGAGCTCTTCACGAGTCACCTTGCCGTCGCCGTCGGCATCGACCCTGTCGAACTCGCTCGCCAGGCGCGGTGCATTGGCGTCGGCCTCAGCCCGGCTCACCGCGCCGTCGCTGTCGGTGTCGACCCGCTTCCACCAGGCTTCCGCCTTTTGGTGCATGGCCTCACGACACTTCTCCGGGTTGTCCTTGCACCACTGCCGCATCTGCGCACGATGTTCTGCACCAGGGCTGCCCGGCTCGTCGGCAGCTACTGCCCAGCCCGCCGACAAGACCGCCAACAGGCCCACTGCACTTGCATGCTTGAAAATGGCCATCTTCGTTCCTTCCAGTTGTAGTCAATACCCGATAACGCGTGAGACACACCGTCGGTACCCCTGAGGACAATGGGCCTCCCACCATCCCCCGGAACCAGACGTCGCCGTCGTGGCTCCAACAATGAAGAATAATGGCGTTCCGGCTGCCTTGTTGACTCATGCTACGCCGGTCCGTGCTAGAAAGGGTCACCCGGCCTGGAAAAAGTTGCGTCGCCGTTCTTTCCGGTCGGCCGGCGCCGAGATCCGGTCCCGGCAATCGACTCGTCTCTGCGCCTCGGGACGCGCTGAGTCGGCTTCCACAGATCCAACCACCCCACCATCTCGCATCCAACCGACACGAAGACCAGACATCACCTCGGCGCGCCCAGGCTGTCGAGCTTCAATGAGGGCCGAGGCACGCGTGCCTCGGAAAACCAGTGACTGTGCCGAGCGTGACCTTGCGCCCGCGGCTGCTTCAATGAGGCCGAGGCGCCTTGCACCCACTCCAGGTAGGCCAGCCGGGGACAGTACACGTACTCGTTGGCCATCCGGACCGGAATGAAGGGGATCTCCGGCGACAGATCAGGAAAGGAAAGAGGCAGCTCACGTTGGTCGGGCATGGGTCGCTTGACAGGGTGTACGCTCCTGCGTAATCTCTTCTGTAATACAAAGTCTGCTACAGGATATACATGCCCATCATCAGCCTGAGGCTTCCGGACGTGCTGGAAGCCAAGCTCGAAGAGGAGTCCCGGCGGACGGGGCGCCCCAGATCCGAGGTTGCGCGCGACGCCATCGCGGACTACCTGGCGCGGGTCGAGCGCGAGCGCTTCCTTGTTCGCCTGGAGACGGCGGCGAGAAACCTGGCGTCGGAACCCGAGAGTCGCAGCGAAGCGCTCGCCGTCGCAGAGGAGTTCTTGCCGCTCGAGAACGAGGCGCTTGCTCTGGGCGAACCTTCATCCCGATACCGCGTCGCGCCGGTCGCCAAGAGGCGGAAGAGGAGCAAGCGCTGATATGCAACGAGGCGAGGTGTGGGTCGCCAACCTCAACCCCAACAAGGGCGGTGAGGTCGGCAAGATCCGACCGGTGGTCATTTTTCAGGAAGACCGCCTCATCGACGCCGGGCTTCCAACAATCATCGTCGCCCCACTCACCAGCCAGCTGCGCAAAGGGTTGGAACCTCTGCGCGTCCCTGTCCGAGCCCGCGATCGGCTGGTGCAGGACTGCCACGTGCTGGTGGAACAGATCCGCGCCATAGACCGGACGCGCATTGGCGATGGCCCGCTGACCAGGCTGAGCACCGAAGAGCTGATGGAACTGGAGGAGAGCGTGAGGGGTGTGCTGGGCATGCTGTAGAAAGCAGGACGTCAGCAGCGCCGCCTGATGCATGGAGGCGCCTCAGCGCCGAGGCTCGGTGGCAGCCCACCATCGCCAGTCGTCCACCGCCTCGCTCGTAGCCGGCGTCCCGAGTGCAACCTCCAGTTGCATCAGCGGCACGCCAACTTTCCGGTCCCCGAAACGGACCAGCACGAAGATCTCGCGCTCGCAGTCCTCCTCCTTGGCCAGGCCCAACACCTCCACCTCCTCTCCTGTTTTCAGCGGCGAGACGCTGCGGGCCCGGGTGCACCTGCTGACGAACGGAAAGCTCAACTTCTCGTCGAGGTAGTAGTACCAGGCCATGGCCTGCTCTTCGGGGCCGTACGCATCGACCAGGATCTCGTCGACGATCCGGTTTTCGCGGGCGCGGGTCAGATTCGGCCGGGCCATTGGTTCTCAGTCCTGGGCGGTCACACTCGATGGCAATCAAGCGATCCCTGCGCAGGCTCAACCTGCGCAATCGAGGCTCGATCCAGCCATTCCACGTTCCGAATTGGACGGCTCCTTGCTCCGAATTGGACGCCATTACATTCCGAAATGGACGAGCCTATAATCCGAATTGGACAAGACCGGAAACCGACATGGCCGCCCTCCCGAAAACCATCATCCCCCGCTTCTCGGCCAGACGAGTGGCCGAAGCACTGCAGGACACGCCTGTGGTCATGGTGACCGGTCCACGCCAGGCCGGCAAAACCACGTTGGTCCGGGAGTTCGTGACGCCGGATCGGGCCTACGTGACGCTCGACGACGATACCGTTCTCGCCGGTGTGCGTGCCGACCCGGCCGGGTTCCTGCGGAGCCTGGACCAGGCGGTCATCGACGAGGTGCAACGCGCACCCGAGCTCCTGCGCGTGATCAAACGCTCGGTGGACAGCGATCGGCGACCCGGCCGTTTCCTGCTCACCGGCTCGGCCAACGTGCTGACGCTGCCGCAGGTGGCCGAAAGCCTCGCCGGGCGCATGGAGGTGGTGACTCTGCTGCCGTTGTCGCTGGGTGAAATGCGTCGAGTGAAGCCATCGTTTCTGCAGAACGCGTTCGCAGGCAAAGTCCCCAAGTTGACCGACCTGCTTGTCGGCGAGGATCTTGCGACCGCGGTCCTGACGGGTGGCTACCCGGAGATGCTCGGGCGCAGCGATCCCAAACGTCGCCAGTCCTGGGCACGGGAATACATGAAGGCCTTGGTCCAGCGAGACGTGCGCGACATCGCCGAGATCGAGAGACTCGATCGGATGACTCGCTTGCTGCAGATCCTCGCTCAGCATTCCGGACGGCTCGTCAACTTGTCCCAGATAGGGGGACAGATCGGGCTCGATGACAAGACCGTAAGCAAGTATGTGACGATCCTCGAGCAGTTGTTCATCACGCGTCGCGTGGATCCCTGGTTTCGAAACAGACTCAAGCGACTGCTGAAGACGCCAAGACTGCACTTTCTCGACTCCGGCTTGCTGGCCGCGATCCTTGGCGCAACGGCGGAGGGCATCGCAGCAGACCGCTCGATATTCGGCCCGCTGCTCGAGACGTTCGTCTTCGCGGAGATTGCGAAGCAAACGGAATGGTTCGACCAACCGTGTACGTTGCACCACTATCGCGACAAGGACCAGGACGAGGTCGATCTCATCATAGAGAGCGGCGCCGGAGCGATCGTTGGCGTCGAAGTGAAGGCGGCAGCTTCGGTCACCGGGGCGGACTTCAAAGGACTGAGAAAGGTGGCCGGCGCCTGCGGCAGCGACTTCAAGCTCGGTGCGGTGTTGTACGACGGAGACGCTGTCGTGCCTTTCGGGGAGCGGCTGTATGCCGCGCCGGTCTCTTGCCTGTGGGCCTAGGAAGATCCCGGTTCGGCACGCGCGGGGGGGCGGCTGCGATTCCTTGAATGCGCCCGCCCACGGCCGCCACATCTCTTGCCAGGCGCCCACCCATGTCGTCACAGTCCAGTCGATCTGCTCGCGGTCCTTGTCAGGCATCGGCGCGCTTGTCAGCAGCCCGGCGCGAGCAGCGAACAACGGCACTCGGAATCAGCGCGAGGAACGCGGGGCGTTCGGCCATCGGGCCTTCCGGCTACTGCTCCTGACTCCGCCGCTGCGCGAGCGCCGACAGTTCGTCCAGCAGCGGCTTCTTCTGCTCTTCGAGTTCGCGGTAGCGCGCGTACAGCCGGTCGAGCTCGTACTGGTACTGCTTGACTCGCGCAGCGCGAGCTTCTTCCTCGCGCTTGACGTCGTCGTAGTTGGGCGGGGTCGCCGGCGAGGTGTAGCTCTGCAGCGGCTGCATCTGCGCCTGATCGCTGCGGCGCAGCTCCTGCACCATCTGGAACTGCTGGTAGACCGATTGCTGTTCCTGCGAGATCCTGGTCAGCGCGGATTCGACGCGGCGCACTTCCCGGTCGATGTCCTCTGCTGCCGGAGCGGGCGCGCTCAGCAGCAAGCCGATCAACATGGCCCAGCGCATCATTCCGCCGCTCTCCCGATCCGGGCAGGCTGCGCCAGGTAACCCGGGGCCGCAACCTGTTCGGTCTGGCGCGGATCGGCGACCGGCTCGCCGATCGTTTGCCGAACGGGCACGATGCCCGCCCACACCGGCCAGCCGTAGTCCTCGTCATCGTCGACCGGCTGCCCGACGCGCATCTTCGCGGCGCCTTCCTCGATCGGCATGTGCAGGACCATCGTGGCCTTGAGCTCCTGCTCGGTCACCGGCCGCAGATTCTTCCAGCGCCCCGGATACATGTACTCGACGAAGCTCTCCAGCACCTGCAGCTTGGCCGCGGGATCTTCCACTTTCTGTGCCTGGCCGAACAGCATCACCGAGCGGTAGTTGATCGAGTGATGGAAGGCCGAGCGCGCCAGCACCAGGCCGTCGACGTGCGCGACCGTCAGGCAGCACTCCACACTGCCTTGCAGGGTGCGCAGCATGCGCGAGGCGCTGGAGCCGTGCCAGTACACGTGGTCGCCCTCGCGCCAGTAGCTGGTAGGCGTCACGTACGGCTTGCCGTCGATCACGTAGCCGACGTGACACAGGAAACCGCTGTCGAGGATCGCGGCCACGGTGTCGAAGTCGTAGCGGCCGCGCTCGTGCATGCGCTTGACACGCGAGCGTGGCGTCTGGGAAAGGACCGAGCTCAAGGCTTTTACTCCGCAGGCTGGCAACGGCGTCAGTTTGCCACGAAGCGGGCAAATAAGCTGGCCGCAGCGAAAGGACACCCTCGTTTACCACGAAGGACACGAAGGAACACGAAGGA
>DAIQQA010000014.1:0-9167 GCA_036787045.1 Burkholderiales bacterium | reverse complement strand
ATCGTCTGCAAAGAAACGCCGCAACGTCGAAGGCGGAGCCAAACCAAAGTTGCCTCGCGCTCGCCACGAAAAGGGGTTTCTTCGTGTGCCTTCGTGCCCTTCGTGGTTCACGAGGTGTTTGTCTCGGCGTCTTGGCATCTGGCGTCGCAGGCAGGTTTCGGCCCGCTTGCACCCGCATCCGCCAGCGGCTATGCTGCGCCCGTCCAGGTGCCGTTCCGCCGTTCTGGCGGAAAGGATAATCGGGAAGCAGGTGCGCGCCGGCGCTGGATCGTATCCAGCGGCAGCGCAAGGCCTGCACTGCCCCCGCAGCGGTAGGTGGATGCGGGCGTGTCCTTCATGCCACTGTGAGCATGCTCACGGGAAGGCGGCACGCCGGAGCCCACGAGTCCGAAGACCGGCCAGGATCACGCAGGAAGCACCGCGGGCGGCGGAAGTCCAGGCTGCGCTCTCTCCGGGACGTGCTCCCGGTCCGCTGTTTCCCCGTGCACCCAATCGCACACGCGGCGGGCGTGCGCCAGCGCAGGGAGGAAACGGCATTGAGACCCGTTGTTGCGATCGTCGCGGCGGGAATGGCCATGGCGGGCGCTTTCGCCGCCGATCCCGACGGCCCCGCCAGCACGACCGCCGATCCGGTGGTCGTGACCGCCACCCGCACGCCCGAGAGCCTGTCGAGCGTCATCCGTCCGGTCGAGCTGATCACCGGCGAGGTCATCGATAGCAGCGGTCAGCAGACGCTGACCGAGCTGTTGCAGTCGCAGGCATCGGTGGAGATCGCCGCGAACGGCGGCGCCGGCCAGACCAGCGGAGTGTTCCTGCGCGGCGCGAACACGAGTCACACGCTGGTGCTGCTCGACGGCATGCGCGTCAACAACGCCGCTGGCGGCACGGTTCCGTTCGAGAATCTACCGGCCTCGCAGTTCGGGCGCATGGAGATCGTGCCCGGACCGCTGAGCAGCCTGTACGGGTCGGACGCGCTGGGCGGAGTCATCCAGCTGTTCACGCCGCGCTGGCCGGACGCTTCGCGGGTACACGGCGCCGTGGGCTACGGCAGTTTCGACACCACTCGGATCTCCGGCGGCGTGTCGGCGGGGACCGCAAGCACCGGTTTCACTCTGAACGCGAATTACCTGGAGAGCGAGAGCTTTTCGGCCACCAACTCCGACGCCAGCCCGTTCATATTCAATCCGGACAAGGACGGATACCGCAACACGGGCGTCTCGGGACGCATCACGCACCGCTTCGCACCCGATCAGGAGATCGGACTCAATGCGTTCTATTCCCAGGGGGAGACCCACTTCGACAGCGGACCAGCCACGGACGACGTCAACAACCAGGACATCGGCGTCTACTCGGCCTACAGCCGCAACCGCCTCACGCCGTGGTGGCAGAGCCTGGTCCGGCTGGGGGTAAGCAAGGACGATCTGGACATCGAGGGCAGCTTCCCGAGCACCCTTGACTCCAGCCAGACCCAGGCGACCTGGCAGAACGACTTCACCACGCGCCTGGGCACCGTAATCGGCGGGATCGAGCTGTTGCGTCAGGAGGTCGCCGGCACCACGGTGTTCCTCGTCGACGAGCGCGACATCTATTCTGCATTCGCGGGTTACGCCGGAGAGTTCGGACCCCATACGCTGCAGGCAAGCGTCCGTTACGACGACAACAGCCAGTTCGGAGGCAAGACCAACGGGGGGCTCGGCTACGCCTTCCGGCTCACTCCGGACCTGCGCGTGCGTGCCAGCGGAGGCACCGCCTTCCACGCTCCGACTTTCTTCGATCTGTACTTCCCGGGATTCGGCAACCCCGACCTGGAAGCCGAGGAGGGAGAGAGCTGGGAGGTGGGTGCGGACTACCGCAGAGGGCAGCAACGCATGGCCGTGACATACTTTCAGAATCGCATCACCAACCTCATCGTGTTCGACGCCGTGACGTTCCAGCCGGTCAACGTCGGGGAAGCCAGCATCAAGGGCGTAGAGCTGGGGTACGACGGCAGCCTCTTCGGCCTGGAGCTGAGAGCGCGCCTGACCCTGCAGGACCCGTTCAACGACACCACCGACAAGCGCCTGCCGCGCCGCGCGAAGATCTTCGGCAATGCGGGCATCACGCGCGAGTTCGGACCGCTCAGAATCGGCGCCGAGGCGGCCGGCGCGGGTGAACGCTTCGATTCGGTCGACGAATCCCCCGGCAGCGAGATGGACGGCTACGTCATCCTCAACCTCCTCGCGACGTACTCGGTCAGCCGCAACTGGACCGTCGATCTGCGCTGGAACAATATTCTCGACGAACGCTACGAACTGGCGCGCGGCTACAACACGCCGCGCAGCAACGTGTTCCTGTCGGTTCGGTACGCACTGCAATGACGGTCACGACCATGAAAGGAGTTTCCCGATGAAAGTGCGCATGACGCCTGTGCGTTTGTGGTTCCTGTTCGCCGCCCTGATCCTGCTCACACGCAGCACGCAGGCGTTCCCCGCCGCGCTGCCCGATGCCACGATCGCGTTGGTGCTGCTGGGCGGGATCTGGATCCGCCGCTGGCCCGGCTTCGCCGGCCTGATAGCAGCCGCCTTCGCCGCCGACTGGATCGCCACCGGCGCGCTGGGCGTCCCGGACTTCTGCCTCAGCCCAGCGTATGCCGGGCTGGTGCCGGCTTACCTCGTAGTGTGGCTTTGCGGCTGGTGGGTGCAGGCCAGGAAGCTGGACGCTTCGCTTGTCGCCTTAGTGAGCGCAGCCCTCGTCGCGAGCAGCGCCGCCTTCGCGATTTCGAATGCGCTCTGGTACGCGTTCTCCGGGCAGTTCGGCGGCTGGCCCGTCACGCGCTTCGCGACAGAGGTTCTGCAGTACTATCCGGCCTATGTCGGGCCGGTGCTCGGATATGTGGCGCTTGATCGGGTGGTGCGTGTCACCACGCAGCGGCTTTCACGCCCACTCGATTCCGTAGCTTCATAGTCGGTTCGCAGTTGCGGGCGCGTGTGCCCCCACCCCAACCCTCCCCCGCGCGCGGGTCGCGCGCGGGGGGAGGGGGAGGGAGGGAGGCGAGACCTTGGCGAAACCGATGAAACCGGGGCTGAAGGGAAACCCCATGCGGCCCAAACTCTGGCTCTCGTGGTCCACGGGCAAGGACAGCGCGTGGGCGCTGCACGTCCTGCGCACTCGGGCGGAGTACGAGATCGCCGGCCTGATCACCACCGGCACCAGCACCTTCGGCCGGGTGTCGATGCACGGCGTGCGGCGGGAGCTGGCCGAAGCGCAGGCCGCAAGGACCGGGGTCCCGCTGCGCTGGGTGGAGTTGCCGTATCCTTGTCCGAATGCGCAGTACGAGACCATCATGAGCGAGCTGATGCGGCAGGCGCTGTCGGAGGGCGTGACCCACGTCGCCTTCGGCGATCTGTTTCTCGAGGAGATCCGTGCCTACCGGGAGCGCAACCTGGCCGGCAGCGGGATCGCACCAGTGTTTCCGCTGTGGCAAGCCGACACCGCGCGGCTGGCGAAGGAGATGACTGCGGGCGGCCTGCGCGCCGTGCTGGTCTGCGTCGATCCGAAGCAGCTCCCGGATACTTTCGCCGGCCGCACGTTCGACGACGCATTGCTCGCTGAGCTGCCGGCCGCCGTCGATCCATGCGGCGAGAACGGCGAGTTCCACACCTTCTGCTGCGCGGGACCGATGTTCGCCCAGCCGATCCCGGTGCGTCCGGGCGGCAACATCGAACGCGACGGGTTCGTGTTCAGCGATCTCGTCCTCGACGAGGGGAGCGGCGGATGCGCGTAGTGTCGCTGCTTCCGTCCGCAACCGAGATTGTAGCTGCGCTCGGCTGTGGCGAGCAGCTCGTCGGCATCTCCCACGAGTGCGATTTCCCGGAACACATCGTCGATCGGCCCCGTGTCACGCGGTGCGAGATCCACGGCGCCGCTCTGCCCAGCGCGCAGATCGACGCCTGGGTACGCGAGACGCTGGCCTCGCGAGGAACGCTTTACACTCTGGACGAAGCGCTGGTCCGCGAGCTGCAGCCGGACGTCATCCTCACCCAGCAACTGTGCGATGTCTGCGCGGTCAACTATGGATCGGTCGCCGCCTTCGCGCGCTCCCTCCCCAGGCCGCCGCGGGTGGTGAACCTTCAGCCGTCGGCCCTCGAGGACATCCTCGCCGACATCGGCCGCGTGGGCGCCGCCCTCGGGGTAGCCGAGCGAGCCGACGCTTTGATCCGCAAGCTTCGCACCCGCGTGGACCAAGTTGCTGCGCGCGCGGCCGCCGGGACGACGCGTCCAACCTGCTTCCTGATGGAATGGACCGACCCGCCCTTCTGCGGCGGACACTGGAACCCGCAGCTGGTCGAGCTGGCCGGAGGCATCGATCCCATCGGCCGGGCGGGCCAGCCCTCGCGCCGAGTAACCTGGGACGAGATCGCGTCGGCCGATCCCGATCTGATCGTGCTCGCCCTGTGCGGCTACTCCCTCGAGGGCGCGCGGCGCGAAGCGGCGGTGCTCGCAGCACAGGAGCGCTGGAGCGGCTTGCGTGCGGTGTGCGAAGGGCGGGTGGCAATCTTCGACGGCAACGCCTACTTCAGCCGCCCCGGACCGCGCATCGTCGACAGCCTGGAGATGCTCGCGGCGGTCGTGCGCCCCGAAGCGGCCTTTTCGGCAGCCTGCTAAGCTGCACCTGCTGTCCTTTGAGCGTTGGCTTGGTCTTCGTTCGAGGGCAAGCGTGCCGTGCTCCCGGCGGAGGGTAACCTCTTGGTGTCCTCAATGCCAGCGCGATAATCCTGCGGGACAAAGGTACTGCGGCGAGTGCGGCGCTGCGCTCAGCTCGCGCTGCCCGTCCTGCGCCCAGGTCAACCCGCCGGCGCAGAAGTTCTGCGGCGAGTGCGGCACCCCACTTTCAGGCGCGTCCGCGCCCACCCCTTCACCTCCTGCGAGTTACACACCCGAGCACCTGGCGGAGCGAATCCTGATGGAGGGCGAACGCAAGCAGGTCACGGTGCTGTTCGCCGATCTCAAGGGCTCGATGGAGCTGCTGGCGGATCGCGACGCGGAGGAGGCCCGCAAGCTTCTCGACCCGGTCCTGGAGCGCATGATGGAGGCGGTCCATCACTACGACGGCACGGTCAACCAGGTGATGGGCGATGGCATCATGGCCTTGTTCGGAGCGCCGCTGGCGCAGGAGGACCACGCCGTGCGTGCCTGCTACGCCGCGCTGCTCATGCAGGAGTCAGTGAGGCATTACGCGGCAGAGGTGCGGCGGGACGAAGGCGTGCTGATCCAGATCCGGGTCGGGATCAACTCCGGGGAAGTGGTGGTTCGTTCGGTAGGCAGCGACCTGCGCATGGACTACAGTGCCGTGGGCCAGACCACTCACCTCGCGTCCCGCCTGGAGCAGCTCGCCGCACCCGGCACCACCGCCCTGAGCGCCGGCACCCTGCAGCTGGTGGAGGGTTACGTGCAGGTGCGCTCGCTGGGGCCGATGCGCATAAAGGGGCTGGAGGCACCCATCGACGTGTACGAGCTGACCGGGGCGGGTTCGGCCCGCACGCGGCTGCAAGCCACGGCGCTGCGGGGAATGACGCGCTTCGTCGGCCGCGATTCCGAGATGGAGGCGCTGCGGCGAGCGATCGAGCAAGCCGGGGCAGGGCATGGGCAGGTCGTATGTGTGGTCGGAGAGCCGGGGGTCGGCAAGTCCAGGCTCTACCACGAATTCACCCACTCCCACCGCACGCAAGGCTGGCTGGTGCTGGAAGCGGGATCGGTTTCATATGGCAAGGCGAGCGCGTATCGGCCGGTCATCGATCTCCTCAAGGGCTATTTCCGCGTCGAGGAGCGCGACGACGGCCGCAGGATCCGCGAGAAAGTCGCCGGGAAGCTCCTCATGCTCGACCGAGCCCTGGAGCCATTGCTCACACCGCTGCTGTACCTGCTCGACGCCCCGCTCGAAGATCTCGAGTGGGAGCGGCTCGACCCCACCCTGCGGCGCCAGCGCATCCTCTCGGCGTGCAAGCAGCTGCTGTTCCGCGAAAGCCAGGTTCAGGGCATGGTGATCGTGTTCGAGGACCTGCACTGGATCGACAACGAGACGCAGACGCTGCTCAACGGGATCGTGGACAGCCGCCTGGCCGCGCCGCTGGCCTCGATTCAAGTGCCATCGACGGTGCAGGCCATCCTGGCCTCCCGCATCGACCGCCTCGATTCCGAAGACAAGCGTCTGCTGCAGGCAGCTTCCGTGGTCGGGAAGGATGTGCCCTTCAACCTGCTCGCCGCCATCGCAGACTTGTCGGACCAGGAGCTGCGACAGCGTCTTGCGAATCTGCAGCTGGCCGAGTACCTCTACGAGACGAGCCTCTACCCGGACCTCGAGTACACCTTCAAGCACGCCCTCACCCACGAAGTAGCCTACGGCAGCGTGCTGCAGCAGCGGCGCAGGGCATTGCATCGGCAGCTCGTGGAGGCGATGGAAGCGCGTTACGCGGGCCGCCTTTCGGAACACCTCGAGCGACTCGCGCTGCATGCGCATCGGGCGGAGCTTTGGGACAAGGCCTACGTGTACGGGAGGCAGGCGGGAGAGAAGACGCTGGCACGCTCGGCCAACCTGGAGGCCATCGAAAGCATGACGCAGGCGCTTGCAGCGGCGGCTTATCTGCCTCCTGCGCCTCAGACCCTGAAACAGCTCATCGACCTGCGCCTCATCCTCGAGGTGCCCTTGATCGCGACCGGCCAGCCCCAGCGGCTTCTCGAGAATATCCAGGAGGCTGAGCGACTCAGCACTCAGCTCGATGACCCTGTGCGCCGTGGCCGTGCACTCGCGTTCTTGGGTGAGGCCTACGTGTTTACGGGGAACACGCGCGAGGCGTTCGAGGCCGGTCGCCAGGCAGTCGCCATCGCAGACCGGTTGTCGAGACCTCAACTCACGGGTGTGGCCAAGCTGCTCCTCGGAATAACCTGCAACTACTGCGGTCACTACTCGGAAGCCGCCGGCTTGCTGGCTGCAAGCGCGGACGCAGTGAGAGACTACATTTGTCCGGACGCGACCGAGGACCACGGGGTGCCTGCGCGCTCGCAGACCTACGCCCGCTACGGCTACGCATGGGCCCACTCGCACGGCGCATACAGCTTCGCGGAACTCGGTCAATTCGATCGCTCCCTCGCGGCGGGCGCCGAGGCAATTAAAGTCGCCGAGTTCCTCGGAATCTCCTACGCTCTGGTCGGCGCGCACAGCTTCCCGGGCATGGCCCACCTGCGCCGCGGCTGGATCGCAGACGCGATTCCCGCGTTCTCGCGTGCTCTGGAGATTGCGGACCACGGTGACCTCAAGCTGTTGATCACACAAGCATCGATGGGATTGGGATACGCCCATTGCCTCGCCGGCAGGTTGCGCGAGGCGATGAAGTCCCTGGAGCAAGGCGTAGAGCAGGACGCGCAGATTCGGAATACGCTTTGGAGCGGTATGATGCGCGCTCACCTGGCAGAGACCTATGCGCTTGCGGCTCGGCCGGAGGACGCGCTTTCCACGGCTTACAGCGCCATCGACATCGCCCGGACACGGCTTCAAGCCGGTTCCGAGGCATGGGCGCACTACGCACTACGCAGAGTGCATTTTTTGGCTGAACCCGCGGCCATCGATCAAGCCAGCTCGGCCTTCGGCAATTGCCTCCGCCTTGCAGATCAGCTCGGAATGCGCCCTCTTGCCGCCAACGCGCAGCATCGCCTCGGGGAGATGTACGCCAGGGCAGGAGAGCGCGACCTCGCGCACAAGCACCTGGATACCGCGCTGCGGATGTACGCCGAGATGGATATGCGCCACTGGCCCGAGCAGGCGCAGCAGGCTCTTCGCGCGCTGGGCTGAGGCCTCGAGCGTCCCGCGCAGCCGCCATTGCAGTAAGATCGCGCGATGTCCGCGCATCGAACCTGCGTGCTCCTCGCCACGCTCGCGTTCGTCGATCCGATCCTGGGAAGGTTCGTGTTCACCCCGATCCTGCCGCTGATGCGGGCGGATTACGGCCTGAGCATCGTCGCAGCCGGCTGGCTCGCCGCGGCGAATCATCTCGGCTATCTGGCAGGTGCGCTGACCGCCGCGCGCATACCGCTGACCGAACGCACCGCCCTGCGCATCGGCATGCTCATCGTCACGGCGAGCTTCGCGCCGATGGCGCTGCCGTTGTCGGTCGAAGCCTGGTTCGTGGTGCGCTTCGTCGCGGGGGTCGGCGCTGCGTGGGTGTTCGTGCATGCCGCGGCCTGGGGCTTGCGACATGCGCTCGCTGCCGGTCGCCCGGAGTGGAGCGGATGGCTCTTCGTCGGGGCGGGCCTGACCTTGATCGTCTCGGGCGTGATCTGCGCGCTCTGGACACTCGGCGGTGGGAATGCCGCGGGCGCATGGCTCGCCAACGGCGCGATCCTGGTGGCCATCCTCGCCGTGGTGTGGTCACGGGCCGGAGATGCCGGGGTGAGCGGGGCTGCGCCCACCGTCACCACACCCGAGGCCGCCGCAGCAGGCGGCGATGTCTGGCGCATGGTCCTCGCCTACGGTGCCGCCGGCTTCGGCTACGTCACCGCCGCCACCTTTCTGCCGGTGCTCGCGCAAGCGGTGCTCGGCACCGATTCGGGCTACGTGTGGTTCTGGCCGGTGTTCGGGCTCGCCGCCCTTGCCTCGATGCTGATCGTCATGCGCCTCGGCGGTCGGGTCGACGACACCGCTGCCTTTCGCTTTGGCATCGCGCTGATGGCGCTCGGAAACCTGGCGATGGCGTGGCTCGACGCAGGCTGGGCGCTGCTGTTCGGTACGCTGGCGGTCGGCGGCACGTTCATGGCCGTCACGCTCCTCGGCCTGCGGGAAGTGCGGCACCGCGTATCCCATGCCGCGACACGTGCGATCGGCCGCATGACGATCGCCTGGGCGCTGGGCCAGTGCGCCGGGCCGGTGATGTCGGCCTATCTCGCTGGCGCCGACGGCCGGTTCACCGCCGCGCTCGCGCTGACCGGCGTCGCGCTGTTGGCGG
This sequence comes from Burkholderiales bacterium, assembly GCA_036787045.1. Classification (GTDB taxonomy): domain Bacteria; phylum Pseudomonadota; class Gammaproteobacteria; order Burkholderiales; family SHXO01; genus SHXO01. The sequence goes on along the minus strand of DAIQQA010000014.1, from coordinate 192 downwards.
CAGCGGCCATCGTGCCCGGGGCACGTCCACCCGCGACCGCGGGCGTACCGGACCACCAGCGCGGCCCAGCGGGATGAGCCGGGAGGAAGCTCACTTCAGCATCGGCTGCAGTTTGCTCGGCTAGCCTGGATAATTCATGAAGGACTCGGGATGATGGCGAGCCAAGTTCCGAGCCAGTTGCGGCTCGACTGG
>DAIQQA010000061.1:0-25075 GCA_036787045.1 Burkholderiales bacterium | reverse complement strand
TCCGAGAGCCGGATGCGGGAGATCCGCACGTCCGGTTCGATGAGCGGGATGTGGAGACGGGGTCATGCTCCGACAATTGAGGCACCGCCAACCGAAAGGGGCGGAAACAGTTGAGTCGAGAGCTACAATTACCGCGCCACATCTCGACTCTACCTGTAGAAAAACCCCCTCTCGCCCTTGTCCGGGGCAGCGCGCAGGAGGATGATATCGGCATCGTCGTTGCTGGAGAGCGCACACGATGCCCCGCTTCAAAGCGTACGATCACGGCCTGCAGTTCCTCGCCGTGGACCTGTCCCAACAGCTGCACCCCGGCAGCTTCGAATACGCCCTGCACCACCTGATCGAGCACGAGATCGACCTGTCCGAGATCGAGGCGCGCTACGCCAATGACGCTCAACTACAACGTTGGGCGGCTTAGTGAAGGATGCCGTGGCAGAGAGCGTGAGGATGCCCATGGATGAGGCGTCGCAGCAGGAACTCGAAGGCAAGTATCGGCAGTATCAGCGAGTCCTGATGTCGTATATCGACTTCAACCAGGCGCAAGCTATCACATTGATGATCCTTGAGATGAAGCTCCATGAGAAGTATCCGCGGGAGAACCGGATTCTGCTGGAAGCTCTGAATCTCGCAATGATCATCGCCTACTGCCGCCCGTTCTCGGGAAACGACGCAGGGGGAGCCTTCCGGGTCCCCGATCTTCCCGGTCGCTTCCTCAAAGATCTCTCGGCCGAGGAACGGGAGATTCACGACGTAGCAATGGAGGATAGAAACAGTGTGCTGGCGCACTCTGATTCCGAAGCATGGCAGATGACGCCTCACTACGTAAAGCTACCGTCACGCGAGATTCTCGTCCCAGCACATCGAGGTGTCCACCGACCGTTGCTCCTGGAGCCCACCATTCGGCTCAGCCGCTTGGCGGAAAAGATGAGAGAGGCGTGCTTTCGGGAAAGGGTGCGCCTGGAAGAGGAGTTGAAGCCGTACTTACCTCGCGTAGATTCTGATGAGATGGGCAAATAGCCGTCAGGTGCATACGATTGTGCCGCCCAACCCAACCCACGCCCTGAGGCAGTCCGTCAAGGGGTTTGTCAGGGTTTCTGAACGCAAGCAAGCAGCGGAGAGCCGTGGCGTTTGAGGGCGTTGAGGTATCTGGCCTCGTCGTATGGCGTATGGTTCTGCCAGCAGCGAAACACGATGCGGATCCATTTGAAGGCGAGCGAGCGCAGCGCCTCCTGGTGTGTGGACCCTCCAGCGCGTTGCTGCTCGTAGTAGGTTTTGGCCCAGTAGCAGTGCGGGATCGACAGGCCGGCCCATTCCACGAAGGTCTGGCGCAGGAACGTGGGGCACTGCAGGCGCCAGTGCACCCAGCACTTGTTGCCGCTGCGCTCGGTGACCGGGGCGATGCCGGTGAACTTCTGGACCTCGCGGCGAGCTGATAGCGGTTGCGTTGCTCGCCGAAGGCGGCCAGCAGCCGCGGGGCGAATACCGGCCCGGCCCCTGGGAAGGAGGCGAACACGGTGTAGTCAGGCAGCGTGGGGGCGAGCTCGGCGATCTCGCGGTCATAGCGCTGCACCGCCTGCAGCAGGGCCCCGCAGCTGCTGCACCAGGACCTCGACCAGCAAGCGGTTGGGCACGATGACCGCATCGTCCGCGGTCAACGCGGTGGCCGCGGGCGCATGTCCTGCTCTGACTGACAGATACCTGCCAGCTGTGATCAGTATCACTCAAAAGCAGGACGGACTACCTATACGGCGCTGCAGCGGAGCGTCCAACAGCGCCGCTGCGCGCCGCTGTTGTCCGCCCGCTGAGCTTTGGCGTTGGGCGTCGAGACGCGGAGAGGCAAGATGCGACATCGGACTGTTGCTGTGCTGCTCCTTGTGACTGCGCTGGTCGGAGGTCTCGCGTGGACTCGAGATATCTGGGCGCAGGCGAAGATAGCGCGCATCGGCGTTTTGGCCTCTTTTGAGGTCGGATCCAAGGAGCCAGTCCCAAAACGATGGTGGGAGCCGTTCCGACGCACGCTCACCGAATACGGCTATATCGAGGGCAAAACCGTCTCCTTTGTTTTCCGGAGCGCCTTCGCCGATCCGCCTCAGCTTGCTGAAGCCGCCGCCGAAATCGTTCGGCACAAAGTCGATGTCATCTGGGCAGTCGGTGCACCGTTTACACGGGCCGCCCACGCGGCGAGCAGCACGGTCCCGATCGTTGCGATAGATTTCACGACGGATCCGGTCGCCGAAGGCTACGGTGAGAGCTTCGGGCGGCCCGGCAGGAACATCACCGGCATATTTCTTGACGCGCCACAAATCGCCGGTAAGTGGCTCGAGGTGCTCAAGAGAACAGTCCCGGGGTTATCGCGTATCGCCGTGCTGTGGGACCCCAGCCCTGGGACGGCACACCTGCATGGCGTCCAGAGTGTGGCTCGAGCGCTGGGCTTGCAGCTTGAGGTGGTCGAGGTGCACAAGCCGGAGGATATCGACCAGGCCTTCTCCGTATTTCGCGGAGGGCCCCAAGCCCTCGTCATCCTGCCCTCGCCAATGCTCTTTGGGCAAAGCCCGCGACTCGCCAAGCTAGCGCTAAAGCACCGGTTGCCCGCGACGTCGATGACCCCCTATTTGTTCGCCGAAGCGGGCGGTTTAGTTGGCTATGGCCCAGACGACGCCGCAACGGCCGAGCGCAGCGCCGTGTTCGTGGCCAAGATCCTGCGAGGCGCCGAACCCGGCCGCCTGCCCCTGGAACGGCCATCAAAGTTCGACTTCATTCTGAACCTGAAGACCGCCAAAGCGCTCGGCCTGACAGTCCCGGAGTCGGCCCTAGTGACAGCGGATAAGGTGATCCGATGAGAATTCGCAGTTTGGTCAACTCGACCAGGGGATACCGGCAAAACGGCGCCCAACCGTCAGTTGCACCGGAGCCGCGAAAGCGGCGTTCGCTCGCTTTCGCGGCCCGGTGAACTGAGTCGTTGGGCCGCCCCTCGCAACCGGGCGTATCATATTGCCTGGAAAGGAGGTTGCCATGACTGACTTGCTCGAAAAGGCCCTGACTGAGGTGAAGAAGCTACCGCCGTCGGAGCAGGACGCCTTGGCTGCGATTCTCTTGCAGGAACTGGCCGCCGAGCAGCGGTGGACCGAGTCGTTCGCCAAGTCACAGGACGCCTTGGAGAAGCTGGCGCAAGAAGCTCTGGCGGAATATCGCGCAGGCCTAACGAAGCCGCTGTAGCTCGCTCCGTGCGCTCGAGAACAACCCAAAGGTTCCGAGCCCTACGCGACTCTCTGCCGAAGCCGATTCAGGAGAAGGCCAAGGCAGCTTACGAGTTGTGGTCCGGAAATCCTGACCATCCATCTCTGCGCTTCAAGAAGGTCCACGTCAAACTGCCCATCTACTCGGTTCGCATCGACATCGACTGGCGCGCTGTGGGCCTTCTCGAAGGAGACACCGTAGTGTGGTTCTGGATCGGATCGCATGCGGAGTATGAGCAGTTGCTGCGGGTCCTGTGAAAGGCGCTCCAACCAATAAGGATTGAGACGACCCGCAGGGTCGTGCTCAATACGATGTTCAAGAAGCCCGGTGGTGGGGCGCGGTTCTATATATAGGGGGAATGCCTGTGGAGGCGGAGGCTTGGGCGTCGCGGTGAGGCGCGGCTGGCAGCGCGATGGAGTGCTTTGCGCAGCCTAGCCGCGGTGCCGCGAGGTGTTGGCGAGGCGAATCAGCGCCGGTTGGGCCGGTCGCGATCGCGTAGCTGAAGCGGCCCGTGCACGCCGCACAATAGGCGGCCGGGCATCGGGCTGCAAGCTGAGCGCGACGCTGGGGTGAAGCAGCCGGTGTGCGCCGCGGCCCGGCGCAAGCGCTGGCCTTATCCGGGAGCGGGTCGGGGCGTCGTCGGGGTCAAAGCGTGTGCACGGGTGGGCTGCACACGCAGCGGCAGGATCGTGCGCCGATAGCGCAGCCGCCCGCCGCAGTGGCGGCAGCACATCGGCAGAGGCGCTTCGACGGCGCTGCGCATTGCCTGCGGGGCGAAGCCGTGCGCCATTTCGACGCGGGCCTTGAGCTCATCCAGGGGCATGGTGAAGCTGGGCGAGAGGAACCCGAAGTAGCGCACCTTGATGAACCCTGCAGGCAGCACGTGCTGGAGGAAGCGGTGCATGAACGCGAAGACCGGAAGGCGCACCATGCGCAGCCGGTTGGAGTGCACCTTGCGGTAGCGAAACAGCACGTGCGTGTCCTCCACGCGCACGATGCGAGCGTCTGCGATCGCCACCTTGAACACATAGCGGGCCAGATACTTGAGCGTGGCTTCCCCGTTGCCCACCGCCTGGCAGTTGACGTTCCAGTCGATGGTCCAGACCTCGGGTGCGATCTGAGCGAGCAGACCGGCCTGACCCATCGCGTCGCGGAACTTGGCACGGAAGATTCTAGACAGGGCATGCACCGGCAGATAAAACCCTGGGCTGCAGGCATGCCAGCGACCGTCCTGAGTCGACACCGCCCCGCCGGGGACCAGGTAGTGGATGTGGGGGTGATACTGCAGCTGCCGGCCCCAGGTGTGCAGCACCCCGAGGAAGCCGGGGGTGTCGGCGCCCAGGAACTTTGGATCGGGGGTGAGCTTCTTGATCGCTGCGGCGGAGGCCTCGAACAGGGCGGCGTAGCCGCTGCGCTGATGGCCACGGAGGAAAGCGCGCAATGCTTCGGGCACCGTGAAGGTGAGCATGAAGTGGTGGGTGGGCAACTGGCGCTGCAGTTGCGTGTTGAGCCAGGCATAGGCCTTGTACTGCTGGCAGCTGGGACAGTGACGGTTGCCGCAGCAGCGCGGCAGCAAGCATTGCTCAGCGCAGGATTCACAGCCATACGAGAGCGAACCATTGGCTGGGCTGGCGCAGCCCATGATCGCCGCGATCACCTTCTTATGCTGTGCGGGCATGCGCGCGCCGAAGTGCGCCAGATAAGCCGGGCCGTGGACTCGGAAGATCTCCTGAATGGCGCCCATGCTCACAGCTCCCCCATCAGGCCATCGATCAGGGCGTAGGCATCCTCGTGCCCTTTGCGGGTCAGGTGCAGATACACCATGGTGGTCTCCAGGCTTGTCGGCTACAGACGATGCAGGACGAAACTCCCGCTTCACGTACTGCGGCACGCCCTCGCCATCATCGTGCCCCTCGCGGGCGAGCGCCAGATAGGTCTCCAGATGCCCCTGCACCGCGCGGTACAGGGGCGTGCGCTCGGGGCGGCGTCGGCGATAGACGTGGCAGCGGGCCGGGGTGTGTCCATGTGACAGCTGTGGCGTGTTGGTAAGAGCCAACAGCGTACTGGACGTATGTACAGCCATGCGACCAAGGTGAAGAGATTGCCAAAGCCGTGCTGGGACGCGCAGCAGGTTTGCGGACCGGGTGTTGGGCTCACTTCGCCACGGCTCCCCGCGCGCCATGCACGGAAAGACCACGAGACCAGAGGCTTGCAACCCTCTCGGCGGCGCACTACTCCAGGGCGCAGCACCGCGGCCTAGGAGAAGCGCGCGAGCGTGTCGGCCGCTGAGGGCAAAGCGCGAGCCTAGGGTCGCCAGCACGTCGCGACCGCTGCAAAAGAAAAGTTGATTAACCGGGAAAGAAAAAGCCCCGCCGAAGCGGGGCTCTTCTCAGCAGTCCGAAAGGACGGCTTAGTACTCCATCCCACCGCCGGGCGGCATGGCGGGGGCCTTCTCTTCCTTCGGCAGCTCGGCCACCATGGCGTCGGTGGTGAGAATCAGCCCGGCCACCGAGGAGGCGTTCTGCAGGGCGGTGCGCACCACCTTGGTCGGATCGATCACACCCATCTCCACCAGGTCGCCGTAGGTCTCCGTGGCGGCGTTGTAGCCGAAGTTGCCTTTGCCCTCGACGACCTTGTTCAGCACCACCGAGGGTTCGGCGCCGGAGTTGGCGACGATCTGGCGCAGGGGCTCTTCGAGCGCGCGCATCACGATCTTGATGCCCGCGTCCTGATCGTGGTTGGCGCCCTTGAGGTTGGAGATCGCGGCGCGGGCGCGGATCAGCGCTACGCCGCCGCCGGCCACGATGCCTTCCTCGACCGCGGCGCGGGTCGCGTGCAGAGCGTCCTCGACGCGGGCCTTCTTCTCCTTCATCTCCATTTCCGTGGCCGCCCCGACCTTGATCACCGCCACGCCGCCGGCCAGCTTGGCCACGCGCTCCTGCAGCTTCTCGCGGTCGTAGTCCGAGGTGGTTTCCTCGATCTGCTGGCGGATCGCCTTGATGCGCCCCTCGATCTGGGTCTTCTCGCCGGCGCCGTCGATGAGGGTGGTGTTCTCTTTCTCCACCTCCACCCGCTTGGCGCGGCCGAGATCGTTCAGGGTCACGTTCTCGAGCTTCAGGCCGACTTCCTCGGCGATCACCGTGCCGCCGGTGAGGATGGCCATGTCCTCCAGCATCGCCTTGCGGCGGTCGCCGAAGCCGGGCGCCTTCACCGCGCAGGTCTTGAGGATGCCGCGGATGGTGTTGACCACCAGGGTGGCGAGCGCTTCGCCTTCGACTTCCTCGGCCACGATCAGCAGCGGCTTGCCGGCCTTGGCCACCTGCTCGAGGATGGGCAGCAGGTCGCGGATCGACGAGATCTTCTTGTCGTGGAACAGGATGTAGGGATCGTCCAGGACGGCGATCTGCCGGTCGGGGTTGTTGATGAAGTAGGGGGAGAGATAGCCGCGGTCGAACTGCATGCCCTCGACCACTTCCAGCTCGTTCTCCAGGCTCTTGCCGTCCTCGACGGTGATCACCCCTTCCTTGCCCACCTTGTCCATCGCATCGGCGATGATCTTGCCGATGGACTCGTCCGCATTCGCGGAAATCGAGCCGACCTGCGCGATTTCCTTGCTGGTGGAGGAGGGTTTGGAGAGTTTCTTCAGGTCCTCCACGACGGCTTCCACCGCCTTGTCGATGCCGCGCTTCAAGTCCATGGGGTTCATGCCCGCAGCAACGTACTTCATGCCTTCCTGCACGATGGCCTGGGCCAGCACCGTGGCGGTGGTGGTGCCGTCACCGGCCACGTCCGAGGTCTTGGACGCCACTTCCTTCACCATCTGCGCGCCCATGTTCTCGAACTTGTCCTTCAGCTCGATCTCTTTGGCCACCGACACGCCGTCTTTCGTGACGGTCGGCGCGCCCCAGGACTTCTCCAGCACGACGTTGCGGCCCTTGGGACCCAGGGTCACCTTCACCGCGTCGGCCAGAACGTTGACGCCCGAGATGATGCGGCTGCGGGCGGAATCGTGAAAACGTACTTCCTTGGCTGCCATTTCTTCCTCCGATTACTTCTCGATGACGCCCATGACGTCCTCCTCGCGCATGACGAGGAGCTCTTCGCCTTCGACCTTGACGGTCTGGCCCGAGTACTTGCCGAACAGGACTTTGTCTCCTACCTTGACCTGCAGGTTGCGCACCGAACCATCCTCGAGGACCTTGCCTTTACCCACGGCAATGACCTCGCCCTGGTCGGGCTTTTCCGCTGCGGTGTCGGGGATGACGATGCCGGAAGCGGTCTTGCGCTCCTCTTCCAGCCGCTTGACGATAATGCGATCGTGCAAAGGACGGATCTTCATCAGTCACCTCTTGGTGCTCAAATGGCTGATTGCGAATAGTGGTTGGTGTCAGCGTTGCCGCCAACGGACGTAGATGTGGGTACGCCCCGGCCGTTTTCAAGGGGTCGGGTCTCGAGAGAGATTTACAAATGAATCAATCGGTTAGATTCGGATGACGCGCAGGCGGGTGGTAATCCTGGGGGCCGCAGGGCGGGACTTCCACGACTTCAACCGGCTGTTCCGCGGCGATCCGTTCAGCGAGGTCGTGGCCTTCACCGCAGCGCAGATCCCCAATATTGCCGGCCGCCGCTATCCACGCGAGTTGTCCGGTCCGCTCTACCCGGATGGAATTCCGATCCTGCCCGAGTCCGAGCTCGACCAGTTGATCGAGCGGGAAGGCGTGGACGATGTGGTCTTCGCCTACAGCGATGTGACTCACGAGCAGGTGATGCATCTGGCCTCGCGCGCGCTCGCCAGAGGAGCAGGCTTCCGGCTGCTGGCGCCGCGCGAGACCATGCTCCGCTCCTCCCGCCCTGTGGTGTCGGTATGCGCGGTGCGCACCGGCTGCGGCAAAAGCCCGGCGTCCCTGGCGATTGCGGCGGTCTTCGCCGCGGCCGGCCTGCGGGTTGCGGTCGTGCGCCACCCCATGCCGTACGGCGACCTGGCGCGCCAGGTCGTCCAGCGTTTCGCGCGGCTGGAGGATCTCGATGCTGCCGACTGCACGGTCGAAGAGCGTGAGGAGTACGAGCCGCACCTGCGTGCGGGCCACGTGGTGTTTGCCGGGGTGGACTACGAACGGATTCTGCGCCAGGCCGAAGCCGAGGCCGACGTCGTTGTGTGGGATGGCGGCAACAACGATCTGCCCTTCTTCCAACCGGACCTGGAGATCGTGCTCGCCGATCCGCACCGGCGCGGGCATGAGCGAAGCTACTTCCCCGGCGAGGTCAACCTGCTCCGGGCGGACGTCGTCGTGCTGAGCAAGGTCGACACGGCCCGCGTCGAGGACGTGGCAGCGCTGCGCGCGAGTGTGGCCGCGGCCAATCCGCGCGCGATCATGGTCGAAGCGGACATGCCCGTCAGCGTGGACCGTCCGGAGCTGATCGAGGGGGCACGCGTACTGGTGGTGGAGGACGGCCCCACGCTCACGCACGGCGGCATGGCCTACGGCGCCGGCGTGCTGACGGCGCAGCGCCTGGGCGCAGCCGAGCTGGTGGATCCGCGGCCACTGGCGGCAGGAAGCCTGCAGAGGGTGTTCGCCGAGCATCCCCACATCGGGCGTCTGCTCCCGGCAATGGGCTACGGAGAGGAGCAACTCTCCGAGCTGGCGGAGACCATCAACCGGGCAGACTGTGATGCAGTGCTGGTCGCGACGCCGGTGGACCTGCGGCGCCTGTTTCGCATCCGTCAGCCGGTGGTGCGGGCCAGCTACTCGTTCCAGCTGCGCGGCGAACCGACCCTCGAGATGTTGCTGGCGCCGATCATCCGCCAGGCGCGAGGCTGAGCGTGGCGAAGGCGCACAACCCGCAGATGGATCTGTTCGGCGAGCGCGCCCCTGAAGAGCCGGCCCATGCCGTGGGCTCCGCGCCGGTGACCGCGGCGTTGGCCGAAACCGCGAAGCACCTGCCTGAGGGCCTCTATCTGGGCACGTCCTCCTGGCACTTCCCGGGGTGGGCGCGCCTGGTCTACGACCATCCAGCCGATGAGCGGCTGCTGGCGCGAGAGGGGCTGGTCGCTTACGCGCAGCATCCGCTGCTGCGCTGTGTCGGGATCGATCGCACCTTCTATGCGCCCATCCCAGCGTCCGAGTTCCGCCACTACGCCGAGCAGGTGCCAGCGCCCTTCCGCTTCGTGGTGAAGGCCCCGATGCTGTGCACGGCGGTCTCCATGCGCGGCGAGCCGGGCATGCGGCCGGCACTCAACCCGCGGTTCCTGGATGCCGCCTTTGCGGTCGAGCGCTTCGTCGGCCCCTGCCTCGAGGGTCTGGGCGACAAGGCGGGCGCGCTGGTGTTCCAGTTCCCCCCCGTCGGGCGCGAGCATACCGGCAAGCCGCAGGCGTTCGCCGAGCGGCTGGCAGAGTTTCTGGGTCGGCTCCCGCATGGTCCTCTGTACGCGGTCGAACTGCGCGACCCCGCGCTGATCACCGATGCTTACCTGCAGGCGCTGCAGGGCAGCGGTGCGCATCACTGCCTGGGGCTGCATCCCCGCATGCCGGTCGCATCCGAGCAGGCGCGCGCGACCGGGCTGGCACACGCGGGCCCGCTGGTTGTGCGCTGGAACCTGCACCAGGGCTTCGGTTACGAAGAGGCCAAGGCGCGCTACCAGCCCTTCACCCGACTGGTCGACGAGGACATCCCCAACCGCGTGTCGCTCGCGCGCTTGTGCCTGGATGCAGTAGGGCGCGGGCAGCCCGCCTTCGTCATCGCCAACAACAAGGCCGAAGGCAGCGCGCCGCTCACGCTGTTCAAGCTGGCGGAGCAGATCGTGACCGCCGCGGCTCATGCGAAGGCGGAGCGGCGTTCGGGCTGATTGGGGCCAGTTTTTGCGGGTGTATGGCGAGTCTGATATGGTCCCCAGCATGAGGACTGGCCCGCATATCGATGGTTCCGATCCTTTGCTGGTCTGCGTGAGCTGGTTCTTCTTATTAGTAAGCACGCGAGAATATTCGGAGGAGTCCTGGATGGAAGAGCAACTGAAGGCAGCAGCGCTCGAGTACCACGCTACACCTACGCCCGGCAAGATATCGGTGGTCCCGACCAAAGGGCTGACCAACCAGCGTGATCTCGCGCTCGCCTACTCGCCCGGCGTGGCCTACGCCTGCAAGGCGATCGAAGCGAACCCCGCCGAGGCGGCGCGGCTGACCTCTCGCGGCAACCTGGTCGGCGTCATCACCAATGGTACGGCCGTGCTGGGCCTGGGTAACATCGGACCGCTGGCCGGCAAGCCGGTGATGGAGGGCAAGGGCTGCCTGTTCAAGAAGTTCGCTGGCATCGACGTGTTCGACATCGAGCTGGCCGAGCACGACCCGGACAAGCTGGTCGACATCATCGCCGCGCTCGAGCCCACGCTCGGCGGCATCAACCTGGAAGACATCAAGGCGCCGGAGTGCTTTACGGTCGAGCGCAAGCTGCGCGAGCGCCTGCAGATCCCGGTGTTCCACGACGACCAGCACGGCACGGCGATCATCGTCGGCGCCGCGGTGACCAACGGGCTGAAGGTTGTCGGCAAGGACATTGGCAAGGTCAAGCTGGTCTGCTCAGGTGCCGGTGCTTCCGCCATCGCCTGTCTGGATCTGCTGGTGCGGGTAGGCCTCAATCCGGCGAACATCCTGGTGTGCGACAGCAAAGGCGTGATCTATCCGGGCCGCGACCAGAACATGGAGGAGAACAAGGCCCGCTACGCGCGCAAGACCACCGCCCGCACGCTGGCCGATGCGATCCCGGGCGCGGACATCTTCCTCGGGCTGTCCGGTCCCGGCGCCATGAAGCAGGAATGGGTCAAGACCATGGGCCCCAAGCCCTTGGTGCTGGCGCTGGCCAACCCTACGCCCGAGATCCGGCCGGAGGAGGTGAAGGCCGTGCGCCCAGACGCCGTCATCGCCACGGGCCGGTCGGACTATCCCAACCAGGTGAACAACGTCCTGTGCTTCCCCTTCATCTTCCGTGGCGCACTCGATGTGGGCGCGACCCGGATTACCGAAGAGATGAAGCTCGCCTGCGTCCACGCCATCGCCGAGCTGGCGCAGGCCGAGCAATCGGACGTGGTCGCGATGGCCTACGAAGGGGAGGAGCTCTCGTTCGGTCCCGAGTACATCATCCCCAAGCCCTTCGATCCGCGCCTGATCATCAAGATCGCGCCCGCGGTCGCCCAGGCGGCCATGGACAGCGGCGTTGCCACGCGGCCCATCGCGGATTTCGAGGCCTATCGTCAGCAGCTCCTCAACTTCGTCTATCACTCCGGATTCGTAATGAAGCCGGTGTTCGCCAAGGCCAGGCAGACGCCCAAGCGCGTGATCTACGCCGAGGGCGAGGACGAGCGGGTGCTGCGCGCGGTGCAGGTCGTGGTGGACGAGGAGTTGGCCAGACCGATCCTGATCGGCCGCCCCGAGGTCGTTGGCATGCGCCTGGAGAAGTTCGGCCTGCGCATCCAGTCGGGGAAGGACTTCGAGCTGGTCAACCCGGAGAGCGATCCGCGCTACCGCGATGTCTGGACGGAGTACTTCAACATCATGCGCCGCCGCGGCGTCACGCCCGATGACGCGCGCACCCACGTGCGCCAATCCACCACGCTCATCGGTGCGATGCTGCTGCGCAGGGGCGACGGCGACGCGCTGCTGTGCGGGACCTACGGACGACACAAAGACCACCTCCGCCACATCAACAACGTGATCGGGCTGAAGAAGGGCGCGGGCACCTACGCCGCCATGAACGTGCTCCTGCTCCCCAAGCAGACCCTGTTCGTCTGCGACACCTACGTCAACGAGGATCCGACGGCCGAGCAGCTCGCGGAGATCGCCGTCATGGCGGCGGAGGAGGTGAGGCGCTTCGGCATCATCCCCAAAGTGGCGCTGCTGTCGCACTCGAACTTCGGCACCGACGATTCTCCCTCGGCCGTGAAGATGGCCCGGGCACGCGACTTGATCGAGCAGCGCGCCCCGGAGCTCGAGGTGGAAGGGGAGATGCATGGCGACGCGGCGCTTTCTGAGGACATCCGCAACCGCGTCTATCCCGACTCGCGGCTGAAGGGGCAGGCCAACCTGGTGATCATGCCGAATTTGGATGCGGCCAACATCTCCTTCAACCTGCTGAAGATGACAGGGGGCGAGGGTGTGACCATCGGCCCGGTCCTGCTCGGCGCAGCGATGCCGGTGCACATCCTCACACCAAGCACTACGGTACGGCGGCTGGTGAACATGACTGCGCTGTCGGTGGTGGACGCCGGGGCGGGGCGCTGACCGCGCGGGGCGTTATCGGTACCGATGCTGCGCGCCTGTTTCGACGCTATTTCGGGTCGGCCAGCATCGCGTTGGCTTCGCCCAGCCGCGGGTATCTCAACTCCGTGCGCGGATCCCGCAGCGGCTCGCACACCGGCACGCAAACCGCCGGCAGGCCGTCGTGATCGTCGCTGACTACGCTGCGGCGGAACAGCCCGCGCTCCCCGAACTGTGGATCGGCCATTGTTTCCTGGAGCGTGCGCACGATCTCGACGCACACGTCCTTGCCCTCGAAGCGCGCCATCCACTCGTCGGCGGTGCGCTGCACGATGATCTCTCGTACGGTGCGGATGGTGGCCATCGGGTCCTTACGGTCGTCGCGGGCCGCTGCCGGAAGGTCGATCGCCTCGCAGAAGCTCTGCCAGAACTTCTCTTCCAGCGGGGCCACGGCGAGATGGCGTCCGTCCTTGGTGCGGTAGATCTGATAGCGGGGACTGCCGCCTGACAGCTTCTCCCCGCCGCGTCTGGGCCAGTGGCCGGTCGCGGTGGCGTTTCCCATGCCCCAGTACAGGAACGGGAACAGGCCGTCGGTCATCGCCACGTCGAGCTTGCAGCCCTGCCCAGTGTGCTGGCGCTGAAGCAGCGCGAGCAGGATGTTCATGACCGCCGGATAGGCGCCCCCGGCGATGTCGGCGATCAGTGCGGAAGGCACAACAGGCGCGCCGTCGGCGCCTGCCGAGATCGACAGCAGGCCGGCAGCGGCCTGATAGTTGAGGTCGTGGGCGGCGATCTGCGCCTTGGGTCCGGCCTGCCCGAACCCGGTGATCGCGCAATAGATCAGACGCGGGTTGATCTTACTCAGCGCGTCGTAGCCCAGGCCCAGGCGGTCCATCACGCCCGGGCGGAATTGCTCGACCACGATGTCTGCGGCCTCGATGAGCGGGCGCAGCCGGTCGATCGCCTCAGGAGCCTTCAGGTCGATGCTGATGCTGCGCTTGCCCCGGTTGAGCATGGCGAACGGCACGCTGGCATCGCCGAAGCGAGGCTGATACTGGCGTAGCTCCTCGCCGCTTTGCGGCCGCTCGATCTTGATCACTTCCGCACCGGCCTCCGCCAGCAGCAGCGTGGCCATGGGGCCGGGAAGGAGCGTGCTGAAGTCGAGCACACGGACGCCTGACAGGGGCAGCATGAACACCTCGAAGTTGGTTGCGCAAGCGCCCGATTCTACCCTGCGTGGTTCCCCCTCAAGTCTCATCCCTGCAAGACGAAATTAGCTGAGCGGAGGGGGTGGACGCGCCCAAATGCAAGCCACAGAGAGGAGCCATGCAAGCGATCGGCCTGGAGCAGCAAATCTCCCGCGGAAACAGCAGCCTGGAGCTGGTAGAAGAGATCGCCGCGGCACCTTTGGCGCTGGACGAGATCTGGAAGGCCATCGAGGCGGACGAGTTCTTCCCCTTTTTCCAGCCCAAGGTGAGCCTGCGCGGCATGGAACTGGCCGGGGTCGAAGCCCTGATCCGCTGGAAGCATCCCGTGCGAGGCCTGCTGGCCGCTGGCGCATTCCTGCCTCTGGTCGAGGACAACTTCCTGTTCGACGAGCTGACCATGCTCATCCTCGAGAAGTCCGTCGTGCAGTGCCGCCGCTGGCGCGACCACGGGTTGGACGTGCCGGTGTCCGTGAACCTCTCACCCGACCTTCTGATCGATGGCGATATCGCCGGGCGCATCGAGGCCAAGGTGCGCGGCCACGACCTGCCGGCGCACCGGCTCGTGATTGAGGTGTCCGAGGCTGCCGTGGCTCACGACATCGGCAACTCGCTGGAGAACCTGGTCCAACTCAGGGTCAAGGGGTTCGGGCTCGCCATCGACGACTACGGAACCGGACATTGCGAGCGCGCGCAGCTGGAGCGGATTCCCGCGAGCGAGTTGAAGATCGACCGCAAGCTGCTCACCGGCGCGGCCCGCCGCCCCGTGCTCCGAGAGATGCTGGAGAACGGGCTGGAGATCGCCCGCGAGCTCAACTTCAAGGCGGTGGCCGAAGGCGTCGAGAACCAGGAGGAATGGGACCTGGTGAACGAGTTGGGGTGCGACATGGCGCAGGGCTACTTCATCGCCCGCCCGATGGCGGGCGAGGCGCTGCCCGAGTGGCATCGGTTCTGGAGCACCGATCCTTTTCTCTAACACCTCAAGCGACTGAACCACGGAGGACACGGTGGACACGGAGGAAAACCGCAACTGAAGGCCTGAGTCGCAAACATCCGAAGGGCATATCGGGGGCAAGCTGCGCCTGCTCGGAGCCGGCGAGCAACAGCGAACTTCACCAAAGACCGACTCCTGAGCTGAGATCCTCGACATAGATCCCGCGCCGTCCTTGTTTTTCCTCCGCGTCCACCGTGGTTCAGTCTTTGGTTTAGGCACCGAGCCAGGCAGCGCCGCGAACGCCACTGGAGTCGCCGTGCAGGTTGCGCAGCAGCACCGTATCCACGCGATCCGAGAACACCCACTGCGTCCACAGCTTCGGCACACTCTCGTACCAGCGCGGAATGTTGGACATTCCGCCCCCGAGCACGATGGCGTCCGGGTCGAGGATGTTAATGACGTGCGCAAGGGCCCGCGCCAGCCGCTCCTCATAGCGCTCGAGGCTCGCCAGGCTGCATGCCTCACCGTGCGCGGCTGCGGCCACGATCTCCTCTGCGGCCAGCTCGAGGCCGGTGCGTTGCGCGTGATCGCGGGTCAGTGCGGGCCCGCACAGAAACGTCTCGATGCAGCCGGTCTTCCCACAATAGCAGGCGGGACCCGGCCGCTCTTCGTCGCGCGGCCAAGGCAGCGGGTTGTGTCCCCATTCGCCGGCGATGCGGTTGGGTCCGGACAGCAGCTTACCGTCCACCACGACGCCTCCGCCGACCCCTGTGCCCAGGATCACGCCAAATACCACGCGATGGCCAGCGCCGGCACCATCGGTCGCCTCCGACAGCGCGAAGCAGTTGGCGTCGTTCTCAATGCGGACGTCGCGATCGACGCGCTGGATCAGATCATGCAGCAGCGGGCGGCCGTTCAACCAGGTCGAGTTGGAATTGCGCAGCAGTCCCGTGGCCGGCGAGATCGCGCCCGGCGTCCCGATTCCCACGGTCCCGCGCGCGCCCAGCTCGCGCTCGGTATCCTGCACCAGCGCTGCGATGGTCTGCAGCGTAGCTTCGTAGTTGCCGCGTCGCGTGGTGACGCGCCGGCGACGCAGCTCGCGTCCCTCCGCATCCAGTGCGATGATCTCGGTTTTGGTCCCGCCGAGGTCGATGCCGAGTCGAAGCATGGGAGAGGCCGATGCAGGCGTACGAGGAGTGGGTATGCTACTAGGAGGAGGCAGATAGCGTGAGACCACTGTCGCGGTTGAGCGGGCGATGCTCGCGAAGGCAGCTCGCTTGCATTGGACTGCTCTGGCTGGCGCTGCTGACCCCTGCAGCCCTCGTGCTTGCTGAGGACGCTCCTAGGGGGAATGCCAGCGATTCCGCGGCGGGGAAGGCCCCCTCCGCATGGCCCGGGCAGGCTGCTTCGGAGGAGGCAGAGCCGGTCAGCGATGCGCAGCGCAGTGAGCTCATCCGTCGCTTCGTTGCGGACTTGCATGCGAGGCTGGCGGCCGTGGTGCAGGCCAAGGGTGTGGACGCGTACCCTCCCGATGCCAGGCGGGACGCAGTCCAAGGGGAAGTTGTCGTTCGCGTGCAGTTTGCGGAGGGGGGCGAGGTGCAGAGCATGAAGGTGGTGCAAAGCAGCTGTTCGCCGGCGCTGGATGCCGCCGCTCTCGCGATGGTGGGGCAGGTGATGGTTGCTGCGCCGGAACAAGTGCGCGCTGGGGCCTTCGCAGTGAGGTTGCCCGTGGTGTTTCGTCTCGAAGGTCTCGAGCCGGGAAACACGGTCGAGCTCGCGGGAGTCGTGTTCGATTTCACCAAGCAGTGCGCGATCGAGGTGATCTCCGTGACGCCGAAGAGCGATTCGAGCACGAGCCTCCTGCCCACCGACCAGCTGCTGCGCTGCGAGCGCGGTGGCGAGCGCATCGAGATCCCGCGCCACGTCCTGCGCTGTGGCGAGCCGACGACCGACGGGCGAAAGACCGTCTACCGGTTCGTGCTGCGGCGGGGTCAGCAGGAGCGGATCGAGTCGCTGGAGACAGCGGGAGCGCAACCCTGACCGGGATGGCTGGGCTCCACATCGTGGCCTCAGCGGCTCCGCGGTTGCCGCCCCACTCGTCATCGAGCTCGCGCTCGAACCAGCCGGTCATATCGCCGCGCACGCCGACGAGCTCTGGGTGGATCTCCGGCCAGTGCCGTTCCAGGTGAGTGCTGAGAGGGAAGGCTTGCTCGCCGAAAAAGCGCGAGGTCATGCCCCGGTGACCGGGACAGCGCGCCTCACACGGGGGTGGCGGACCGGGACAGGCCGGCGAGCATGCCCTCGATCAGGCGCACCAGGGTCGTGCGCTCCTGGCCGGCGATCGGCTCGGCCAGACGCGCGGTGGCAACCGGTAGCGCCCAGGCCTGCAGGGCTTCGGAGGAGACCTCGCGCAGGCTGCGGTACTCCTGCAGGTAGAGCGCGGTCAGGTCGCTGCGCGCGCTCTCGAGCGCGGCGTCGCCGGGCGCTCTGGCATATTGCAGCAGCAATAGGGTGCGAGCGACGTCCGCGGCCGGGTGGCCGCGCACCGCGTCGAACCAGTCGATGATCGAAGCTCCAGCGGGAGCGAGCAGGACATTGCGCGGGTGGAAGTCGCCATGACACAGCGCGTCACCGTCGGGCAGCCTCGACAGCACCGAGAGGACTGTCGCGCGCAGGCGGTGATTGAGCGGCGAAAGGGCGATGCGCCGGCTCAGATGTTCGCGCTGCGGCGGCAGGCCCGTGCCGCTCAGGCCGTGGAGTTGCGCGTGCAGATGAGCGAGGCTGCGGATCAGAGACTCGGCGTTCGACGGATCTGCTGCCATGGCCTGCAGCATCGACGGGCCCTGCACGCACTCGAACACGACCCCGAAGCGGTCGTCGGCAGACAGGATGTCGAGCACTGCCGGAGAGGGAGCACCGGCGGCGTGAGCGGCCCGGGCCCGTTCGGCCTCCCGCTCCGGTGCGCCGGGGGAGGCGCCGCGCCAGTACAGCTTCAGGACGCGCCGGGTGTCCATGGCGAAAATCTCGGCTGTACCGCCGGCGGCAAGCAGTGCGCCCAGTGCCTTGGAATCGAGCGTCTGGGTTGGGGTGTCCATGTGAAATCGGGTCGGAGAGGTCGGCGGAGAATGATAACCTGCCGCGGCATGCAAGATGCATTCTCGGGTCATGGATTTGACGGAAATCGCACCCGATGCCTGAGCACGACGCGGAATGGACGGCGCATGACATCGCCGCCACCTGCTACGGGTCCGGGGTCCGGGTGGAGGGCCGTCTCCGGGGCCCAGCGGCGGGGTGTCCCGGCTGCGGCTGCCGGACGGGACCAGGATCCTGCTCACGAGCTCTTCACCCTGCCGGCCGCCTACTTGAGGGACTCCCTCGGTCTCTGGGAGCAGCGACCCCTCGGCCCCGAGCACGCAAGGCTTCACGGCTTCATCGCGTTTTCGCTCGGTTCTCCGGCGCGAGTAGCGTCGAGATCCGCGCCGCCGTCTGCTTGAGCAGCGGGAGCGCATCCTGGGTCAGCTTCTGGATCGTCCAGCGCGACGCGTGCGTGCCCACGTTCAGCGCAGCGATCGGCGACCCAACGCAGTCCAGAATCGGTACGGCGACGGAGCGCAGACCCTGTTCGAGCTCCTGGTCCACCAGGGCCCAGCCCTGCCGGCGAACTTGCTCGATCTCCCGCAGCAGGGCGTCGGGCTCCGTGATGGTCTTGGCGGTGTAGCGGGGCAGCGGCGAAACCTGCGCGAGCAGACGCTGGATCTCCTCGTTGGGAAGGCCCGCCAGGAGAATGCGGCCCATCGAAGTCGCGAACGCGGGCAGCCGCGTGCCGATGCCGAGGTTGATCGACATGATGCGGGCGGCAGTGGGAACGCGAGCCACGTACACAATATCGGTGCCGTCGAGCACCGAGACAGAGCACGACTCATGCACCTTCTCGACCAGCTCGACCATGTAGGGCTGGGCGAGTTGCCACACAGTTTGCGAGTTCAGATAGGCGAACCCGAGGTTGAGCACGCGCGGGCGCAGCGAGAAGTTTTTCCCGTCGAAGCCGGCATAGCCGAGCTCGACCAGGGTCAGCAGCAGGCGTCGGGCCGTGCCGCGCGACAGCCCGGTCTTCCTCGCGACGTCGCTCAGGGTCATGGCCGGCGAGCGCGCATCGAATGCCTCGATAACCGCCAGCCCCTTGGCGAGCGCCCGCACAAAATCGCTGGCTGTTTCGCTCGCGGAGTCTGCGATCTCGTTGACTTTCATAGTAGTACGCACTTGCTGCATCGCGGAATCCCTCACCCTGGTTCCGGGCGGCGGCCATAAAGCTGTTGACAAGAGCGCCCTGCCCGGCAAGAATTGTTCGCATACCGAACGATTGTCCGCATCGCGAACACTGTACCAGCAAACGACAGGAGGAGCAATGAGCTTTCACACCGCCTTCGGCTCCCTCTCGAGCTACGAGAAGGGACACATCGAGATCATCAACGACAACGCCAAGTACTACGTCTTCTCCAATGTGTTCGAGGTCGCCGGCAAGTCCAAGCCGTACGAGAAAGTCGCGGTAGCGAAGAATCTCGAGTACGTCATCGAGTGTGTGCGCGCCGAGGGTACCTCGCGCTGGTACGCCGCCTCCCACGACGAGTTCTGCGTCGTGATGGACGGGGAGGTGACCGTCGAATACGTGAAGCTCGATGATCACGCTGCTGTAGCGCCGTCGGGCAAGGAGGGCACGATCATGCTGTCGGGGGAGCCCAAGGGCAAGCGCATGGGCACCATCCAGCTCAAACGCGGGCACCAGGCGCTGCTGCCAAAGGGTTCCGCGTATCGCTTCGTTGCGGCGCGGCCGAGCGTCATGATCTGGCAGACCATCAAGGGCCCGCTCACCGTCGAGAAGTGGGGCGAGATCTGTTACCAGTGAGACAGGCGCGAGGCAACCGGCGCGAGAACCGAACCCCGACCACGAATCACGAGCCACGAATTACGGAGAACCCGATGAACGCACCTGCAGAGCTCAAGCTTCCCGAGCAAATCGCCGGCTACCGCACGTTTACGCTCGGTGAGCTCACCTTCCAGCGCGACGAGTACTTCGTCACCATCACCTGGCCGGCCAAGGGCCAGCGCCAGTCGCACACCATGAGCGCGGATGCGTTCCTGCGCGCCATCATGCGCGACGTTGCCTGGGGCTTCTTTTATGGCCTGGTCAACTTCGATACTGTGTTCGGCACGCGCAACCTCTACGGCCGCGTGGAACTGTTCGCCGGCCGCTACAACGAGTCGATCCACAAAGCTGGCCTGTCCTACGTCGAGGTCTTCGACTCGCCCGTGGCCATGAAGAAGTTCAAGGAGATCCTGGCGGACTGGGTGAACGAGGGCTTCGACCCGTTTGCCGCGCCGGCCGAAACGGGGGCAGCGGCGGCTTTCGGCGAGAAGCACGGCAACAACCTCGCGGCCATCGAGCGCTTCCGTGTGGCCACCAAGCGCATGCCGGGCCTGGAGGGCGATTCCCCGCTGCGCGGCGACGGGAACGGCTACGCGATCAACCGGGCGTTTGCCGATGTCAGCCAGGAAGAGCCGGTGATAAAGGCCGAGCCCGGGTTCGAGAAGGAGCTGCATGGCTTCAATCTGTTCAAGTACCTGTCGCGCTCGGACGTGACCTGGAACCCGTCCGTGACCTCGGTATGCAAGGCCAGCCTGTTCTGCCCGACCACCGAGGAGTACATCCTGCCGATCATCCACGGCAACGATCGCGTCGAATGGTTCGTGCAGCTCTCCGACGAGATCACGTGGGAAGTGACCGACCGCGAGACCGGACGCCCGCGGGCGCGCGTGACCATGAAGGCCGGCGACGTAGCCGCGATGCCTGCCGACATCCGGCACCAGGGCTTCTCCAAGAAGCGCTCGATGCTCCTGGTGTGGGAGAACGCCACAGCCGATCTGCCGCAGCGCTACGAGCGCGGCGAGCTCAAGCCCTGGCCGGTGGATTTCTGAAAAAGCCGTGAGGCGTGAGCCGGGAGGCGTGAGGCGGACCAGCCCGCTGCACTCCAGCGCTGCGGGTAGCGCTGCGCATGAGCAATGCGGCCTCGTGACCGGCTGGATCGTGCTCTTTCACGCCTCACGCCTATCGCCTCACGCCTCACGCACATGATCCAGAACAAACTATTCATCGACGGCGAGTTCGTCGACTCGGAGTCGCGTGCGCGCATCCCGGTCCTGAACCCGCATGACAACTCGCTGATCACCGAGGTCGCGGAGGCGCAAAAAGCCGACATCGACCGTGCGGTGGAAGCCGCGCGCAAGGCGTTCCCCGGTTGGGCGCGCATGGCTGCGATGGATCGCGGGCGCCTGCTCCTGAGGCTGGCCGACGCCATCGAAGCGAACGCAGAGGAGCTGGCCAGGCTCGAGACGCTCGACACCGGGCACCCGCTGCGCGACACGCGCGGGCTGGATGTCGTGCGCACTGCCGTCACCTTCCGCTACTTCGGCGGCATGGCGGACAAGTTTCAGGGCAGCGTGGTGCCGGTCGAGCAAGGCTTCCTCAACTACGTGCTACGCGAGCCGGTGGGGGTGGTCGGCCAGATCGTGCCGTGGAACTTCCCGCTCATGTTCACCAGCTGGAAGATGGGTCCTGCGCTGGCCGCTGGGAACACGGTGGTGATGAAGCCTGCCGAGCTGACGCCGTTGTCCACGCTGCGCATCGCCGCGCTGGCGAAGGAGGTGGGGTTCCCGAGCGGTGTGATGAACATCGTTCCGGGCTACGGCAATCTCGCCGGGCAGTATCTGGCCGAGCACCCAGGCGTGGACAAGATCGCGTTCACCGGCTCGACCGCGGTGGGACGCAAGATCGTGCAGGCCTCTGCCGGCAATCTCAAGCGCGTCCAGCTCGAGCTGGGTGGCAAGGGCGCCAACATGGTCTTCGACGACGCCAATGTTGCGGCTGCGGTGGGTGGATCGGCGTTCGCCATCTTCCACAACCAGGGCCAGGCCTGCATCGCCGGGTCGCGGCTCATCCTGCACGAGAAGATCGCCGATCAGTTCCTCGAAAAGTTCCTGACACTCGCGCGCTCCATCAAGCTCGGCAATCCGATGGATCCCGCCACGGAGATGGGGCCGCTCACCTCCGCCCAGCATCGCGACCGCGTTCTGGCATACGTGCAGGTGGCGAAAGAGCAGGGCGGCGCGATCCTCATCGGCGGCAACCCGCCCGAGCGCGACGACCTGGCCAAGGGTTGCTACGTCGAGCCCACGGTTGTGCGCGCGAAGCCGAGCGACCGCGTGTGCCAGGAGGAAGTGTTCGGCCCGTTCGTCACCGTGACCACCTTCCGTGACGACGAGGAGGTGATCGCGATCGCCAACGGCACCGAGTACGGCCTGGGCGGCGGTTTATGGACCACCAACCTGCAGCGCGCACACCGGGTGGCTGCCGCCATGCGCAGCGGCATGGTGTGGATCAACTGCTACAAGCGGGTCAACCCCGGATCGCCGTTCGGCGGCGTAGGGCGGTCCGGGTACGGGCGCGAGATGGGGTTCGAGGCGATGCACGACTACACCGAGGCGAAGTCGGTGTGGGTCAATGTCGACGCTCAGATTCCGCCTTACTACCCACGGTGAAGCCTCTACTTCTCAACGCAAAGACGCAAAGAACGCAAAGGTCGCGAAGAAGAAAGCGAACGTGGATGACGGTCAGCGACATGTCTAGCCTCGGCACTTCGATACAGCCCGCGATCACACTTTGGCCGCGTGGTGGGCCCAGTCTTCATTTCCTTTGCGTTTCTTTGCGTCCTTTGCGCCTTTGCGTTGAGGTTTTCCTTTTGTCCTTGGCGTTCTGAACCATGGTCAACAAGATCGTAGGCACGGTGGAAGAAGCGGTCGGGGCGGTTCCCGACGGCGCCACGGTAATGATCAGCGGCTTCGGCGGGGCCGGGCAGCCGGCTGAGCTGATCGACGCACTGATCGCCCAGGGCGCGAAGGATCTCACCATCGTCAACAACAACGCCGGCAACGGTGAGGTCGGCCTGGCGGCACTCCTGAAGGCGCGGCGCGTGCGCAAGATCGTCTGCTCCTTCCCCCGTCAGGTGGACTCGCAGGTGTTCGACGGCCTGTACCGTGCAGGGCAGATCGAGCTGGAGCTGGTGCCCCAGGGCAACCTGGCCGAGCGCATCCGCGCGGCCGGTGCAGGCATCGGGGCTTTCTTCACGCCGACTGGCTATGCAACCCAGCTTGCCGAGGGCAAGGAGACGCGCATCATCAACGGCCGAGGTTATGTCCTCGAGTACCCGATCCACGCCGACTTTGCCCTGGTCAAGGCCGATCGGGGCGATCGCTGGGGCAATCTGGTGTACCGCAAGACCGCGCGCAACTTCGGCCCGATCATGGCTAGCGCCGCAAAGTGCACCGTGGTGCAGGTGCGCGAGATCGTCGAGTTGGGCCAGCTCGATCCCGAGGCGGTCGTGACGCCGGGCATCTTCGTCCATCGCGTCGTGCAGGTAGCGCCCGTCAGGCCGGCGGTGGCCGCTGCTTGAGTTCGAGGAGGAGTCCATGCAGCGGATGAACCGTGATCAGATGGCCGCGCGGGTGGCGCGCGACATCCCGGAAGGCGCATACGTGAACCTGGGTATCGGACTGCCCACGCTGGTTGCGAACCACTTGCCCAGGGATCGCGAGATCTTCCTGCAGAGCGAGAACGGCGTGCTGGGGATGGGGCCGGCGCCCGCGCCGGGAGAAGAGGATCCCGACCTCATCAATGCGGGCAAGCAACCGGTGACCCTGCTGACCGGCGGCTGCTACTTTCATCACGCGGACTCCTTCGGGATGATGCGCGGCGGGCACCTGGATTTCTGCGTGCTCGGCGCGTTCCAGGTCTCGGCGGCGGGGGATCTGGCCAACTGGCACACCGGCGAACCGGACGCGATCCCGGCGGTAGGCGGCGCGATGGACCTTGCCATCGGCGCGAAGCGCGTATTGGTCATGATGGAGCACCTGACCAAGCAGGGCGGCAGCAAGATCGTCGAGCGCTGCACCTATCCGCTGACCGGCGTCGCCTGCGTCAATCGCATCTACACCGATCTCGCGGTCATCGATGTCACTCCCGACGGACTGACCGTCGTCGACATCGTCGACGGGTTGAGCTTCGAGGAGCTGGTCAAACTCACCGGCGTGCCCATGATGCTGGCGAGAGAGGTTTCGCTGGCATGAGGGCCTTCGTCTTCAACGGCCAGCCCTCCCGGGTGGTGTTCGGCGTCGGGGCTCTGGACCAGCTCGGTGCTGAGATCGAGCGCCTCGGCGCGAGACGGGCGCTGGTGCTCTCCACGCCCGAGCAGCAGGGCTCCGCCGAGGAGGTGTCGGCGCGTCTGGGCGCAAGATCGGCTGGCGTGTATGCCAAGGCCGTGATGCACGTGCCCATTGAGACGGCCGAGGCTGCGCGCGCCGTGGCCAGGGAACTGCAGGCCGACTGTTGCGTCGCGATCGGCGGGGGTTCGACCATCGGCCTGGGCAAGGCCATCGCACTGACCTCGGAGCTGCCCATCCTCGCCATCCCCACCACTTTCGCCGGATCGGAGATGACGCCGATCTACGGCATCACGGCGCAGGGCCAGAAGAAAACCGGGCGCGACGCACGCGTGCTGCCGAAGACAGTCGTCTACGATCCGAACCTGCTGCGCACCCTACCGGCGAAGATCGCCGGCCCGAGCGGCATGAACGCGATCGCCCACTGCGTCGAGGCACTCTACGCGCAGGATGCCAACCCGATCACCTCTCTGATGGCCGAGGAGGGCATCCGCACGCTGGCGGCCAGCCTGCCCAAAGTGGTGAGCGAGCCGAACAACCTGGATGCAAAAGGTGACGCGCTGTACGGTGCCTGGCTTGCGGGTGCCTGTCTGGGCATGGTCGGCATGGCGCTGCACCACAAGCTCTGCCACACGCTGGGCGGCAGCTTCAATCTCCCCCACGCCGAGACCCATACCATCGTGCTGCCGCACGCGACGCAGTACAACCGCGAGGCCGCGCCGGAAGCGATGAGGTGCGTCGCGCGCGCCGTGGGCAACGACGATCCCGCCGGGGCCCTGTACGACCTGGCGAAGGCGGTGGGTGCGCCCCTGGCGCTCAAGGACATCGGCATGCCGCGCGAAGGCCTGGAGCGCGCCGCGCAGCTTGCCACCGAGAACCCCTACTTCAACCCGCGGCCGGTGCAGTACGAAGGCATCCTCGCGCTGTTGACTTCTGCCTGGCGCGGCGAGCGGCCGAGCGCGGCGGCGCAGCGCAGTGCCGCATGAGCATCGGGTTCGCGATATGAACTACACCCCAGCGCCAATCACCGTACCTGCTGCGCAGGCACCGGATCTCTCCCCTCCTTTCCAAGGAGGGGTGGCGCGAAGCGACGGGGTGGTTTGCGCAGGCTCCCAACACCCCTGCGGGGCACCCCTCCTCGGGCAGGCTCCCACCACCCCGTCACGCTGCGCGTGCCACCCCTC
>DAIQQA010000196.1:0-8506 GCA_036787045.1 Burkholderiales bacterium | reverse complement strand
GAAAGCTGTTTCGCCGCCTGAGGACGCGAGAAAGCTGTTTCCCCTCCTGCCCGAGGAGGGGTGCCCACGTAGTGGGCGGGGTGGTGGGAGCCTTCCGAGGAGGGGTGCCGGCGGGATCGTGTGGACGGCTGCAACCGAATTCTCCGGCACCTGCGACGCAAGCGCAACGACACGGCACAACGGAAAAGGGACGAGCGACGATGGGCGAGAGACGACCGGGAATCGCGATCGTGGCGGGCGATGCCCACCCTGCGCTGGCGCAGCAGGTGATCGAGCTGTGCGGCGGGCGCGTCGTGCCGGCCACGCTGGGCGCGTTCGCCGACGGCGAGAGCCGGATCCGCATCGAGGCTGATGTCGACGGCGCGGATCTGTACATCGTGCAGCCGACCTGCGCGCCGACCAACGAGCACCTGATGACGCTCGCACTGCTGGCCGATGCCGCACGCGGCGCGGGTGCGGCGCACGTAACGGCGGTGGTGCCCTACTTCGGGTACGCACGCCAGGACGTGCGCAAGAGCCCCGGCGAGCCGCGATCGGCGCGCCTGGCCGCCCGGCTGCTGAGCGCGGCGGGGATCGACCGCCTGGTAGTGCTCGAGCTGCATTCCCCCGCGCTGGAGAGCGCCTTCGACATGCCGCTGGTCCAGTTGCACGCCGACGAGCTGATGCTACCGGTCATCGGTGCGTGGGGCCTGACGGATCTCACCATCGTGTCGCCGGACGCGGGAGGGCTGAAGCGCGCGCAGCGCTATGCAACGGGCCTGGCGGCACCACTGGCCGTGATCGCGAAGACCAGGCCGCGGCCCGACGTTTCAGTCGCCATGCAGGTGCTGGGCGATGTGGCCCGACGGCCGTGCCTGATCGTGGACGACATGGCGAGCACCGGCGGCACCGTCGCCGGCGCCGCGCAGGCCCTGCTGCAGGCCGGCGCAACCGAAGTGCATGCACTGTTCGTCCACGCCGTGATGGCTCCCGGCGCCTTGCAGCGGATCACCGACGCATCCGTGCGCCGCGTAGTCACCACCGACAGCATCCCCACGGCTCCCGATCCGCGCGTGCAGGTCGTGCCCATCGCACCGCTGCTGGCGCGCACTCTGGTCCGGCTCGCCGGTACGGCTTACCCGTAGAACTGGCGAACCGCAGGGCATGGGCGTTGTAACCGCCCGCCGGAACCGGGCAGGGTAGAATCCACCGAACCGGTCCAATTGCCGAACCATGCCCGATAACATCGCCGATCTGCGCATCGAGTACGCCCGCGAGAGCCTGGACGAGAAGGGCGTCGCGCGCGATCCCTTCCTGCAGTTCTCACGCTGGTTCCAGGAGGCGCTCAACGCGGGCTTCACCGAGCCCAACGCGATGACGCTCGCCACGGCCGACGCCGACGGCCGTCCCTCGGCGCGCATCGTCCTGCTCAAAGGCTACGACGAGCGCGGCTTCACGTTCTACAGCAACTACCAGAGCCGCAAGGGGCGCGAGCTGGCGGAGAATCCGCGCGCCGCGCTGCTGTTCCACTGGGTCGAGCTGCAACGCCAGGTGCGCATCGAGGGCCACGTGGAGAAGGCTTCCGCCGAGGAATCGGACGAGTACTATGCAAGCAGGCCGATCGGCAGCCGCATCGGCGCCTGGGCCTCGCCGCAGAGCAGCGTGCTGGCGCACCGGGAGGAGCTGGAGGCGAAGCTCGCCGAGCTCGCGGGGAGGTACGGCGACGACCCGCCGCGCCCGCCGCACTGGGGCGGTTATCGGTTGGTGCCGGACATGCTGGAGCTATGGCAGGGACGGCCGAGCCGGCTGCACGACCGCCTGCGTTACAGCCGCGAGGGCCTCGGGCTGTGGAGAATCGAGAGGCTGGCGCCGTAGCGCGAAGCGACAGGAACGAGAGGGCGGCCGAGACGGAATAACCAGCATGTGCACACTCGGGGCTTGCGCCTGCGGTGAGGCTGATCGAGTGCTCTGTTGTCGTTCCCGCCCCCGATCGGGTCGAGGGCAGGCTCCCGCAGGAACCCAGGACACTCGAGCATTCTGGCTCCTCTCCTGCGCGGGGATGACATCGCGAGAGTACCAAGGAGACATCATGATGCAATTGTTCGACTTGAAAGGCCGCGTGGCCATCGTAACCGGGGGCAACGGCGGGATCGGGCTGGGCATGGCGCAGGGACTGGCCGCCGCGGGCGCGACAGTGGTGATCGCCGGACGCAACCCCACCAAGAACGCCGAGGCGACCGCCGCTCTGCGGTCGATCAATCCCAAGGTGGAACCCCTGGCGCTGGAAGTCGACGTGACGCAGGAGTCGGCGTGCGAGGGGCTGATACGCACGACGATGGAGCGCTTCGGACGCCTCGACATCCTGGTGAACAACGCGGGCACCAACATCCGCAAGCCGCCGCAGGATTACTCTCTCGATGAGTGGCGGTTCGTGCTCGACACCAACCTCACCAGCGCCTTCCTGTGCTCGAAGGCAGCCTATGCGCCGATGGTGAAGACCGGCGGCGGCAAGATGATCAACATCGGCTCGATGACTTCCATATTCGGTGCGTCGTTCGCCGCGCCCTACGGGGCGACCAAAGGCGGCATCGTCCAGTTCACCAAGGCGCTCGCCTCGGCCTGGGCCAAAGACAACATCCAGGTGAACGCGGTGCTGCCCGGATGGATCGACACCGACCTGACCCGGCGGGCGCGCAAGGACATCGCCGGCCTGCACGATCGCGTCGTTGCCCGTACACCGGCAGCGCGCTGGGGCCGGCCCGACGATTTCGCGGGCATCGCGGTATTCCTTGCAAGCCCGGCTTCGGATTTCCTCACCGGGACTGCGATCCCGGTCGATGGCGGCTACTCGTCGCAGGCGTAGGCGGCCAATGCTTACAGCTGAACCGCAAAGGCGCAGAGACGCAGAGGATCGCAGAGGAAACGCTGTTGTCGGACCGAATCCGAGCTGCAACCCTCTTCGCTCGTCCCCATTGACGATCCCTCAGAAGGCTTCGTCCCTTGCTACCCGCCTCGTGCTCGTTGCGATCACGCTCGCCGTTGCCGCCTGCGCCGCGCCGGCACCCAAAGGCGTGCAACCGCTGGCCACGCTCTCCGGGACGGTGACTTATCGCGAGCCCATCACGTTGTCACCCGACGCAGTGGTCACAGTGGTGCTGGCCGACGTTTCGCTGCAGGACGCGCCGGCGAAGGTGCTCGCGGAGCAGACCATCACCAACCCGGGCGAATCGCCCATCCCCTTCGAGCTGTCCTACGATCCCGACGCGATCGTGGCCAGCCACAGCTACGCGGTGCAGGCGCGCATCGAATGGGAAGGCAAGCTGCTGTTCGTCAACGACAGGCACCACTGCGCAATCACGCGCGGCTGCCCGACCACGCTGGAGGTGGCGGTCGTGCCGGTGCGCCGGTGAGAGGCCGAGTCGATCTGCGGTGCAGGCGCCCCCTTCGACCTGGATCGCCAGCCAAGGGGCCCGGCAACGCACTGCTGATCGTGCAGGAGTACGAGGACGTCACCGCCGTGTTCACCGGGTTCGGCGAGCGCGCGGTGCGCGCAGAAACGGTCGCCAGGGCGGCCTGGGCGGAACGCAGGACGTGCGCATCGCGCTCTACTGGTACACACGCGCAGCGCAGCAGGGCAACCCGGCGGCGGCGGGAATGGCGCGCGAGCTCGCGCACACCATCGACGACGCTCGCTAGTTATCTCCCCTCCTGCCCGAGGAGGGGTGCCCACGTAGTGGGCGGGGTGGTGGGAGCCTGCCCGAGGAAGCGTGCCCACGTAGTGGGCGGGGTGGTGGGAGCCGACCCGAGGAAGCGTGCCCACGCACTGGGCAGGTGCCGGGAGCCCGCCACAACCCACCCATCGCTCTCGACGCCGCCTTTCCTGGAGAACGAGCGGAAGAAACAGGTAACGACCCGCCCCAGGTTTGCCCCAGATCAATGCAAGCGAGCGCCCGTTGCGGTTTCCTTGCAGAATAGTGACGCGCCCCGCACGCGCCGGAGGAAGCCATGCTCACCATCCAGGACTGCATCGAGCTCTCGGAGCTCACCGAGGAGGAGATCCTCGCCATCGCTCAGCACGAGCACATCCCCGAGATGGCAGCCGTCGAGCTGGGCAACTACCTCGTGCACACGCCCGAGGGCGAGAGACGCATCAAAGCGATGATCGTGGACGACATCGAGGACGCGAAGCGCGAAGGGCACATGCAGCGCGTGCTCACACTCAAGCTTTGCCTCAAGCACTATCTGGAGCATCACGCCGGCGCGAGCGGCACCTGAGCGCGAAGAGGCGCACTCGCTTGGCCCCGGGGGCGGGAGCGAGAAGTAAGACCCCGTCTCCCTCGACGGGAGATGGCCCGGGTGAGGGTGACGGACAACAGCGTGGCGTGCGTCGCAGCTTGCGTTACCAGCGGGCTGCTATGCTCCCGGGCGTCGCACTCAGCGACCCGCAAGCCCCCATGATCAAGTCCCTCATCCGCACCATCCCGCACTACCCGCGCCCGGGCGTGATGTTCCGGGACATCACCACCCTGCTCAAGGACCCTGTCGGCTTCCGCCTCACCATCGGCGAGCTGAAGAAGCGTTACGCCGGGCGCAAGGTCCTCAAGGTCGCCGGCATCGAGTCGCGAGGCTTCATCATCGGCGCCGCGCTGGCCTACGGCCTGGGCGCCGGCTTCGTGCCGATCCGCAAGCGCGGCAAGCTCCCCGGTCAGACCATCGGCACGGACTACGAACTGGAATACGGTGCCGACCGGGTCGAAATGCACGTCGATGCAGTATCGCGCGGCGAGCAGATCCTCCTTGTGGATGACCTCGTCGCCACCGGCGGCACGGCCGAAGCCGCGGTTCGGCTGATCCAGGAGTCCGGCGGAGAAGTCAGCGAATGCTGCTTCGTCATCGAGCTGCCGGACCTCGGTGGAAGGAAGCGACTGGAAGCTCTCGGACTGAGCGTGTTCGCGCTGGTGGAGTTCGAGGGGGAGTGAGACTGACGACATCGGGGGAGCGCGTCAGTTCTTCCCTCGATCCAGGGGGCTGCGCACCCCACGCCCGCCGCGGTTGAGGACGTGGGTATAGATCAAATGCGCAGCTGCACATTTGATCTATTGTGGGCAGTAAGTTGTTATGTGCAGTGACGCCCCCAGCCCTGTGATCGGACAGGTATCTGGTGGCCGGGGCTCAGCATAATTTCTGGGCTGTGGCGGAGGTCCCTCGACGCGGACCGCGCGGCGGTGACCCCCGCCGTGCTAACTACAGCGAGTGCAGCCACTCGAGCAGTGTCTTGTTCTGCGTCCAGGACGGCATCTTGGGCAGGGGCGCATCGTCGGCGACTTTTTCGAGGGCCCGTCGCTTCATCTCGAGGTTTGCCCGCGCATAGATCTGCGTTGTCTTCGCATCCACGTGCCCCAGGAAGTCGCGGATGATTTCCAGCGAAACCCCGCTTTGCAGCAGATGCATGCCCTTGGTATGGCGCAAGCTGTGTGGGCTCACCGACTGCGTGAAGCCGGGATGATCGCGGCGCACTGCCTGGACGTAGGTTTGCAGGATGTAGCGCACGCCTGAGCGCGAGAAACGTTCGCCCTGCTGGTTTTGGAACAGCGGGCGCTCGGCGTGCTCCGGCCGATCCAGTGCGTTCTCGCGCAGATGATCGCGCAGCAGCTGAACCGTCGCGTCCATCAACGGCACGGCGCGCACTTTGCGCCCTTTGCCCATGAGTCGTACCTGCGCGGGCGATGCCAGGCGCACGTCACCGGCGGTGAGATCGATCAGCTCCTGCACCCGAGCGCCGGTGTCGTAGAGCACACTCAACAGCACCGCATCCCTGCGGCCCTGGCGCGAACGCAGATCCGGTTGCGCCAGGATGCGCGCCAGATCCTCTTTGGACAGATAACCGACGCTGGGGCGTGCGTGGCGCTGCAGGGGAATGGCCAGGATCTGCTGGCACTGCAACATACGTTCGGGGACTTCCGATTGCACGTAACGGAAGAACGCATGCAGCACCGCGAGGCGATGGTTCTGGGTGCGGATCGAGGCGTGTCTGTCCTTGGCCAGGTGATCGAGGAAGGCTTCCACCAGGGGCGCATCGATCTGTGCGAGAGACAGTCGTTCCAGGGGGATACCGCGAGCGTCGCGGCAGAACCGCAGCAGCAGGGCGAACACATCGCGGTAGGCCTTGATGGTGTTCGGACTCAGATTGCGCTGGGCGGCCAGGTAGTGCATCAGGAAGTTGGTCACCTGCACGGAGAAGTCGGACGGTTTCATCAGACGGTCCTCCGTGGGATGACATCGCCAAACGCGGCGTTGGCGCGTACCGTGACCTCGGGGAACAGCTCCGCGGTCAGATGCAGATAGCGCTGCGTTCCTGCCAGCGAGTGGTGACCCAAATAGGTCGCTAGCACCGGCAGCTTGGCGTCGAGATCTGCGCCCTCGCGGTACCAGCGCAGCAGGCTATGGACGGCCATCGTGTGACGCAGATCGTGCAGGCGCGGCCCCTTGCCCCGGCCGGCATGCGCAATGCCGCAGCGCAGGAGCAGCTCCCGGTAGAGCCAATAGACCGTTGGCAGACTCAACGGCCCGCCGTGTGGCGAGGGGAAGAAGAACGCATCGGACGCACACGCTCCAAAGCTCGCGGCGTAGCGTTGCAGACGCTGTACGAGCGGCAAGGCGGGCGGAACCAGCCGATCCTTGCCGAACTTGGCCTCGCGCACCGTCAGAACGCCCCGGTCGAGGTCGACATCGGCCACCCGCAAGTGCAAGACCTCGTTTACCCGGAAGCCGCACCCGTAGAGGAGGCGGAAGACTTCGGGCATGATGAGGTGGCGCAGGGGCGTGCGTGCGTTCGGCGTGAGTTGGTCCACAGCCTGAAGCAGTTGCTCAACCTCGCTGTGGGTCAGGATGCGCGGGCAGAATCCGCTACTGGCCTTGGCCGACAGCGAGCGGTCCGGGACATAGGCACAATATCCGAGGCGGCACAGGTAGCCGGCGAACTGGCGCACGAGGCAGATGCGGCACTGCTGCGTCCTCGCGCTCTCATGGGGTTGCTTGGCGAGCCACTGCCGGACCAGAGCTCTGGGCAACTGGCATTGCACCAGCCCCTGGGCGGTGAGATAGCGATCAAAGCACCTGAGTATCCGGGTAGCTTCGCCAAATCGGTACCCGCACGCCTGTTTGGTCCGCACGAACTGCTCCATGAGCGGGGCCAGCGGGCTTTGGAACTGGGGTTTAAGTTCGCTAATTGCCATGGCGCAGCCCCTCGGTGTTCAGCGCGGCATCGCGCAAGGAGTCCACGTCGGCTTTGGCGTAGATCATCGTCGATGCTGTCGTGGCGTGCCCCAGGATCTCCGAGATGACATGCATCGGCGTCTGCTCGCGCAGCAGCTGCGTCGCCAGCGTGTGGCGAAGCGAGTGCAGCCCACAGTGCTGTTTGCTGCGGAAGCGAATCCCCGCGAGTTCCCGCCAGTACTTGACGATGTAATAGAAATGACCGTCTTCGGCGAACGGCGTGAAAGGCGGTTGGACTCTGAGAAACAGTTCCCGATGGGCGGTCTGGGGGCGGCCCGACTTCAGGTAATCGATCAGCGCCTCGCCGACTTCCTCTGTCAAGGGCAAACACAGCGGCGCACGAGTCTTCGATTGCGTGATCTCGATGGCAGCCGTGTCCCATTTGAGATCATCGAGCCTGAGCGTTCGAATATCGCCCAATCGCAATCCCAGGCGAGATGCAAGCAGGAGAATGGCGTAGTCGCGTTTGCCTCTGGGGGAGCTGCGGTCGACCACCTTTAGCAGCCTCTCAACGAGTTCCGGCTCCCAAACCGAAGGGATCGTGGCATCCCGCGGGACCCGGACCGTGGGCAGTACTTGGCTGAGGTCCCGCCGCAGGATTCCGCGCAGCAGAAGGAACCGCAGAAAGCAGCGTACGTCGGAAACAGTCCGGGACATCGACCGGGAACACAGACGACGGTGCGAGGCGACGAACGCTGCGATGTCGGCGGGCTGCAACTGATCCAGGGTCGTGACATTCCTTGACCCCAGGTCATCCAGGAACATCGCGATCGTTCGCATCCGCCCGTGCAGGGTGGAGGCTCGAAGATGGCGTCGGTCGCGGGCGTACTGCTCGTACTCGCTCAGCCATTTCTTCATGGCCGGGGGGACCTGAAGTCTCGACGTGTCGATGCGAGTGCGCTCGACGCGTCCGTCGCGGGCAAACTCACCCAGCACCGTGACGAGAAGCCGAATGTGCCGCCGCCACTCCTCTTTCACCTTGCAATGCTCATCGTTCTGCAGCCGGTGTGCGTCCACGAAGCGCATCGCCAGGTGCTCGGAATACTCGTCTCCCAGATTCATTTCGCGAGCGAATCTCACGAGATGCCCCCAGACGGTGCGGTAGCGCCTCAGCGATCGTCCGCTGTAGCGAAGCTTCTCCAGCTCGCCCAGGGCATGTGCAACCAGACGATCAAGCGGCAGCTTGCATGCGGTTCGATGCTCGGATGAGTCCATGACCGACCTCCTCGGAAAGGGCGACCGCGATGGCCGC
>DAIQQA010000195.1:0-8518 GCA_036787045.1 Burkholderiales bacterium | reverse complement strand
CTAGCCCGGATATTTCATCAGGACGCGGATTTCTGGGTCGTTCTGGGCGAGCCAGGTCGGGCTCGACCGTCGCAGCCAATAGATCATTCTATTGGCAAGACGGGCATGCCCGAGATGGCCGTCCAGAACGAGCCAGAAACCGCGTAACCCCAAAGCCAAAGTGTCCTGCCCTGCAATCATCTCGAAAGCTTTTGCTGGTGTGCATCTGCAAGCAATACGGGGGTGGCCTGGTGAAATATCCGGGCTAGGCGTTGAGACTCTGCAGCAGCTCGGCTACCCCGGTCCACAGCACCTGGATGCCGATGCAGAACAGGATGAATGCGGACAGCCGCACGATGATCGTGGTACCGGTCGCTCCGACCGCGTGTGAGACGCGATCCGAATAGCGGTACATCACGTAGATCAGCGCGCACATGACGATCGTGGTAACAGTCGCGGACAGCGCAAACCAAAGGAACTCCAGGCCACTCGGGCGGTTAGTGCCCAAGGCTACCGCTACCGAGATGGTGCCGGGCCCCGCGGTGATCGGCAGCGTGAGCGGGAAGAATGCGAGCCGGCTCGCGTCGCGCTCGCTGGCTGCCTCGAGTGCACCCTCGCGCTCGGCCGTGTCGTCGCCCTCGTTCAGCATCCTGAACCCGGCCACCGCGATGATGATGCCACCCGCCACTCGCAGCACCGGCATGGAGATGCCAAAGAAGCTCAGCACGTAGGCGCCGACATACAGCGAGGCGTTCAGGATCACGAAGCTGTGGATGGCAACCCAGCGTGCGAGGTGCTCGCGCAGCGGGCGGGACAGCTTGCGGGTCGCACCCAGGAACACGAAAGCCCCGCCCAGCGGGTTGATAATCGAGAACAAAGCGGGAAAGGCAAGCAGGAAGAATTCCACTGTGCGGGTACCGGTGATCGCGGTCTTGCCGGGGGATGGTTACGTCTGCTTCCCCGGCGGCTTCGCCGGCGCACTGAACCACTTCTCCTTCGGCACCACCTTCGGGATCTCCGGGTCGCCCTCGTACGCCGGAGTCATGATCTGCACGCCGTGCTCATTGAACACGTCGAGGATGTTCTGGTGGAGGTTCGAGTAGATCCCTGCAATTCCTTTGGCCGTCCCCGAGTACACGTTGAGCTCATACACCACCGCGAAGTCCGTCAGCCGCGGCTGCAGGATGAACGGCGGCGGCTCGCGCAGGGTGTCGGGTGTGCGGCGCGCGGCTTCCTCGAGCATTGCGTGCACCTGGCGCCAGGGCACCTCGTAGCCGATGCCCACTTCGGTGTGGAGGATCAGGCCCTGGCTCTGCGCAAGCGCGCTGTAGTTGACCACGTGCGTCGTAATGATCGTGGAATTGGGAATGGTGATCTCTTCGTTCTTCAAAGTTCGAACCCGGGTCGTCAACAGCCGCACCTGGGTGACTTCGCCGCGCACTTCGCCCACCTGGATCAGGTCGCCCACCCGGAATACGCGGCCGAACGTGTTGAAGTACCCGGCGATCACGTTGCTCACGGCTCCGGCTGCACCGAGCGACAGCATCAGGCCGGCAAACACCGAGATCCCCTTGAGTGCGTCGGTTCCCGAACCGGGTAGATACGGGTAGGCCATCACCAGCGCCAGGCCGATCACCAGGGTGCGAATGATCTTGTAGGCGGGCAGCGCCCACTCGGGGTCGAAGCCGGCCAGCGTCGCCGTGCCGCGTTCCAAGGCCGAGAAGTACAGCTTGATCAGCCGCAGGCTGTAACGGGTGACCAGTGCGAGCACGATGAGAAACAGCAGGTCCGGCACGAAGTCGATGAACCCCGCTCCCATCTGTTGCAGCGGACCGACCAGCAGGCTCAACAGTTCCTCGGCGAGCGACCGGGTCCACGGGAACTGGCTCAGCACGAACTGCAGCCAGAGATAGACCAGGATGAGGACCACGATCCAGCGCCCCCCGCGCACGGTCGCGGTCACCGCCTCCCAGAGCTGCTTGCCCTGGACGAACTGGAACGCTCCGCGCGGCAGGCCCTCGATGTGGGCGCGGACACGGCGCTCCAGCACGGCAACGCCTTTCCTGAACAGCCTGCCGATGACCAACGCCAGGGTCACGAAAACACCCGTGGCCAGCAGACAGAGTACAACGCCGCGCAGCAGCTTTGCCGGTTCGCGCTCCGCCCGATACTGCGTGATCGCGTTCCGGATCCGCTGACGATGCGCCTCAGCGAGCACATCCAGGCGTACGGACTCCAGCGCGGCGTCCGCCGGCAGCAGGCCCATTAACACCGTTTCCCCGGCGCGGATCTCCAGGCCGACTGCCGCTGGCGCAACGACGATAGCATCCGGGCCGACGGCACGATCTCTCGCAACGGCGGTGATGCGCGCGGCGATGGCAGCGGCCCGCTCCGCGGCCGGAAACGACGACACGCCCCGCACCCTGAACAACGTGCGGTCATCGAACCGCACCTGTGCCGTTCGAATTTCAGCCTCAGGCGGCGCGGCCGGGGGGACCTCCTGCGCCCAGCTGTACGCGAACGGGAGGACAGAAGCGAACGCCGTTAGCAGGACTGTCCCAAGCCTGGTGATCATCATGGTGCGGTCTCCACTCTGGTGCTGATGGCAATGATGTGGACCATGTTCGTCTCCCTATTGAGCCTTGCACAAATCCATTACGCTCAAGCCGCAAAAATCCAACGCCAACCACCCCGTCGCCTTCGGCGCCACCCCTCCTTTGAAAGGAGGGGAGACACTCCCTCCTCTCCGAGGAGAGTGCCGGCGCAGCCGGAGGGGTGGTGTGGAGGTCTGCCCCCCGATTCTGCAAGGCTCAATAGGGGCGCGCTATGCAGCGCAGGCTGGCGGCGCTCAGAACTCCAGCCCGATGGTCAACGCGAAGCGCTCCTGGTTCTCCGAGGAGTCTTTCCCGACGACGGCGTCATACGTGTAGTCGTAGCGCAGCGCGAGGGACCATGCAGCCCCGAGCTTCTGCGCCAGCTCCACGGCAATGCGGTTCGAGTAATCGGACGGGTCGTCTATGTCGAACAGGTAGTCGAGGCTCTGCCCCAGACTCAGTGTGCGGGTCACGTCGAGCTTGAATTGCTGGTACAGACCTGCGACCCAGCCGGTAGACTCGACCCCCGCCACCTGTTTCCATTGCACGCCTGCCGCGGGGGTCAGGGTAAGCCGCCAGCGCTCGCCCGTGGCATTGAGCCCGATACCGAAGGTCTGGGTGACCTCATGATCCAGCTGCTTGATGGCGTCCCGGTAGTACTGAGACCGGCTCTGGAAGAACCACGCTTCGGTAAGAGGATGCCGGTAGTTGTAGAAGCCGGTCAGCAGATCGTCTGTCGCCGTCGTCTGGTTGTCGAGGAACACGTCCTCCGCATAGTAGTAGCGCGCCTCGAGGGTGTGCTCGTCGCCGGAATCGGTCTTCCGGTTGCTGCGGAAGCGGATGGTCAGATCGTTGTCGCTGTCGTCGCCGCGACGAGCGACGAATCCCAGGTTGAGATTGGTCTTCCAGCCCTTGAGCGGGTTGATGCGGGCCAGGAACCTGCCGACTGTATCGGTGCTCAGCTCGGCCTGACGCTCCTCGGCAGCGGCCGCTGCCTCGGCTTTCTCTGCCTGCTCTGCCTTCTCGGCCTTAGTTGCCAGGGAGGCTGGCGCTGATGCGTCGGCCGCTGGTGCGGGTGCCGGCGTGCGCGTCAGGCTCAGGAGCAGGTCGCGATGCACCGTGAGCCGGCCGAACGTCACGGAGTCGAAGACGATCTCGGCAGGGCGCTCTTCGACGATGGTGCCGAGCAGCGTTTCGCCACTACGCGTCTTCAACTCGTCCGCCAGCGCAGGGGAGGCCACCGCAAGCGCAGTGGCCAGGAGCAGCAGACCCTCCTGCCGCGAACGCAGCCGATGCATTGTGCCCTATCCTCCCGATCCGAGGCACACGGTTCATCGCGCAACTCGTGGGTGCCTGCCTCGTATGGTATCGGACCAGAGGGCATGGCTTCGCGACCGGCCGGCGCGGATTCCCTGACCGGGCTCTGCCGCCCTCGGGTCCGCAGCGATGATATAGTTACTGCGTACTCGCGGCCAGCGGGCTAAAAACCGGGGTTACCAACGTGAATGCGTTTGCTTATCTCCAGGAAGTACTGACCGAGAAGTACGACATCAAGCCGGAGGCCATCAAACCGGAGGCGACACTGGAGGCGCTTGGGCTCGACTCGCTCTCGGTCGCGGAGCTCCTGTTCGACGTGGGGGACAAGTTCGGCATCGACGTCCCCGACGATCGCACCGACTTCAAGACGCTCGGCGAAGCCGCTGCCATCGTCGACGAGCTGATCCAAGCCAAAAGGAGCTGAGACGATGGCGGGCGGGCGGCGCCGCGTGTTCGTTAGCGGGCTGGGCCTCGTCTCGCCGCACGGCAGCGACCCCGCCGCAATGTTCGAGCGGCTCTACGCCGGCGAGTCGGCCATCCGCAAGGTCCGCAGCGGGAGCGCGGAGTTCGGCAATGATGTGCTGATGGCGCAGTCCGAGCTCGATCCCGCCGGCATGATCCCCAAGTCCCAGCTTTTCACGATGGATCGCGTCTCGCAGATGGCCGTGGTCGCCGCATACCGAGCGCTCGCGACAGCCGGGCTGCTCGCCGACGATCGCGGACCAGCCGACGCCGGGATCTACATCGGCTGCGGACTGGGCGGGGCCCAGGCGATCCAGGACGCCTACAGCACCTACTATCAGCGCCGCAGCCGCAAGGTCAAGCCGACCTCGGTCCCGCTCATCATGACCAACGCACCGGCCGCTCACATCTCGATGCGCTATGGGGTGCTTGGACCATCCCTGACCTACTCCATCGCCTGCGCATCGTCGGCGATTGCGATCGGCGAGGCATTTCGCGCAGTGCGCGACGGATATCTGGACCGGGCGCTGGCCGGCGGGACGGAGGCGATGCTCAACGACGGCTCGATCGTGGCCTGGGAGAGTCTGAGTGTGCTGGCGAAGGAGCATCCGGATGGGCCAGCCGCATCCAGCCGGCCGTTCGCGGCCGACCGTAGCGGGTTCGTGCTCGGCGAAGGCGCTGCGGTGCTGGTCCTCGAGTCGGAAGAGGCGCTGCGCAGACATGACGCGCAACCGCTGGCCGAGATCCTCGGCTACGGTGCGTCGAGCGATGCGCACAATCTGACGCAGCCGGCTCTCGGTGGGCAGGTGCGGGCAATGCGCTCGGCGCTTGCAGACGCGGCGATCGAGCCTGCGGCCATCGGCTACATCAACGCGCACGCCACTGCCACCCCCGTGGGCGACAAGGTCGAGATCAACGCTGTCAAGGAAACTTTCGGGGCGCATGCCCAGCGGCTTGCCATCAGCGCCACGAAGTCGATGCATGGGCATCTGGTCGGGGCCGCCGGTGCACTGGAGCTCGCAATCACTGTGCTGGCGCTGCAACAGCGCCGCCTGCCGCCCACGGCGAATCTCACCGTTCCCGACCCCGCGTGCGACCTAGATTGCGTGCCCTGCCGCGGGCGCGAAGCGCCGGGGCTCGAGTACGCGCTGTCCAACTCCTTCGCGTTCGGTGGCTCCAACGCCGCGCTCATCGTGCGCCGCGCTTGAATCTGCAATCGCGCGAGTGGTCGGACGCCAACACCACACCGCCCCGCCGCCTGCACCGGCACCCCGCCTCGTGAGAGAGGCGAGGTGGGATACTTCCCCTCCTGCCCGAGGAGGGGTGGCGCGCGCAGCGCGACGGGGTGGTGGGAGCCTGCCCGAGGAGGGGTGATACGCGAAGCGTGACGCCGTGCGGTCACCGCGCTCTGAGGTCAATCTGTCGGTTCTGCGATGAGAATCCCCACCAACCTGTTTCTGTCCATGCTCTTCGCAATGCATGCGCACGCGCAGACGCCGCTGCAGGAATGCTACGACAGCAATGCGGACCGGCAGCAGGTCCGCGCCTGCTTGCAGGACCGGCTCGATGCCGCCAGTGACGCGCTCGCCGATGTCTATCAGGCGATGCTGGCGGAGATGGAACGGCTGGACCGCGCCGTCGGACGCGAAGTGGCGGCGCCCGCCTTCGAGGCGAGCCAGCGCGCTTTCCGCGAGTACAGCGACCACACCTGCGAGTGGATAGCGGTCAAGGCAATGGGCGGGAGCGGCGCCGGCGATATGATGCGTGATTGCCAGATCGCGCTGGCGGAGCAGCGCACACGAGACCTGCTCGCACAGATGCCGAAGCCGCCTGAGGGGCATCCCGAGACTCCGCCCAGCTACCTCATACCCGCTGCTGTGGCGGACGTGGAGTGGACGCTGGTGAAGCTCGAGCGCAACGGAGAGACGCTGGAGCCGCGGGCGGGATCGAAGGCCACGCTGCGGATGCGGACGGATGGCGCCGTGGGCGGTCTGGCCACCATCAACCGGTATTTCGGCGCGGCCAGGTTCAGCGAGGACGGTGCCGTAACGTGGACCGGGCCGATGGGCTCCACGCAGATGGCGGGTCCCCCCGAGCTGATGGAGCAGGAAGCGGCGTTTCTGCAGGCGCTGCAGAGCGTAGCGCGCTGGGGCATGGAGGGCACCGACCTTGTGTTGGAGAGCGGGGACGGGGCTGTGCGCCTAACCTTCCGGCGGTAGCCACCATCACCTCAGGTCGTCATTCCGGGGCCGCGTACCGGAACCGGAATCCAGATATCGAGGTCGAGAGATCACTGGATGCCCGGTTCTGCCCTCCTGGGCAGCCGCGGAAAGACGACGTTCGACCCACCGCTCGCCGAGTCACTTCGTAGTCAACTCGAACCGGCGGACTCGACCGCAACCGCCAGCGCACCCACATATCCCTCGCCCAGCTCGAGGACGTGCAGGCACCAATTGCCGCCAACAGCCCGGAGCTGCTGCGACCGCTCGGAAAACAACACGTTCGGGTCGGTCTCTATCTGTGCGAAGCCAGCTGTAAAGCCAGCACCTGCCGCCTTGGAGACGGCCTCCTTGCATGCCCACAGCCGCAGAAACGCCTGGGCCCGGGAGTGCTCCTCGATCCGGAACAGCCATTCGTGTTCGCGCGGGCACAACACCCGGCGTGCCAGGGCTGGTATATCGAAGCCCTTGCGGCCGAGACTCTCGACGTCTACGCCGACCGCCCGGTTGCGCGATAGCGCGATCAGCGCCAGCTCGCCCGAGTGGGTCAGGTTGAACTCGATCGCGGGCGCCGATACCAGGTGCGGCTTGCCGTGGGTACCCGTAGCGAATACCAGATCGTGCGGGTCCTGCCCGAGATAGCTGGAGAGAAGCAGGCGCAGGTTGCCGTGCGCGATCGCATAACGATCCCGGTCCGCATCCCGGTGAAAGCGAGCCACGCGGTCACGCTCATCCGCCGATAGCAGGGCGACGCTGCCCGTGAGATCGAGCTCGCTCGGGCGAAGCGGCACACGCCACACATGGACGCCCGGCTCGGTCAGTGGGATGCGCGAGGCTCGCAGCACCTTCTCGGCCGATCCTGCCACTCCTAGCGCTTTGAACCCGGCGGCACCTGCTTCATGTGCGGCCACGAGTGCTCCCCTTCCATCATGCTGCCCAGTCTGCGGCTGCTGACCCGGCTTCCGCCAGCCGCCATTTCTGTATCCGACGTTGCGCGGCCGGGCCAACACTCCGTGCCACAGCCCGAAACTGCTCGGTGGCCCCACCGTCCCACCTGCGGCACAATACGCGGAAACCAACCGGAGACAGACCATGTTCCGAATCCGCTCAGCATACCTAACTGCGGCCGTCCTGCTCGTCGCAGCGATTGCCGTGGCCGGATGCGCCTCGACCAGCCTGATCGACCAGTGGAAGAGCCCGAGCTACAGCGGGCCGCCGTTGAAGAAGGTCCTGGTGGTGGGTGTGTCGACCCAGCCCGGTCCCCGACGCATCTTCGAGGACGAGCTCTCGGCCGCCCTCAAGGCCGCCGGCGTCGATGCAGTCCCAAGCTATACGGTCATTCCCGAAGACGGGCGAGCCGAGCAGGCGGTCCTGGAGCAGGCGATCAAGGACGTTGGCGCCGATGGTGTGCTGGTGACCCGCCTGGTCAAGACCGAGCAGAAGACCCAGATCTCGCCGGGCTACTACCGCCCCGTGCCCACGGTCGGCTTCTATGGCTGGTACTCGTCGGCCTGGGTGGGCTACTACGAGCCGCCCACCGTCTACCAGTATGATGTCGTGACTGCGGAAACCAGCGTGTACGGCCTCAACGTCGGCGAGTTGGTGTGGTCCGGGATCACCGAGACCTTCGCGCCCGAGGACGTGAAGAAGGAGACCCAAGGCTTTGCCAAGGTCATCATCGAGGCGCTGAAAAAGCAGGGCATCATCTGAGGCTGTTGCAGGCGGCCGGCTTGCGCCCCGGCACCCGGCACTCCTCCCCTCCCTTTATCAGCGCGCGTGGGGGGGGCGCTATGATCCGTCGCGATTCCCCGGCTGCGTTTGCGAAGCAATGCCCGCCTATTTGATGTCGTTGGTCTTCATGATGCTGGTCGCGCTGTTCGCCTCCAGCCCGCCGACTGCGCTCGCGCAACTCAGCGCTGTTGCTGCGCCGGATCCCGTGCCGTTGGT
>DAIQQA010000315.1:0-2365 GCA_036787045.1 Burkholderiales bacterium | reverse complement strand
CGCGCGGTCCGCGCAGATGCACCCAGCGCTCTTCGTAGTTGATCGCTTCGACCGTTGCAGTGATCTGTGTAACCTTCGCCACCATGCCCTCCGCCGGCGCTCCCTTGGGAGCAAGCTGAACCACGTCGGCCTGGCCCGCGCTGGGGGCTTCGCCCTGCCCTTCGGTGACGAAAATGGCGGTGGATTCGAGATAGCGGATCTGCACGTTGTCGCCGACCGCGACCTGATCCAGGTTCTGGGCCTCGTCGGGCACCTTGATGGTGACCACATCCCCGTCCTCGCCTCGCAGCGTGACCATGCGTGTCTGGTAGTTCACGCCCTCGACCTTGGCCACCGTCTCCTTCTCCTCGGCCAGCACCACGCCCGGCTTGTCCTGGGCGTATGCCGCAGCCGAAATCACGAGGGCGAGAACGAAGCCGAGCATTCTGCGTTGCACTTTCATGGTTGATCTCCTTTCGGTTGCCAGTGAGGCGTGCAAATAGGGGTCAAGCAGTGGCGCCGCGCAGACAGGGCTCAGAACCTGATTCCCAGCCCCAGGTACAGCCCATGCGCGGCCATGTCCCAGACGAAACCTTCGTTTTCGAAGTCCTGGTAAAGGTAGCGATACCCAGCCTTCGCGGAGAAGTGCTTCATCCATGCACCAGAACGTGGCGAGCATCCCGATCGCGCAGGCCATCCCCGGCCGAGCCGTGACCATGGACAGGATACGAGGCGTCTCGAGCGGACGTTTGATCTTTGTCAAGCCACCGATTGCCTCGCTCGACATCACCCTCACACTTGCATCGCACAGTCCGAGGACCCCATGCTCAGCCCGCGAAACCGGCCAGGCGATCGATGAACCAGAATGTCGACAGCGTTCCAATCGCGTAGGCCAGAGCGGGCCTCGCGTGCACCGCCATGGCCGCAGGCAGTCGCCAACGCGAAAACAGCAGGGCTAGCGCCACGACCGTGCCGATGAACAGAAGCTGACCGGCCTCGACGCCGACGTTGAAGGCGAGCAGCGCAAGGGGAATATCTCGCTGCGGCAAGCCGGCATCGAGCAACGCGCCCGCGAAGCCCAGACCGTGCAGCAGGCCGAAGGCGAACGCCACGGCCCAGGGTGCGCGCAAGGTCAGGCTCGGTCGGCCGCGGTTGCG
The DNA here is from genome assembly GCA_036787045.1 of Burkholderiales bacterium. Classification (GTDB taxonomy): domain Bacteria; phylum Pseudomonadota; class Gammaproteobacteria; order Burkholderiales; family SHXO01; genus SHXO01. Next base: position 1,229 of record DAIQQA010000315.1, on the reverse strand, counting down.
CCGCACGATCTCGGCGGCGAGCAGCAGGATCGACAGCGCGATCGCAGCCTCGACCGGCGGCTGCGGCACATGCAGCACCCCGAGAACCGCCAGCCCGAGGGTGATCGAATGCGCGACGGTGAAAGCGGTGATGGTCTTCACCAGGGCCCAGCCGCCGGCGACCACCAGCATCAGCGCCAGCACGAACAGCAGATGGTCGTAGCCGAGCAGGATGTGCTCGATGCCCAGCCGCACGTAGGTCGCGGCGACCTGCATCGCGCCGGGCGCAGACTCGACGGTGAACGAAGGCGACGACGGAGTGAGCCGAGCGACTTGCACGCTGCCGTCGAGACGTTCGATGCGGACCAGCGCGTCCGTGACAGTCGCTTCGAGGCCGGCGATGCGGATCGTGCCGCCGCTGAGGCCCCCGGCGCGCCGCACCGTCCAGCGCTCGGTGAGGGCGTTGTCGTAGAAAGCGGACCGCGGTGCGCTCAGGTTCTCGCTGCCCGCCGGCAGTTCAGGATACAGGGCGAGACGAAGATCCTCGCCCCGGCCCGGCACCTTCCACAGCACCGCGTAGGTCTCGGCGCCGATCTGCCGCAGCTCGAGATAGGCCGGACGGACCTCGTGCGCAAAGGAGCTGGACGCACCCAGTGCGAGCAGCAACAAAAGCCAGAATCGCCCTCTCATCGCTCGGCGATTCCGATGGGATTGTCGCCAGCCCCCGCTGCCTTCGGCTGTTCGATGATTACCATGTAGCGGGCCAGCAGCCGCTGGTAGAGGGCCTCGTTGACCTTCTCACGCTGCGCGTTTTCCCACTCCCGGCGCACGGCGTCGCGCACCTCCTCCAGCGCCGGAAGGCGGCCCTCGGTGCGCGCTGACACGAGCACCAGATGCACGCCGTAGCCCGATTCCACCGGTCCGTGCCATTCGCCCGGTGCGAGATCGTCCACTGCGCGGGCAAACGGCTCGCCGAACTGCCGGCCAATCTCGCTGCCGGACACCGAATCGAAAGACGTCGGCAGGAGGAACCGGTCTCCTAGCGTCGATACGTCGGCCCGTGCGCCAGCCGTCTTCAGCCGCGCGAGGAGCACCGCGGCATCGCCGGCGAGACGATCGCCGTGACGCTCGGGGTTGAGGTAGACGTGGGTGAAGGTGAACCTCGGCTCGGTGCGAAAACGCTCCGGCTGCGACGAAAGGAAGGCCTGCAGATCGCCGTCGCTCGGCTCGGCGAGCGCAGCGATATCCTC
>DAIQQA010000060.1:0-25497 GCA_036787045.1 Burkholderiales bacterium | reverse complement strand
TCCCACTCGATCGTGGCCGGCGGCTTGCCCGAGATGTCGTAGACCACGCGGTTGATGCCGCGCACTTCGTTGATGATGCGGTTGGAGACCTTGGACAGCAGGCCGTACGGCAGCTCGGCCCAGTGGGCCGTCATGAAGTCCTCGGTCTGTACAGCACGCAGCGCGACGACGTACTCGTACGTCCGCCCGTCGCCCATGACTCCGACCGAGCGCACCGGTAGAAAAACGGCGAATGCCTGACTGGTCTTCTCGTACCAGCCTGCCCCACGCAGCTCCTCGATGAAGATGGCGTCCGCACGCCGCAACAGGTCGGCGTACTCCGGTCTGACCTCACCGAGAATTCGCACGCCCAGGCCTGGTCCCGGGAAGGGATGGCGGAACACCATGTCGTGCGGCAGCCCCAGAGCCAGCCCCAGCTCGCGCACCTCGTCCTTGAACAGCTCGCGCAACGGCTCGAGCAACTTGAGGTGCAGCGTCTCGGGCAAGCCCCCGACGTTGTGGTGCGACTTGATGCTGGCCGCCTTCTTTGTCTTGGCGCCCGCCGACTCGATCACGTCGGGATAGATGGTGCCCTGGGCCAGCCAGCGCGCATTCCTGATCTTGCCGGCCTCCCTCTGGAACACCTCGACGAACTCGCGGCCGATGATCTTGCGTTTCTGCTCGGGATCGACGACGCCACGCAGTCTGTCCAGGAACTGGGCGCTGGCGTCCACGTGAACGACCTTCACGCCGAGGTTGCGCGAGAAGGTCTGCATCACCTGCTCTGCCTCGTTCAGGCGTAGCAATCCCGTGTCGACAAACACGCAGGTCAGCTGCGTGCCGATGGCGCGGTGGATCAGAGCAGCAGCCACCGCCGAGTCCACCCCGCCGGACAGCCCGAGGATGACCTCGTCGGCACCGACGCTGGACCGGATCCGCCCCACCGCTTCCGCGATGTAGTCGGGCATGTTCCAGTCGGCGCTCAGGCCGCAGATCTCGCGCACGAAGCGCTCGAGGATGGCTTTGCCCTGCAGAGTATGCGTGACTTCGGGGTGGAACTGCACGCCGTAGAGCTTGCGCGCTTCATCCGCCATGCCCGCGATCGGCGTGGCGGCGTTGCTGGCAATGACTTTGAACCCCGGCGGGAGCGCGGTGACCTTGTCGCCATGGCTCATCCAGACGTCGAGCAGTCCATGGCCCTCGCTGCTCACCCTGTCCTGGATGTCCCGCAGCAGTAACGAGTGTCCCCGGGCGCGCACCTCGGCATAGCCGAACTCGCGCACGTGCCCGCTTTCGACCCCGCCGCCCAGCTGAGCTGCCATCGTCTGCATGCCGTAGCAGATGCCGAGGACCGGGACGCCCAGCTCGAAGACCGACCCAGGCGCGCGCGGGGCCCCTCCTTCGTAAGCCGAGGCCGGCCCTCCCGAGAGGATGATTCCCTTGGCGCCGTATTCCCGGACAAAGGAGTCGCTGACGTCCCAGGGGTGAATCTCGCAGTAAACGCCGCATTCGCGCACGCGCCGCGCGATCAGCTGCGTGTACTGGGCGCCGAAGTCGAGGATGAGGACTTTCTGATGCATGCTCAGGGGTTAGTTCTTGAGGCTGGAACCGCAGGGACGCAGACAACTGCCGCAGAGGATTGCCGTGGGGGCTGCGAAAGTAACCCATGGCACACGCGGAACTGCCAGGGGCCGCACGTCAACTCCTTGAAGGATACGGTGGGTGCTTCTGCCTCTCTCTGGGCTCTCTGCGTGTGTGGAATTCAACTTCAGGGGGTACGCGTAAAGGTTATTCGACTCTGTAGTTCGGCGCTTCCTTCACGATCTGGACATCGTGGACGTGGGACTCGCGCACGCCCGCGTAGGTGACCTCCACCAGCTCGGTCCGCTCGCGCATCTCGCGGATCGTGCCGCAGCCCGCATAGCCCATGCTGGAGCGCAGCCCACCCATCAGCTGGTGAATCACGGCGAGCACGCTGCCCTTGTAGGGCACGCGGCCTTCCACGCCCTCCGGGACCAGCTTCTCGACAGCCTCCTCTGCGCTCGCCTCCTGGAAATAGCGGTCGCTGGAGCCCTGCTGCATGGCCGCGAGGGAGCCCATGCCGCGATAGGTCTTGTAGGAGCGTCCCTGAAACAGCTCGATCTCGCCCGGCGCTTCCTCGGTCCCGGCGAACAGGCCGCCCAGCATGACCGCGTCCGCCCCGGCCGCAATTGCTTTCGCGATGTCGCCCGAGTAGCGGATCCCGCCATCGGCAATCAACGACACGTCGGCGCCGGCCAGCCCAGCCGCGACGTTCGCGATCGCGGTGATCTGCGGCACGCCCACTCCGGCGACGATCCGGGTCGTGCAGATCGAGCCCGGGCCAATGCCTACTTTGACGGCGTCGGCGCCGGCGTCCCGCAGAGCCTTGGCGGCCGCGGCCGTGGCGATGTTGCCGCCGATCACCTGGAGCTTGGGGAAAGTGCGCTTGACCCAGGCTACGCGCTCGAGCACGCCCTCGGAATGGCCATGGGCCGTATCCACTACCAGCACGTCGGCACCAGCGTCGACCAGGAGCTCGGCGCGCTCCTCGGTGCCTTCGCCCACACCGATCGCGGCGCCAACCCGCAGCCTGCCCAAATCGTCCTTGCTCGCATCCGGGTACTCGCTGGACTTGAGGATGTCCTTCACCGTGATCAGCCCACGCAGCTCGAACTCGCCGTCCACCACCAACACCCGCTCGAGGCGGTGCTTGTGCATGAGCGCCTGCGCCTCCTCGAGAGTCGCGCCCTCACGCACAGTGACGAGCCGCTCTCGCGGGGTCATGATGTTGCGCACCGGCTGATCGAGATTGGTCTCGAAGCGCAGATCGCGGTTGGTCACAATCCCGACCACGCGCTTGCCCTCGACCACGGGCAGCCCGGAGATCTTGTAGGTGCGGATCAGGTTGAGCACCTCGCGCACACTCATGCTGGGCGCGATGGTGATGGGGTCCTTCACCACGCCGCTTTCATAGCGCTTGACCTTGGACACCTCGGCGGCTTGCGCGCGCGGTGCCATGTTCTTGTGGACAATCCCGATGCCTCCCTCCTGGGCCAGGGCGATGGCCAGCCGGGCTTCGGTGACGGTGTCCATCGCCGCGGAGACCAGCGGAACGTTGAGCTGGATGGTGCGGGTCAGCCGGGTTTTCAGGCTGACATCGCGAGGCAGAACGGTGGAATGGGCCGGCAGGATGGAGACGTCGTCGAAGGTGAGTGCCCTTTGAACCACTCGCATGCTGATGATCCCTCACAAAAAAACTATTATACGCGAGGGGTGTGTCGTTAAAGGAACTTGGCAGGCTGTTGAAGCACTTCGCGAGCACCCCCGGGCCTGGTGCGGGGCGCACACGCGCTTTGATTGAGCGTAACCAGACATTAGTCTAGCGGCGGGATCGGAGTGCGGACCGTCGTTCTTCAACGCCCGTCAGACCGCGAGCAGATCCGTTGACGGACGGAAGAAGCGTTTGAGATCAGAGCTTTGCATGAAAAAAGGAATGCTTGTTGCTTGCCTCAGCGGCGGGCTGCTGGTGGCTTCGCTGGTGCACGGAGCCAACACCCCGGACGCCGGGCAATCGGCCCAGCAGGCGCGCGCCGCTGTGGCCACCGCCGAGGCTGCTGTGCAGGCAGCCGCCGAACAGCGCGCGCTCTGGACCACTGCCCAGGATGCGTTGCGGGACGCCCAGAATGCTCTGGCGCAAGACGACTACGCCGCTGCGGAGCGGCTCGGCCGGTTCGCCGCAGAGCAGGCACGCCTCGGGATCCAGCAACTCGGCTATCCTCATTTCAGGTAGGAGAACACGGATGAAACGGTTGGTGATACTGGCGCTTCTGCTGGCTGCCCTGCCCGCGTCGGCGGTCTTATACAAGTGGGTGGACAAGGACGGCAAGGTTCACTACTCCGACCAGCCTCCCCCCGAAGGTGCCAGGCAGTCCGGTGTGGTCAACGCACCCGCGCCGGGCACGAGTCCGCCTGCACCGAGTGGTGACGCCGCAAGCCAGGCGCCGAAGGGTCCGAAGTCAGCGGCCGAGCTGGAGATGGAGTTCCGCAAGCGCCGCCTGGAGGCCGCCGAGGCCGATGCCAAACGTCAGCAGGAAGCCCAGGCTGCCGAGGAGAAGCAGCGCAACTGCACGCATGCAAAGAACCGCCTCGCCTCGCTGGAGACCGGCGGGCGCATTACCAAGTACGGCCCCGACGGCGAGACCGTCTATCTCTCCGATGCGGAGATCGCCCGCGAGTTGGGCGAGGCCCGCAAGGTCGCCGACTCGTGGTGCAAGTAGTGCGGGATCAGCGCACGCCCCGCTTCTTGGCGGCACGGCGCCGCCGCACCTCCTTGGGATCGGCCTGCAGCGGGCGATAGATCTCCACGCGGTCCCCATCTCGCAGGACGCTGTCCAGGGTGGCCCAGCGGCCCCACACGCCGACCCGGACCGAGCCAAGCTCGATCTCCGGGTGTCGCTCCAGCACACCGCTGGACCAAATGGCTTCGCGCAGGGTCATGCCCACCGTGACCTCGAGTGAGACTACGTCCTGCTCCAGCGGTAGCGCGTAGACGACCTCGATCCGCACGGGGGCCTCACGTCCCGTAGAGTCGCTCCGCGCGCTTCAGAAAGGCGTCGACGAAGCTGTTGGCGATGTAGTGAAACACCGGCCCAACCAGTCGCTCGAGCAGCCGGCTGGCGAACTCATAGTGCAACTGGAAATCGATACGGCAGGCCTCGGGCGCGAGCGCGGTGAACCGCCAGGTGCCGTCCAGAGTGTGGAACGGACCGCTGACCAGTCGGATCTGGATCAGCTCCGGGGCCTGCGTGCGGTTCTCGGTCTTGAAGGTCTGGCGGATCCCGCGATAGTCGATCTGTATGGAAGCGCGCGTGACCTCGCCGTCGCGATGCTCCAGCTCGGTGCCTCCGCACCAGGGCAGGAACTCCGGATAGCGCTCTACCTCGTCCACCAGGGCGTACATGCGCTGGGCGGAGTAGCCTACCAGCACGGACCTCTGGACCACCGCCATCTCGCTAGCTTTCGGCCGGACTAAAACGTGAGGTGACGGCACAGGTCGGCCAGTCCAAGCTGATAGAATCGCGGCCTCCCGGATTGCGCCCGCCATGAGCATCGCCGAAAACCGCAAGGCCTACCACGACTACTTCATCGAAGAGAAGTTCGAGGCCGGCATCGTGCTGGACGGCTGGGAGGTCAAGGCGATCCGTGCCGGCCTCGCCAATCTGGGCGAGGCCTATGTCATCGTGAAGGACGGTGCTCTTCACCTCATCGGCTGCCACATCACCCCGCTGCCCACCGCCTCGACGCACGTGCAGCCCGATCCGACCCGCACGCGGAAGCTGCTGCTGCACGCCGAGGAGGTCGATCGCCTGATCGGCAAAGTCGAGCGGGCCGGGTACACCCTGGTTCCCTTGAACCTGCACTATCGCAACGGCTGGATCAAGCTCGAGATCGGTCTCGCCAAAGGCAAGAAGCAGCATGACAAACGCCAGGCCGAGAAGGACAGAGAGTGGCAAAGAGAACAGCAACGTCTATTGCGCAAGAAAGCATGAACAACGATGCCTGGCGTTTGCGGCGCAGGCTAACTTGCTTGGCAAGGTTAAGCCACGCAGTGACGGGCCGGAGCCACAACCGGCAGTCCGAGAAGGATCGAAAACCAGCTCAGTCGTAAGCGAGGCCCACCGCGGCACGCACCTCGCGCATGGTCTCGGCTGCCTGCTTGCGCGCCTGATCGCAGCCGTCCTCGATGATGTTCCTCACCAGGGTGGGGTCGTCGATAAAGACCTGTGCGCGTTCGCGCATGGGCTCCTGCTCGCGTAGCACCGCCTCGATCACGGGCTGCTTGCATTCGAGACAGCCGATCCCTGCGCTGCGGCACCCTTCCTGCACCCACTTCTGCGTCTTCTCGTCCGAGTAGACGAGATGGAACTGCCACACCGGGCACTTCTCCGGGTCCCCCGGATCGTTGCGGCGCACGCGCGCCGGGTCGGTCGGCATCGTGCGGATCTTGCGCGTGACACTGTCGGCATCCTCGCGCAGGGTGATCGTGTTGTTGTAGGACTTCGACATCTTCTGTCCGTCGAGCCCGGGCATCTTGGACGCTTCGGTCAACAACGCCTCGGGTTCGGACAGGATCATCTTGCCGCCGCCCTCCAGGAAACCGAACAGGCGCTCGCGGTCACCCAGACTCAGGTTCTGCGCCTCCTCCAGCAGCGCGCGGCCGGCTTCCAACGCCTCGTGGTCGCCCTGCTCCTGATAGCGCGTGCGCAGATCCCTGTACAGCTTCGCGCGCTTGCTGCCGAGCTTCTTCACCGCGGCCTCGGCCTTCTCCTCGAAGCCCGTCTCCCGCCCGTAGATGTGATTGAAGCGGCGCGCGACCTCGCGGGTAAACTCGATGTGCGGCACCTGGTCCTCACCCACCGGCACCAACGTAGCACGGTAGATGAGGATGTCCGCGCTTTGCAGCAGCGGATAGCCCAGAAAGCCATAGGTCGACAGGTCGCGGTCGGTCAGCTTCTCCTGCTGGTCCCTGTAGGTCGGCACGCGCTCGAGCCAGCCAAGCGGCGTGATCATGGACATCAGCAGATGCAGCTCCGCATGCTCAGGGACGCGCGACTGGATGAACAGCGTGGCGAGCGAGGGATCGACTCCGGCAGCGAGCCAGTCGATCACCATGTCCCAGGCGTGCTGCTCGAGCTGGGCTGGCTCTTCGTAGTGGGTGGTCAGCGCATGCCAGTCCGCCACGAAGAACAAGCAAGGGTGCTCGTGCTGCAGGCGGACCCAGTTCTTCAGCACGCCGTGGAAGTGCCCGAGATGCAGGGCGCCGGTGGGTCGCATTCCGGACAGCACGCGGTCAGGGAACATTGCAGATCGAGCTCAGCCCAGGTTGAAGACGGTGACAATGACACTCAGCACAGCCCGGATGAACGGCGACAGGACGGTGCCGAGGATGCCGGTGAACAACAGCATCAGCAGAATTATAAAGCCGTAGGGCTCGATCCTCGCGAACTGCCACGCCATATGCCCGGGCAACAGGCTGACCGCGATGCGTCCGCCGTCCAGCGGCGGAAGCGGGAACAGGTTCAGCACCATGAGCACGACGTTGATGCCGATGCCGTACTGCGCCATGCTCTGCAACGGCACCGAGAAATAGTTGTCCGGCATGCCCAGCGCCAGCCTCAGAACCAGCGCCCAGCCCATGGCCATCATCAGGTTGGCTCCCGGCCCGGCCGCGGCGACCCAGAGCATGTCGCGCTTGGGATGACGCAACTGCCCGAAGTTTACCGGCACCGGCTTGGCCCAGCCGAACAGGATGCCGCTGGTGCCCATCAGCTTGCTGGTCACGAGGATGAGAAGCGGCACCGCGATTGTTCCCACCGGATCGATATGACGCAGCGGGTTGAGGCTGATGCGACCGGCGTTGTGGGCCGTATAGTCGCCGAAGTGGCGCGCCGCATAGCCATGGGCCGCCTCATGCAGCGTGATGGCAAAGGTGACCGGGATTGCCGCAAGGGCGATGACCTGGATCAGACCAGCGAGGTCGAAGCTCATGGCGAAAGGGACGGGCTCAGGCGGGGACGCCGAAGGGCTCGAGGCTGCCCTTGCCGACACGCACGATCTCGGGCCCCTCGCCGGTGAGATCGATGACCGTGGTCATCTCGACTCCGCAGGAGCCGCCGTCCAGCACCAGATCGACCTGCCGCTCGAGGCGAGCGCGTATCTCCTGCGCGTCGTTCAGCGGCAGCTCGTCGCCGGGCAGGAGCAGGGTCGAGCTGAGCAAGGGCTCGCCCAGCTCCGCCAGCAGGTCCTGCACTACGCGGTGATCGGGGACGCGCAGACCGATGGTGTTGCGCTTGGGGTTCTGCAGGCGCCGTGGCACTTCGCGGGTCGCCTGCAAAATGAACGTGTAGCCGCCTGGCGTGGTGGCCTTGAGCATGCGGTACACACGGTTGTCGACCCGCGCGTAGTGGGAGATCTCGGAAAGATCCCGACATACTAGCGTGAAATGATGCCGGGCATCCACCTGCCGTATCGCGCGGATGCGCTCCTGCGCTGCCTTGTCGCCGAGCTGGCAGCCCAGCGCGTAGCAGGAGTCCGTGGGATAGACGATCAGCCCGCCGCGGCGCACGATCTCGGCGGCCTGCTGAATCAGGCGTCGCTGGGGGTTGTCTGGGTGGATGACGAAGTATTGGGCCATGTCGATAGGCACGGGGTTGCGCGGGTGCTCGGCAGCGTGCCGACGGGGTGCATCCGCGTGCAGGCCTTGGCCGTAGAACCGGTGGGCACAGCGCTGTAGCCTGAAGCACAGATCGCGATGGTAACAAAATCACCGGGCGTCGATCACCCCGGTGCCACTGACAGTAACGGAGGACGCCGTGTCATTGCTGGCTCTGGTCACCCGCGCCATCGTTGCCGCGGCCGCTGCGCTCCCGCAGCTGACGCAGGCGGCATGCACCTTGGACAGCCCGCAGCAGCGCGCCGCACTGGTGGAGCTGTACACATCGGAGGGCTGCAACAGCTGCCCGCCAGCGGATCGCTGGCTGAGCCACTTGCGCACGGCGAGCGCGGCACAGCGGATCGTGGCGCTCGCCTTCCACGTGGACTACTGGAACGAGCTCGGGTGGGTCGACCGGTTCTCCCAGCCCGGCTTCAGCGAGCGGCAGCGCGATATCGCGACGCGCGAGCGAAGCCGGGTGATCTACACTCCGCAGGTCGTCCTCGATGGAAAGGACTCGCGCAACTGGAGCAACAGCGGCAGCTTCGCTCGAAGCGTAGCCGAGCTCAATCGCAAGCCCGCCGGGGCGCGCATTACTGCAACGGTGAGCTTGGCAGGGGCGGATCTTCAACTGCGCGGAGCAGTGAAGCTGGAGAGCGCCGCCCCGTCCGCAGCCGTCTGGGTAGCCGTTTTCCAGAACGGGTTGATCACCACGGTTGCCGCTGGAGAAAACGCTGGACGCACGCTGCAGCATGATTTCGTCGTGCGCACGCTGGTCGGCCCGCTTCCGTTGCAGCGCGACGCTTCCCTGCGGCTGGATCGCACGCTGCGGATTGCCAGCGACTGGGATGCCGCGCAGCTCGGAATCGCCGTTTTTGCCCAGGACCTGAGGACCGGTGAGGTACTGCAGGCCGTTTCCGGGGTGTCCTGCCTCTGACGGGTCGACCTTCACAGCGTGCCGCCGGCCGCGTTTGCTGCGGGCCGGCCGGTTGTGAAAGAATGTGCCCACAACAAGAAGGGAGGGATGTGGGCGCCAGGATCCGGAATGTCACGGATTTGCTAGCCGGCCTGATGTTCATCGGCTTTGGCGCAGCAGCGGTCGTGCTCGGCCGTGATTACCCTATGGGCAGTGCGATGCGCATGGGCCCCGGGTACTTCCCGGCAATACTCGGAGCCCTGCTCGCGTTGCTGGGCCTGGCCATGCTGGTGCGCGGAGTGCTGTCGCGTGGCGGGCCCCCGCCAGTCTTTGCTCTCAAGCCTCTAGCCCTGGTCCTCGCCGCCGTCGCGCTGTTCGCGCTCACGGTGGAGCGTCTGGGCATCATCGCTGCAGTCACCCTGGTGGTATTGGTGAGCGCATTGGCCAGCGAGCGCTTCCGTTGGCGGGAGGTGCTGCCTCTCGCCCTGATCATGGTCGGCCTGGCCGTCGGACTGTTCACCAAGGGGCTCGGACTCCCCTTTCGTCTGGGGCCGTTCTGATGGAGCTGCTGTCGAACCTCGAGCTGGGGTTCGGCGTTGCCCTCACCTGGGCCAACGTCGGCTGGTGCCTGCTGGGCGTTGCGCTTGGCACCCTGGTCGGGGTCTTGCCGGGCATCGGGCCGGTGGCGACCATTGCCATGCTGCTGCCGGTCACTTTCCACCTCTCGCCCGTTGCAGCGCTCATCATGCTGGCCGGGATCTACTACGGCGCGCAGTACGGTGGGTCGACCACGGCCATTCTGGTCAACCTTCCCGGTGAGTCGTCGGCCGTGGTCACCTGCCTCGACGGCTATCAGATGGCCCGTCAGGGCCGCGCCGGACCGGCACTGGCGATTGCGGCGCTCGGATCCTTCTTCGCCGGGTGCGTCGCGACTCTGATCCTGGCCACCTTCGCACCGCCGTTGGCCGAGCTCGCCTTCAAGTTCGGGCCCGCGGAGCGGTTCTCGCTGATGGTGCTGGGGCTGGTGGCAGCAGTTACGCTGGCCCGCGGTTCTCTGCTCAAAGCCATCGCCATGATCGTTCTGGGCATCCTGTTGGGGCTGGTCGGAGCCGACCCCGAGGTGGGCCGCATGCGCTACACCTTCGGCATTCCCGAGTTGACCGATGGGATCAACTTCGTGGTGGTGGCCATGGGCATATTCGCTTTCGGCGAGATCATCTCCAACCTGGAGCAAGGCAGCAGCCGGGAAGTGTTCACGGCGAAGATCGGACGGCTGTGGCCCAGCGGGGACGACTTCCGCCGCGCCTGGAAGGCCGTCCTGCGCGGGACCGGGATCGGCTCGGTGCTCGGCATCCTGCCCGGCGGCGGTGCCGTGCTCGGTTCGTTTGCCTCCTACATGATCGAGAAGCGCATCGCCAAGGAGCCAGCCCGCTTCGGCAAGGGCGCGGTCGAAGGCGTGGCCGGCCCGGAGTCAGCGAACAACGCCGGCGCACAGACCTCCTTCATTCCGTTGCTTACATTGGGCATCCCCTCGAATGCGGTCATGGCTCTGATGGTGGGCGCGATGATCATCCATGGGATCCAGCCCGGCCCCCAGGTCATGACCGAGCGCCCCGAGCTGTTCTGGGGCATGGTCGCCAGCATGTGGATCGGCAACCTCCTGCTGGTCGTTCTGAACCTGCCTCTGATCGGTGTGTGGGTCTGGCTGCTTACTGTCCCCTATCGCCTGCTGTATCCTGCCATCCTCGTGCTTGCCTGCATCGGCATCTACAGTCTGAACAACTCGGTGTTCGACGTCGGGCTCGCGGTACTGTTCGGGCTGCTGGGCTATGTGTTCATCAAGCTGGAGTGCGAGCCCGCGCCTCTGCTGCTGGGCTTTGTGCTGGGGCCGATGCTGGAGGAGAACCTACGCAAGGCCATGACGATCTCGCGCGGCGACCCCTCCGTATTCTTCACACGCCCGCTCAGTCTGACGATGCTCGCCCTCGCCGCGGTCCTGATGCTGCTGGTCGTCCTGCCAGCCGTGAGACGTAAGCGCGAAGAAGCCTTCCAGGAGTCCTGAAGATGCAGGGTTTCGACTGGTCCTTTCCCTATCCTTCGCAGCGCATGCCCGTGCTGGCGGCCAATGTCGTCGCCACGTCGCAGCCGCTGGCAGCGCAAGCCGGACTGCGCATGCTCCTCAAGGATGGCAATGCGGTGGATGCAATCGTGGCTGCGGCGATCACGCTGACGGTCGTGGAGCCGGTCATGAATGGCATCGGCTCCGATGCTTTCGCGCTGGTCTGGGACGAGCAGGGTCTCCACGGGCTGAACGCTTCGGGCCATTCGCCCGCTGCCTGGTCACCCGAGCGATTTGCCGGGCAGCAGTCGATGCCTATCGTTGGATGGGATACCGTTACTGTTCCCGGAGCGGTGTCGGCCTGGATGGCCCTTTCGCAGCGCTTCGGCAAGCTGCCCCTCGCGGATCTGTTCACCCCGGCAATCGAGTATGCTCGGGCGGGCTTTCTCGTTTCTCCCACGGTAGCGCGGCAGTGGGCAAACCAGATCGAACGCCTCGCCATTCAGCCGGGCTTCGCCCAGGCCTTCATGCCCGGCGGCCGTGCGCCACGTGCGGGCGAGGTGTTTCGCTTCCCGGAGCAGGCCGCCACGCTCGAGGAGATCGCGCGCACGAACGGGGAATCCTTCTATCGCGGCCTGCTCGCCGAGAGAATCGCTGCCGCCAGCCGGGACCAGGGCGGTGCCATGACCGCTGAGGATCTCGCAGCACATCAGCCGGATTGGGTCGAGCCGGTGAGCCAGGCCTACCGTGGGACGCGGCTGCATGAAATCCCGCCGAACGGGCAAGGCATCGCCGCGCTGATGGCCCTGGGTATCCTCGAGCGTTTCGATGTTTCGGCGTTGCCGCCCGACTCGCCGGAGAGCGTGCACGTGCAGATCGAGGCGATGAAGCTCGCGTTTGCAGACATGTACGAGCACGTCGCGGATCCGCGTTTCATGCGGGTGTCTGCCGTGGACCTGCTCGATCCCGGTTATCTCGAGCAGCGGGCTCGGCGCGTCGACCGGCGGCAAGCGCAAGATTTCGGCGCCGGTGTCCCTCCCCGCTCTGGCACGGTCTATCTTACCGCAGCTGACGCGAGCGGGATGATGGTGTCCTACATCCAGTCCAACTACATGGGCTTCGGGTCCGGCGTGGTGGTGCCGGGGACCGGCATCAGCCTGCAGAACCGCGGCGCCTGCTTCCGGCTGACCCCGGGCCATCCCAACCAGGTCGGCCCGGGCAAGCGCCCCTTCCATACCATCATCCCGGCGTTCGCCACCCGCGACGGCCGGCCCCTCATGAGCTTCGGCGTGATGGGCGGCGACATGCAGGCCCAGGGGCACACCCAGATGATGGTACGGCTGGCCGATTACCGGCAGAACCCGCAGGCTGCGGCCGACGCGCCACGCTGGAAAGTGCTGGGCGGACGAGACGTCATCGTCGAGCACCACATGCCGGACGCGACGGTGAGCGAGCTGGCACGGCTAGGTCACCAGATCCGTCGCGCAGAGCGCTGGAGCACCGAGTTCGGCAGCGCCCAGCTGATCCATCGCATGGACGGTGGCTATCTCGCGGCGTCGGAGCCACGCCGCGACGGCCAGGCGGTCGGATTTTGAAGCCCAAAGCGAATGGACAGGATCGAGAGGATTCTCGTTCACTGTTCCTGTCGCGTTGCTGATCGAGACTGTCTCTCGCCGGCCGGGTCCTGACGACATGCGCCGGCCTTCCGTTGCAGCACGCGCTCGCTAGTCTTCAATCCTGTCATCCTGTCCATTTGCCTTACTTCAAGGCTTGCTCGCGAATCGCCGCCAAGGTCGTGCGCGTGGTGATCGCTTCCGGATCGATGCGCAGCTCGATCAGCGCCGGTTTGCCTGCGGCTGCCGCACGCTCGAAAGCGGGTGCGAAATCCTCCGTACGCTCGACCAGCTCCCCATGCGCACCGTACGCGCGGGCGAGTGCGGCAAAATCCGGGTTCTGCAATGCAGTGCCGTACACGCGCGCGGGATATTCGCGCTCCTGGTGCATGCGGATCGTCCCGTACATGCCGTTGTTGACCACGAAGAAGATCACCGCTGCCCCGTACTGAATGGCCGTCGCAAGCTCCTGGCCGGTCATCAGGTAGTCCCCATCCCCGGAAAAGCACAAGACCATTCGCTCGGGGTGCACCAGCTTAGCGGCGATAGCGGCAGGCACACCATAGCCCATCGCACCGTTGGTCGGCCCCAGCTGTGTGCGGAAACCGGTGTACTGATAGAACCGCTGGACCCAGCCTGAGAAGTTGCCTGCGCCGTTGGTGACGATGCTCCCGGCCGGGAGCCGCTCGCGCAGCCAGGCGATCGCCATGCTCAGGTTCAGAGCACCTGGCGCCGGCACCGGTTCGAGCGTCTTGAGATACTCGCTGCGCAGGCTCTCGGCCCAGGTCCGCCAGGCAGGACGGGCGGGCGCGTCCAACCCCTTCGCCAGGCCGGCAAACTCGGCCATGCCTGCGTTTATCATCAGTTCGGCTTCGTAGACCCTTCCCAGCTCGTCGATGCCCGGATGCACGTGGACGAACCGCTGTCGGGGCTGCGGGATCTCGAACAGCGTGTAGCCGCCCGTCGTCATCTCGCCGAGACGTGCGCCGAGAGTGACGACGAGGTCGGCCTCGCGCACGCGCTTCTTCAGGTCCGCACTGATCCCGATGCCGATCTCGCCGACGTACTGAGCCTGGCGGTTATCGAGCAGATCCTGTCGCCGGAAGGAGCAGGCCGCCGGCAGTGCCCATCGCTCCAGGAACGCCTGGATATCTGCGCACGCAGCGGCGCTCCAATCGCCACCGCCCAGGATAACCAGCGGGCGTTGCGAGGCACTGAGCATTTCCTGCAGCCGCCGCAGGTCCGCTGGTCCGGGATGAGGTTTCACGCGCTGATAGGGCCGTGAGGACGCTACCGCCCCCGCCGCCGCGAGCATGTCTTCGGGCAATGCCAGCACCACCGGGCCCGGCCGGCCCGATACGGCCAGATGGAATGCATGGCTCACATATTCGGGGATACGCTCGGCCCGGTCGATCTGGGCAACCCACTTGGCCATCTGGCCGAACATGCGCCGGTAGTCGACTTCCTGGAAGGCTTCGCGCTCGACCACGTCGCCGCCCACCTGTCCGATGAACAGGATCATCGGCGACGAGTCCTGGTGCGCCGTGTGCACACCGATGCTGGCATTGGTAGCACCCGGCCCGCGCGTGACGAAGCAGATACCCGGACGCCCAGTCAGCTTGCCATAGGCCTCCGCCATGAAAGCGGCACCACCTTCCTGGCGGCAGACGATGAGGCGCATCTGCTCCCGCGCGTCGTACATGGCATCGATGACGGCGAGATAGCTCTCGCCCGGGACGCAGAATGCCATATCCATCCCGTGGATATGCAGTGCGTCGACCAGGATCTCGCCCCCGGTCGCCACTTGCGTGCTCTGATTCATCCGATCTCCTCCCAACGCGCTGTGGGGCCAGTTCGGCGCCTATGCGGCAGCGACCCGAAATTATACGGCGCGGCATGCGCAAATGCGGCGCTTGTATAATCCGCCCGCTGAACGGCAGCCTGACACGCGCCGGCTCGACAATTAGAACCAACAGGGAGAACTCGATGGTTTGGCAGCAAGTCTATGACCCGCTGAACAGCGCGGCCTGGTCCACGATCGTGGCTGCAGTGCCGGTGGTGGTTTTGCTTGGGACACTCGCGTTTCTGCGCATGGCCGCGCACTGGGCAGCCATCCTGGGACTGGTCAGCGCGCTTGGCATAGCAGTGCTGGTCTTCGGCATGCCCACGGAGATGGCGCTGGGCTCTGCGGGGCTGGGGGCGCTGTTCGGATTGCTTCCGATCGGTTGGATCGTCCTCAACATCATCTTCCTCTACCAGCTCACCAAGGACAAAGGCTACTTCCAGGTATTGCAGGACAATATTGCCAACGTCACCGAGGACCGCCGCCTGCAACTGTTGTTGATCGCGTTCGCCTTCGGCGCATTCTTCGAGGGCGCAGCCGGGTTCGGAACACCAGTGGCCGTCACCGGTGCGATCTTGATCGGACTGGGGTTCTCGCCGCTGGCCGCCTCCGGCCTGTCCCTGATCGCCAACACCGCGCCGGTGGCCTACGGTGCGCTGGGGACCCCGATCATCACGCTGGCGAAGGTCACCGGCCTGGATGAGATGGCGCTCTCAGCCATGGTCGGGCGACAGCTGCCTTTCTTCTCGCTCCTGGTGCCGTTCTGGCTCATCTGGGCGTTTTCCGGCTGGAAAGGGGTCAAGGGCGTGTGGCCAGCGATCCTGGTGACAGGTGTGGCCTTTGCCATCCCGCAATTCCTGATCTCCAACTTCCATGGTCCGATGCTGGTGGACGTGGGTGCCGCGCTGGTGTCGATGGCCTGCCTGACGGTGTTCCTCAAGGTGTGGAAGCCCAAGGAGATCTGGCGCACCACCAAGCTGCGTGGCCACGAAACCGACAGCGGTGAAGAGGGTCCGGTCAGGCAGTTCACCAGGCATCCGACCGGCCTGCTGGTGCGCGCGTGGGTTCCCTGGCTGATCCTGACGGTGTTTGTGTTCGCGTGGGGCTTCCCCACGGTGAAAAACTTCCTCAACGGACAGAGTGTGCAGGTCACCATGCTCGACGGCGAGAGCAAGGAGGAGAAGATCAGCCATGCTTGGGACGGGATCACCAAGGTCGACTTCCCGATCGCGGGTCTCGATGAGATGGTCGAAAAGGTCCCGCCGGTAGTGGCAAAACCGACCAAGGAGAAGGCTGTCTACACGCTCAACTGGCTTTCGGCCACTGGCAGCGGCATCTTTCTCGCCGCGATCGTTGCGGGTCTGTTCATGGGCTACTCGCTGCCGGGCTTGCTGGGGAAATACCTCTCGACCATCTGGCTGGTGCGGTACTCACTGATTACCATCGCAGCGATGCTGGCGTTGGGGTTCGTCACACGCTATTCGGGCACCGACGCCACGCTGGGTCTCGCCTTCGCCCAGACCGGCGTGATGCTCTATCCGTTCTTCGGGGCGATGCTGGGCTGGCTAGGGGTAGCACTCACCGGCTCGGACACGGCGTCGAACGTGCTGTTCGGTGGGCTGCAGCGCATTACGTCGGAGCAGCTCGGCCTGAGCCCGGTGCTCATGGCAGCGGCCAACAGCTCCGGCGGAGTCATGGGTAAGATGATCGACGCGCAAAGCATCGTGGTTGCCAGCACGGCCACGCGCTGGTACGGCCACGAGGGCGACATTCTGCGCTACGTGTTCTGGCACAGCATCGTGCTTGCGGCGCTGGTGGGTGGCGTGGTGTGGCTGCAGGCGCACGTGTACCCGTTCACCGAGATGGTGGTGCACGCGCTGTCCACACCGGCCACGCACTGACCGGCACGACGTCGAGCACACCAACAAAAAACCCGCCTTCGGGCGGGTTTTTGCTGGATGGCTTGAGAGTCACTACTGGCTCTCAGCAACGGCGCGCATGGACAAACGCAGGCGGCCCTTTTCGTCGGCCTCGAGGACCTTGACGCGCACGGACTGCCCCTCCTTCAGATAGTCGCCGACGTTCTTCACGCGCTCCTCGGCGATCTGCGAGATGTGCAGCAGCCCGTCCTTGCCTGGTAGCACGGACACGATCGCACCGAAATCGAGCAGCTTCAGCACAGTGCCTTCGTAGACACGCCCGACCTCCACCTCGGCGGTGATGTCCTCGATGCGCTTCTTCGCCGCGAGGCCGCCGTCCGAGCTGGTACACGCAATAGTGACAGTCCCATCCTCGGCGATGTCGATGGTCGTCCCGGTCTCCTCCGTGATGGCCCGGATCACCGCGCCCCCCTTGCCGATGACGTCCCGGATCTTCTCCGGCTTGATCTTGATCACGATCATGCGCGGAGCATAGGCGGAGATCTCCGGCCGGGGCGTTTCAAGTGCCTGACGCATGAGATCCAGGATGTGCATGCGGGCTTCGCGCGCCTGGCTGAGCGCGACCTGCATGATCTCCTTGGTGATGCCCTGGATCTTGATGTCCATCTGCAGCGCCGTCACACCACGATCGGTGCCGGCCACCTTGAAGTCCATGTCGCCCAGATGGTCCTCGTCCCCGAGGATGTCGCTGAGGACGGCGAAGCGGTTGCCATCCTTGATCAGGCCCATGGCGATTCCGGCGACGTGCGCTTTCATCGGCACGCCGGCGTCCATCAGCGCCAAGGAACCGCCGCACACGCTGGCCATGGAGCTCGAGCCGTTCGACTCGGTGATCTCGGATACCACCCGCATGGAGTAGCCGAACTCCTCCGGCGTGGGCAGCATGTTCACCAGTGCCCGCTTGGCCAGACGGCCGTGTCCGATCTCGCGGCGCTTCGGTGCGCCGACCCTGCCGGTCTCTCCAGTGGCGTAGGGTGGCATATTGTAGTGAAGCATGAAGCGCTCGCTGTACTCGCCCTGCATCGCATCGATGATCTGCTCATCGCGTGCCGTGCCCAGCGTCGCCACAACCAGTGCCTGCGTCTCGCCGCGGGTAAACAGGGCCGAGCCGTGGGCCCTCGGCAGGACGCCGGTCCGGATCGCGATCGGACGCACTGTGCGGGTATCGCGGCCATCTATGCGCGGGTCGCCGCTGAGAATCCGGCCGCGGACGATCTTCGATTCGAGATCGCTGAACAGCGTGGCCACCATGTTCTCGTCCGCCGGCTCTGCCGCATTCGTGACGAGCGCATCGAACACTGTGCTGCGCAGGGCCGCGATCTTCTCGGAGCGCAGCTGCTTCTGGCGGATACGATAGGCGTCGTGCAACCCGGCCTCGGCGAGCTCGGCCACCCGGCGCACCATCCCTTCGTCCTTCTGCGGCAGGGACCAGTCCCACAATGGCTTGCCGGCCTCGTCCGCCATCTCGTTGATGAGATTGATGACGGCCTGCAGCTGCTCGTGACCGAACACGACTGCGCCGAGCATGACCTCCTCGGACAGCTCGTTGGCCTCGGACTCGACCATGAGAACCGCTTGTTGTGTGCCCGCCACCACCAGGTTGAGCTGGGAGGTCTTGAGCTCGGTCGCGGTGGGATTCAGGATGTAGTCGCCGTTGGCGAAACCCACCCGTGCCGCGCCGATCGGCCCGTTGAATGGGATGCCGGACAGGGCCAGCGCAGCCGATGCGCCGATCATCGCCGGGATGTCCGAGTCCACCTCGTTGTTGGACGACATCACGGTCGCCACGACCTGCACCTCGTTGAAGAAGCCGTCAGGGAACAACGGCCGGATGGGCCGATCGATCAGGCGCGAGGTCAGGGTTTCTTTCTCGGTGGGCCGGCCTTCGCGCTTGAAGAACCCACCCGGGATGCGCCCGGCTGCGTAAGTCCGCTCCATGTAGTCCACGGTGAGCGGGAAGAAGTCCTGGCCGGGTTTCACTTCCTTCCTGCCGACAACGGTCACCAGGACGCAGGTGTCGTCCATGCTGACCATGACTGCGCCATGCGCCTGACGGGCAAGCTCACCGGTCTCGAGTGTAAGGGTGTGACTGCCGAACTGAATCGCTTTCTTGACGGGAATGATGGGATTTACATCCATGGCTCGAGGGCGTTACAAGTCAGTGCCCGCAGCCGGCCGCGCGGCGGGGCTTCGGTTGCCACAGTCACGGGACCGTGATGTGGTACGGTTTCGCAACGGCGCAGGCTTACTTGCGCAACCCCAGGCGGTCGATCGTCGCGCGGTACTTGTCGCTGTCCGAACGCTTGAGGTAGTCCAGCAACTTGCGCCTGCGGCTCACGAGACGCAGCAGCCCGCGGCGGGAGTGGAAGTCTTTGACGTGAGTCTTGAAGTGCTCGGTCAGGTCGTTGATGCGTGCGGTAAGCAGCGCGACCTGGACTTCGGGCGAACCGGTGTCGCCCTTGGCGCGCTGGTGCTCTCCCACAATGTGCGCCTTCTGTTCGGTATTGATCGACATCGATGCTCTCTCCGGGAAAACGCGCATTGTAGCCTCGATTCCCTTTAATACTCAAGTAATCCCAAGGGCTTAGGCGTCCAGCGACGGCACCACTACGGCTGCCTCCGAAACCAGCCGGCGCGGAGCGACCTCGCCGGGGGCGCAGACCTCGCCCACGCCGATGAATCCGCCGGCCCGGTCATACAGGCCGACCAGTCCGGGCCCAAGCTCGGACGGGGCCGGGACGCGTTGCCCACGGCGGATCGCGGCGTCCCAGGGCTCGGCGAGATCCAATCTGGGAAAGGAACGAACCAGCAGGTCGGTTGGCTGCAGGAGGCGGCTCCGCTGCTCCGCCGGAAGCGCGCCGAGCTGGTCCAGGGTCGAGGCGCTGCTGACTGTCATCTCCCCGATTGCGGTGCGCCGCAGCCCTCGCAGGTGCGCTCCGCAGCCCAGGCTTGCACCGATGTCCTGGGCAAGCGTGCGGACATACGTCCCTTTGCTCACCCGGACACGGATGCGCAGCGTCTCGCCGTCGAACTCCTGCAGCTCCAGCTCGTGTACGGTGATCTCCCGCGCCCCCCGCTCTACGACCTGCCCGGCCCGCGCATATTCGTAGAGGGGCCGGCCCTGGTGCTTAAGCGCGCTGTACATCGGCGGCGTCTGGCTCTGCGGACCGACAAACTGCCGCAGAACCGGATCGATGCGAGGCCCGACCCCTGACACCTCGCCCCATGAGACGACCTCTCCTTCGGCATCGCCGGTGGTGGTCACCGCCCCGAGCGCCACCACTGCCTCGTAGGTCTTGTCGGCGTCCAACAGCAGCCCGGCGAACTTCGTCGCCTCCCCGAAACAGATGGGTAGAAGACCACTGGCCAGGGGATCGAGGGTTCCGGTGTGCCCGGCCTTCGCCGCGCCGAACAGCCGCTTGCTCTGGATCAGGGCTGCATTCGAGGTCATGCCGACGGGCTTGTCGAGCAGCAGGATTCCGTCGATGGACGCGCCGCGTCGTCGCAAGTCCGGTCCGTTCTCGACGGCTTACCCGCGCCCGGTGGGGCCTTCGGGCTTCGTGGCCTCGTCGATCAGCTTCGACAGGCGCAAGCCCCGCTCGACCGACTCGTCGTACACGAAGTGCAGCTCGGGAACCTGGCGGACCTTCAGGCTGTGCGACAGCCTGCTTCGCAGAAACCCGGCGGCGTGCTGCAGCGCCTGGAGCGTCTCGTCAGCGCCGATCGCATCGGCGAGCGTCGTCACGAAGACGCGAGCGTGGGTCAGGTCTGCACTGACCTCGACAGCCGTCACGGTCACCAGGCTGACGCGCGGATCCTTGACCTCCAGGCGGATCAACTCCGCCAGGTCGCGCTGGATCTGGTCGCCGAGCCGGGAAGCGCGGGAATATTCGCGCGCCATTCAAGACCTCGTTGCGGCAGCCAGCCTGAACCGCCTAAAGGGTACGCGCGACTTCAACGACATCGTAGACCTCGAGCTGGTCGCCTTCCTTGATGTCGTTGAAGCTCTTGACCGAAAGGCCGCATTCGAAGCCGGCCTTGACCTCGCGGACGTCGTCCTTGAAGCGCTTGAGCGAGTCGAGCTCGCCGGTGTGGACGACGATGTTGTCGCGCAGCACGCGCACCAGCGAGCCGCGCTTGACCACACCCTCGAGTACGTAGCAGCCGGCAACAGTCCCGACCTTGGAGATGTGGAATACCTGCCGCACTTCCACCAGGCCCGTGACGGACTCCTTCTTCTCGGGCGCCAGCAGTCCCGAGAGAGCAGCCTTGACCTCGTCCACCGCGTCGTAGATGACGTTGTAGTAGCGAACGTCCACCCCGTGCGATGCAATCAGCTTCTTGGCGGTGGCGTCGGCACGCGTGTTGAAACCGACCACTACCGCGTTCGAGGCGAGCGCCAGGTTCACGTCGGACTCGGTGATAGCGCCTACGCCGCTGTGCACGATGTTGACCCTCACCTCGTCGGTGGACAGCTTCTGCAGGGCCTGGGCCAATGCTTCCTGCGACCCTTGCACATCGGCCTTGATGATGAGCGACAGCGCCTTGGTCTCGCCCGCCGCCATCTGTTCGAACATCCCTTCGAGCTTGGCGGCCTGCTGCTTGGCGAGCTTCACGTCGCGGAACTTGCCCTGGCGGAACAGCGCGATCTCACGCGCCTTGCGCTCGTCGCCGAGCACGACGACTTCCTCGCCGGCCGTCGGTACCTCGGACAGCCCTTGAATCTCCACCGGGATGGAGGGTCCGGCGTGCTGGACGGGATGACCGCTCTCGTCCACCATCGCACGCACGCGTCCAAACACTGCACCGGCCAGCACCACGTCGCCACGATTCAGCGTGCCCGACTGTACCAGCACGGTGGCCACTGGGCCGCGCCCTTTGTCCAGCCTCGACTCGATCACCAGTCCCCTAGCCGGAGCCGCTTTGGGCGCCTTCAACTCGAGCACCTCTGCCTGCAGCAGGATCGACTCCAGCAGATTCTCGACATTCGCCCCGGTCTTGGCCGAGACGTCCACGAACATCGTGTCCCCGCCCCAGTCTTCGGGCACCACCTGGTGCGCGACAAGCTCCTGGCGGATGCGCTCGGGCTGGGCTTCCGGCTTGTCGATCTTGTTCACTGCCACGACGATGGGCACCTTGGCGGCCTTGGCATGGTGGATCGCCTCCACCGTTTGTGGCATCACGCCGTCGTCCGCCGCCACCACCAGCACAACCAGGTCGGTGACCTTCGCGCCGCGTGCACGCATCGCGGTAAAGGCTTCGTGACCAGGCGTATCCAGGAAGGTGATCATCCCGCGTGCGGTCTGAACGTGGTAAGCGCCGATATGCTGCGTGATGCCTCCCGCCTCGCCGCTGGCGACCCTGGTGCGCCGGATATAGTCGAGCAGTGACGTCTTCCCGTGGTCGACGTGCCCCATCACCGTGACCACCGGTGCGCGCGGCTCCGCCGCCGCGGTCGGCACCTCCTGGGTCTCGCTGAGGAACGCTTCCGGGTCGTCGAGCTTGGCGCGCTTGGCGATGTGACCCATGTCTTCCACCACGATCATCGCCGTGTCCTGATCGAGAACCTGGTTGATCGTCACCATCGTGCCGAGCTTCATCAACGCCTTGATGACCTCGGCAGCCTTCACCGACATTTTCTGCGCGAGGTTGGCGACCGTGATGGTCTCGGGAATCAGCACCTCCTGCACCACCGGCTCGGTCGGCAGCGAGAAGCCGTGCGGCGTCGTGGGCGCTTCGGTCCTGCCACGCGCGTGCCGGTCTTTACGGGCATGCCAGCCTCCGGCACCCCCTTCGTCCCCGCGCGTCTTGATGGTGCGCCTCTTGGCGGCCTCATCACGCCAGCTGGTATCCTTCCCGACCTTCTTCTGCGCCTTCTTCTCCGGCGTGCCAGGCTTGGTGGCCGGCTTGTGCAGCGTGCCACCCGCGGGCTTCGCCTCGGGCTGTCCAGCGGGCGCCTCGCCGGTGGTCTCCACCTGCTCGGCCCTCGCTTCGACGGGCTTTGGAGCCTCAACCGCCTTCTCCACCGCAGCAGGCTCCTCGACGACCTTGCGTTTCTTCTCCCGCTCGGCCTTCACGGCAGCCTCGGCGGCCTGGCGGGCGATCAGCTCGGCCTGCTTGCGTGCCTCCTCTTCGCGCAGCGCCACCTGCTCTGCATCCACGGTCACTGGCGGCGGGGCTCCTTCGGCGACGTCCGCTGCACTCGCGTCGCGCTTCACGAACACCCGCTTCTTGCGCACTTCTACCTGGATGGTGCGCGACTTGCCCGTGGCATCGGCCTTCTTGATCTCGCTGGTCTGCCTGCGGGTCAGAGTGATCTTGTTCTTGGCCTCGTTCGTCCCGTGGACCCGACGCAGGTACTCGAGCAGCTGCGTCTTGTCCTGCTCGGTGAGCATGGTGTCTTCCACCAGCTTCTTGCCCACGCCGGCAGCCTGCAGCTGCTCCAGCAGCATTGCCGCGGGGAGCCCGAGCTCCTTTGCGAACTGAACCACGTTGGTTTGTGCCATTTATCTGCTCCTACACCCTATCCCGGCAGCGATCGCGATCTCCACCGTTTCCGTTATGCAAACCACGGTGCCCGGGCCGCCATGATCAGCGCCTTCGCGCGCTCGGCTTCCATGCCCGTCAGCTCTACCAGATCGTCCATCGCCAGCTCGGCCAGGTCCTCCTGGGTCTTGACACCTTTGCTCGCCAGCAGGCGAGCAGTCTGGCTGTCCATGCCTTCGAGGGACTGCAGGTCCGACGCCACCTCCTCGACCTTCTCCTCACTGGCGATCTCCTGCATCAGCAGGGCGTTGCGCGCCCGGCTGCGCAGCTCGTTGACCGTCTCCTCGTCGAACTGCTCGATCTCCATCAT
Organism: Burkholderiales bacterium; assembly: GCA_036787045.1. Taxonomy (GTDB): domain Bacteria; phylum Pseudomonadota; class Gammaproteobacteria; order Burkholderiales; family SHXO01; genus SHXO01. Next base: position 2,058 of record DAIQQA010000060.1, on the reverse strand, counting down.
CTCGTTGATAGGGACATAGGCGACGTGCTCGAGCGTCGAGAACCCTTCGTCGACGAGGATCTGCGCCACCTCTTCGTCGACGTCCAGCTTCTCCATGAACAGGGCGCGCACCGACGTGGCCTCCTCCTCGCTCTTCTTGCGGGATTCCTCCTCCGTCATGATATTCAGCTCCCATCCCGTGAGCTCGCTCGCGAGCCGCACGTTCTGCCCGTTACGGCCGATGGCCTGGGCGAGGTTCTCCTCGTCCACCACCAGGTCCATGCTGCGGGAGTCTTCATCGACCACAATGCTGACTACTTCCGCTGGTGCAAGTGCGTTGATGACGAACTGTGCGGGGTCGGCCGACCACAAGATGATGTCGACACGCTCGCCTGCAAGCTCGGATGTCACTGCCTGCACTCTAGAGCCGCGCATCCCCACGCAAGTCCCGATTGGGTCGATACGCTGGTCGTTCGATTTCACGGCGATCTTGGCCCGCACACCTGGGTCACGGGCCGCCGCCTTCACCTCCAGCAAACCTTCTTCGATCTCGGGGACTTCGAGCTCGAAGAGTTTGGTGAGGAAGTCCGGCACCACGCGCGACAACACCAGCTGCGGCCCGCGGCTGCCGCGGTCGACCTTGAGCAGGAACGCCCGGACGCGATCGCCGACCCGGAGGTTCTCCTTGGGGATCATCTGATCGCGCGGCAGCACCGCCTCGATCCGCCCGGATTCGACGATGGCGTTTCCGCGCTCGATACGCTTGATCGCCCCCGTAACGAGATGCTCCTTGCGCGCGAGGAAGTCGTTGAGGATCTGCTCCCGCTCGGCGTCGCGGATCTTCTGCAGGATAACCTGCTTGGCGGTCTGGGCACCGATGCGGCCGAACTCCACCGGCTCGAGCGGCTCCTCGATGTACTCGTCCAGCTCGATGTCGGGCACCTGCTGACGGGCCTGCTCGAGCGTCAATTCGCGATCCGGCGCCTCCAGCAACTCGTCAGGCACTACATGCCAGCGACGGAAAGAGCGGTAGTCCCCGCTCTCGCGGTCGACCTCGACGCGGACCTCCACATCCTCCTTGAACCTCTTCTTCGTCGCGGACGCCAGCGCCTGCTCCAGAGCAGCGAAGACGGTGTCCTTGTCGACGTTCTTCTCCCGGGCCAGGGCATCGACCAGAAGCAGTAGTTCTCGGCTCATAACAGTTCCCGCTACAGATTGGGCACCAACCTGGCCTTGTCCACCTGGGCCAGGTCGAGCGAAACGAGTGCGCCGTCCACCTCGAGCATGAGCTCCGATTCGCTCACACCCCGGAGCACGCCCGTGAAGTTCTTGCGCCCCGCAACCGGCACACGCATCTTTACGTGCGCCCGCTCTCCTGCGAAGCGCTGGAAGTCCTGGGCCCGTCGCAGCGGCCGGTCCAGCCCGGGGGACGACACCTCCAGGCGCTCGTAGTCGATGCCCTCGACCGCGAACAGGCGGGTCAGATGGTTGCTGACGATCGCGCAGTCGTCGACGTTCACGCCACCGGCCCGGTCGATGAATACGCGCACAAGCCCGCCTCCGGAGAGTTCGAGGTGCACCAGTTCATAGCCCAGTCCAGGCAAGGTGGCTTCCAGCAAGTTGGCTATCTTCTCCGCGTACGACACAAACAAAAAATGGGCGGACCGCCCATTTACACTTTCTTATTTCGCAGTCTAGCAGATCGGCTCGGGGAATCCAAGCTTTCCGCCTGAAATCACTGCTTTAAGTGTGGGCAGCGGACGTGGATTCAAGTGAGGGCGCGAGCATACCGTGAGCCGCCTAGGGGCGGCGAAGCCACTGCCTCCTTCGCCCTCGCATGGGGAAGGGCGGGGGGTTGAAGCGCCGGCAAGGTAGGGGGCGGCCGCCCCAAAGCAAATAGCCCAGGCACGCTGGGCTGGGTTACTGCGCGCTACAGCCTACAGCCTGACGCTGACCGACTTTGGCTGCCACGTCACCTGCGCGAGCGCAGGTTAGTGTCCGCCGCAATCGGCCTGAAGGCCGATTGGCACGCTGCGTTCCCACGTGAAGCGGTTGTCGTCGCCGGTCCCCCACAGCAAA
>DAIQQA010000314.1:0-2371 GCA_036787045.1 Burkholderiales bacterium | reverse complement strand
CCAGCGCTTCCATGAACTGATCGACCTTGATGGGTTTGGTGAGATAGTTGAAGAAGCCGGCTTCGAGGCCCTTCTCGATATCCCGGGGCACCGCATTGGCGCTGAGCGCGACGATGGGGATATGCGCCGTCGCCGGGTCTGCGTGCAGGATTTTCATGGCTTCGATCCCGCTGATGCCGGGCAGGTTTATGTCCATCAGGATCACCTCCGGCTGATAGGCGCGTGCATACTCGATGCCGAGATTGCCGTCCGCCGCGCTCAGCAGGCGCAGGTCGAGACGGCGCGCAATAAGTTGTTCGACCAATTCTAGGTTGGCCGGATTGTCTTCCACGTAGAGCAGGGTGCGCAGCGGCGTGCCATCCCGCACCTGCGCTCGCCCCATCGCCGCGAGCTCCGCTTCCCGAGCTGCGAGCTGCGGCGCAGTCGTCAGGCTCAATTCGATCCAGAACACGCTTCCCACCCCGACGGCGCTGTCGGCGCCAATGGTGCCCCCCATCAGCTCGACGAGCCGCTTGGTGACCACCAGGCCGATGCCCGTGCCTTCCTCCGCGCTGGTCTCTTTGCCGAGACGATTGAACGGTTGGAAAAGCTGCGCGAGCTGTTCCGGGGCCAGCCCCGCACCGGTGTCCCGGACGCTGATACGGATCCAACCCGGGGGGCCGAGGGTGCACTCCACGGCAACTGCGCCTCCCGGTTTGTTGTACTTGATGGCGTTGAAAAGAAGGTTGATCAGAACCTGTTTGACCCTGGTCCGATCGGCTTTGACAAAGGAGGGGATTTCGAAGCGAGGAAACGTCATGCCGATGCCGCGCTTCTGTGCCTGCGGCTCGATCATGGCCCGGCACTCGAGCATGACCTCGATCAGCGAGACCGGCTCCCGCGACAGCGTTACCTTGCCCGACTCGATCAGGGCGAGATCGAGGATCTCGTTGATCAGCTCCAGCAGGTACCATCCTGCCTTGAGGATCTGGTCGAGGTTTCGCTTCTGGGGGGGCGTCGGCGGAGGAGAGCCGGATGCCATGAGCTGGGCGAAACCAAGGATCGCATTGAGCGGTGTGCGCAATTCATGGCTCATGCTGGAGAGAAAGTCCGTCTTCGCACGGTTCGCTTTCTCCGCAGCGGCCATCGCCTCGTTCAGCTCCGATTCGACGCGCTTGCGCACGGAGTTGTCAGTGCCGATCAACAAGTATCCGATGGTGTCGCCGTAGTCGTCGCGCAGCGCCGTGATCGACACGACGGCCGGAAAGCGGCTGCCATCCTTGCAGATATAGGTCAGTTCATAGATGTCCTCGATCCCGCGCGACGCTTTGTAAGCCAGGGCCTCGAATCCCGGCGCAATGGTGGTTGCGAGCTCGAGGCTCAATGCCTGACCGCGCGCCGTCACTTCCCGCGGATCATGAATATCGCTCGGGCTTATCCTGTTGACGACTTCGGCGGCCGTGTAGCCCAGCATGCGCTCGGCGCCGACATTGAATAGTTGGATGATGCCCTTCTCGTCGGTGGCGATAATCGAGAAATTGGCGCTGGTGAGGATCGCGTGCTGCAAGGCCCCCGCTTTGAGCAGTGCCTTCTGGCCTTGCGCTTCGGTGGTGCCGTCCGCCTCGCCGGCATCGTCGGCAACGGTGGGACCGTTTCCTGTTTCGGACATGGCGGATTTCCATGAAAAGGGTACAAGATCCGGTGGGGAACTGCGCTTATCCGGCCGGCGACAAGGGATTGTGACCTCGCACAGTGCGAAAAAGAGGCGCGCCTCTACCCAAGGCGGGTATTGATAATCACGGTCATTCTGACGGCCGTCTGTGCGCTGGCGCACACAAGCCGGTCAATGGTGCCCGGCGTTGCCCGGCTCGACCGCTGCAGCACCGGCGAGTCGGACCACATCCACGACACCAGCCCGCCGCCAGTCCCTTCGCGTCACCTGCGATGGCGGCGGCCGGCACAGCGCACGACTTCGCGAGGACGAGGCGCTCGGCCCGATGTGGGTTGCCAGCCAGGCAGCGAGGCTGTCTGAAGTCACGTCCCAGGAAGCAGGAATCCCGGTTGCCGCCAGTACCATGCGCGTTGGCGCCCAGATCGGGGTGAGCTCGCGCTGCCAGACGATAGGGAACTCGTCCACTGTTTCAGCAAGCACGAAACCGGGTGCAAGGTCGGCCAGCATCGTACCGATCATGCGCATAGCCAGCAGGGCCACGTGGTGTGCCGCGGCTTCGCTGAGGGCGTGCCGTCTCTGAGCCGCTCGCACTGCGTCAGCGAACTCGCCGCCGCCCGAGACGATCAGGAGCTTGCGTGGTCGGCGGGCCGCTGCCGGGACTGCCACACCTGGGCTCGGGCATCAGCTGGGAGTGGGAGGGTCGAGTCGTAATGGCCACGC
>DAIQQA010000194.1:0-8587 GCA_036787045.1 Burkholderiales bacterium | reverse complement strand
TCAGCGGCTCAGCACCTTCGCCGTCTGCATCACGATCTCCAGCCCGGTGGCGGAGTCGAGCAGCAGGCCGCCCTGGCGCTTAGCGACCGAGCGCATGCGCGTGGCGTTGGGTGTGAGGGCCTCCAGCTCTACCTCGATGTGGCGGTCGTGGGCGGTTGCTTTCAGGACCTCTCCGGACTTGGTTTTCTGCGTGGAATCCACCTTGATCGCCATGCGCTTCAAGGCCGTGAGCGTGGCAACCCTTACCCTCGACAACGGTTCGGTGAAAGTGCGGTAACTGGGTCCGCTGACGTGATGGCCCACTCCGAACCCGGCGCCGACCGAAACCAGACCGGTCGCAATGGCTGCGCAGCCCGTCAGGCCCAAGCACAACATGAGGAGAATCAGGACTCGCATTGGATCCCTGCGCTGCGGCGCGTCGTTAGCGTGTGGCGTCGGAAGAGATCGCTCACAGGAGGCAGCACAAGCAAGACCTGTGACTGCCCGGGGTGACGATCCGGCGATTTGACTCTGCGCCAGTACTCTTTTGACGATTCTGCCTGCCGCAGCGGGCAGCCAGTCGTGGGTGGCTGCCACAAATGGGGCATGAGGTTGGGATGGGCAGCGCATGATCGCTATCACGCTGGATCTGCATCCAGGCTCGACGCTGCCGTGGTCCGGTCCCTTCGCTTGCCGAATGCACGGCTTGAGTCGTACGGGCAGCCACGCGCACCTGACCGCGCATGCGGTCGGCGTGCTGCGGGCACGCTATACTCGCGCCGCGCTGATCAAGGAAAGGGTATGTCTGCTGACGTGTTCGATTACGCCGGGCTGCTTCGCCCGGATCTGCCCCCGGCTGCCGCCAGGTGGGCCGGGTTCCCGAAGTACAACTTCGTCGGCGGACACAACGATGCCGACAGCGTCCCGGTCGAGGACCTGATTGCGGCGGCGACCAGGGTGCTGAGGCGGGAGGGCAGGACGTTGGCCACATATGGCCTGGAGAGCGGTGCGCTGGGCTATCGTCCCTTGCGCGAGTTCATCGCCCGCAAGCTTGCCAGGGACGCCGGCATTGCCTGCTCACCCGATGAGGTCCTGATCACATCGGGATCGTTGCAAGGGCTCGATCTGGTCAATCAGGTGCTGCTTTCACCGGGCGACACTGTCATCGTCGAGCAGATGACGTACGGCGGCGCGCTGACGCGGCTGAATCGCCTAGGCGTGAACATCGTCGGGGTCCCTGTCGACCGCGATGGCCTCAGCAGTGACCGGCTCGAAGCGGCACTCGACTACCTCGAACGTCGCGGCATCCGGCCCAAATATATCTACACGATCCCGACGGTCCAGAACCCGACCGCGACCGTGATGAGCGAGGGAAGGCGGGCCGAGCTGCTCGCGCTGTCCAAGGCCTATAGCGTGCCGATCTTCGAGGACGAGTGCTACGCCGATCTCGTCTGGGACGGCAAGCGGCCAACGGCGCTGCGGGCCATGGCCGGCAACGACCGTGTGATTCACATCGGCTCGTTCTCGAAGTCGATCGCCCCGGCGCTGCGGCTGGGCTATCTGGTCGCCGGCTGGCCGCTGATGAGCCGGATCCTCGGCGTGAAGAGCGATGGGGGGTCGGGCGCCCTCGAGCAGATGGCGGTTGCAGAGTTCTGCGCGCAGGGGTTTGAAACTCACGTGCAGACACTGAGGAAGACCCTGCGCCGCAAGCTCGACGCGCTGATCGAGGCGTTGCATGCGCAGTTCGGGGCGGCAGCCGAGTTCGACGATCCGCCAGGCGGAGTCTTTCTATGGGTGAAGCTGCCGGATACCGTCGACACGACTCGCCTCGCGCAGATGGCATTGCAGGCGGGCGTGGCCATCAACCCCGGTGCCGAGTGGATGACCGATGCGGACGCAGGCAAGAGGCGGCTGCGCATCTGCTTCGCGCACCCCTCCGAGCAGGTGATCCGGGAGGGGGTCGCAACGCTGGCCGAGGTGTGTCACCGCGAGTTCGGCGTTCCCACCCGCACCACAAACGTGCACCGATAACCGGCTCAGGCGCGCTGCTGCAGGAACTGCAGTAGCAACTCGCTGACTTTCTCCGGCTGCTCTTGCTGCACCCAGTGTCCGGCCCCATCGACCAGATGGCAGCCCAGCATCCGTGTGCACGCGCTGCTTTGCATCCGGTCGATATCGCCGGGCTTCTGGTATATCCCCCAATCGCTTTTTCCCGCGATGAAGCATGACGGCACATCGATCGTTCGGCCCGAGAACACCTGCAGCTCGGCGATGTACTTGCCACCCGTCGTGCAGCGATACCACTGGAGCCCGCCCTGGAACCCCGTCCGGCTGTATTCCGTGCTGTATACGCTCAGCTCATTCTCGGGAAGCCACCTGCAAGCCGCGATCTCCGATGCAGACGGTATCTCCGGTGCCACGGTCTCCGCCATTCCTTTGTCCAGCTCCATGATGTAGTAGGTGGGCAGCTTCGCCAGCTCGTCCGCGCTCCACGATTTGAGCGGGAAGGGTTTGTTGCGCTTCCAGTCGGCGCTCTTGTAGTGGTAGTACGCGCGCAGAAAGGCGTGGATGCCCTGCGGGCAGGCGCGCATGTTGTCATCGGCCTCGCGCGTGGAGTAGTACCACTGGTAGTGCTTCCGCGGAGGACTCAGCGCTGCAAGCGCTTCATGGATGCTCATGCCCGACGGGGCCGCTTCCGATCCCCGCACCGCAGTGGCGGTGTTGAACGGCAGCGCAGGCGGACCCGCGAAAGGCGCACTCATCAACACCACCGAGCGGAACACGTCCGGCCGGATCAGTGAGCACCAGGCCGCCACGGGCGAGCCGAAGTCGTGCCCTATCACTGCGGCCACGGAGCGGTACCCAAGCGCCGAGACGAGCCCCAGCGCATCCCTTACCAGGTTGAGAAACCGGAAGGAGCCGACGTCACCGTCGTAGTTGCCGTCCCAGCCCGTGGTGCGCCCGTAGCCCCGCTGATCCGGGGCAATCACGTGAAACCCCGCTCGAGCGATCGGCAGCATCACCTTCCGCCAGCTGTACGCGAGCTCTGGGAACCCATGCAGGAGCAGGACGCAGGGCCGGTCTCTTGCCTCGAATCCTGCCTCGAGCACGTGCATCGTGAGACCGTTGATGTCGTGCACAAAACGGGAGCGCACGCCGAGCAGAAGCATGGTGTCGCGGTAGGGAGTGAGCGTGGTCATGTGCGTGTCTGTTGCCTCCTGGCTGGGGTTGGCGGCGTTTTCACAAACAGTTTAAGCGCTGCGGTGTGATCCGTTCCTGAAATCGACGCTGGACGGCGGCGTGTCGCCGGAACTGGTTGGCAGGCCAGCAAGCATGACGACCTGATAAACTCCTGCAGCCATCCCATGTAACCGATTGTCAAATATGAGGATCGTTCTGGTGGCTGACATGAAGCCGTAAAGAGTCGTCATTAGGCTACAGAGTCTGGAGCTGCGTGGAGGCGAAGATGGGCAGCGTTGGCGGCAATGGGAAAACCGAACTCCCGCGCGCGACGATCAACATGGAAGCGCGTGCGGACGTGGCCGCCTGGGCGTATGCATTGCACGTCACCGAGCAGGACCTCACTGATGCCGTGGCGAAGGTCGGTAACCACGCGCGTGCAGTCATCCCCTACATCTTGAAGCGGGCGGAGCGTCCCGCCCGTCCCGACGGCATGACCAGCGAGGCTCGTCGCCAGGCATCGAGGCGTCGGCGTAAGGGCGCGGTGGACCCCCGGTCTGCGCCAAGGTAGCTATGCGCCCCGGCGCCGGGCGGCGCAGCGGTCAGGTGACGCACCGCGTAAAATACCGTTTGAGCACGCCGTTTGCTGTACCGGTCAGGGTGGGCCCTGATTGAGCCCCGATCCGTAGGACACCGCTGTGAAACGGGATTTCACATGTGCTTGCCCGACCGTCGGGCCAGCGGCGTAGCGGGGGCGCCGCGCTTCCACCGCGGCCCTTCCATCCACCATCCCCTGGAAAGACAACGCAACGGCCGCCGGACGGCCGGACACGGCTGCAAGCATGTATCGGATACGGTTCCACAGAACGCTCTCGTCGCGCTGCGCTTCGGCGCTGTCGGACTGGTGGGGCAATGTGCGCTTCTACTGGGTCACGACAAACAAGACCGCGGCGGTCGTGCTGTCGGTCGCCGGTCTCGCCGTCGGGGGATTCGCTTACCTCCTGCAGTCGGTATTCGCGGATCGATTCGACCGGCAGAACCTGCATTGCCTCGCGCTGAACGTCTACTACGAGGCCAGGGGTGAGCCCAGATCCGGTCAGTACGCCGTTGCCGAGGTCACCATGAACCGGGTGGCCTCGCCCTATTTCCCCGATACGGTGTGTGCGGTGGTCTACGAGAAGCGCTGGGACCCCTTGCGCAGGCGCTATGTCGGGGCGTTCTCCTGGACAGAGCTGCACAGAAGACCGGCGCCCGAAGGCAAGGAATGGCGACGGGCATGGGAGGTCGCGGAGACGGTGTACCGCAACCGGCACGAGCCGAAGCTCCATGGCGTGCTGCATTATCACGCGGCCTACATCAAGCCGAGCTGGTCGCGCGGAAGAAAGCCGGTCGCGCAGATCGGAAAGCACCTGTTCTACAAGTCATAGGGTGCGACGAACGGCAGGCCCTGGCTGGCGGGCATGCCGGGATGCTAAGCTCAGCCTGCGCCGGTTGCACGCGGCGCGTTCCTCCCCGTCGGAGCAGGCCCGATGAATCAGCTGCGCAGCCTCGGCGATGCGCTCACCACCGTCGGCTCGACCCTTCTCGAGCGCTTCGTCGCGTTCGTCCCCAGTGTGCTCGGAGCCGTGCTGCTGCTGGTCGTGGGCTGGATCCTCGCCCGCATCCTGCGCCTGCTGGCCACGCGCGCGGCAATGCTGCTCGACACGCTGCTGGCGCGCGTGAGCGGACCGGCCGGCGGCGAGCGCCTGCGCATGGGCCGTGCGTCCGGCGTACTCGGCACTGTGGTCTTCTGGGTGGTACTGCTGTTCTTCGCCACCGCCGCGACCCAGGTCCTCGGGCTGCAGACCTTCACCGACTGGCTGGCGCGCCTGATCGACTATCTGCCAACCTTGGCCGCCGGCGTGCTGATCGTGGTCGCCGGCTACGTCGTGTCGCGCTTCGTGGGAGACCTGGTGCGCGCGACCGCAACGCGCCTGGACGCGGCGCAGCGTTCGGTGCTCGCACGCCTCACGCAGGTCGCGATCCTGGTCGGCGCGGTGCTGGTCGGTGCAGACCAGATCGGCATCCGGATCACGTTCCTTGCCATCTTCGCTGCGGCCGCCGCTGCGGCGGTTGTGGGCGGTCTGGCGATCGCCGTGGGGCTGGGCGCCCGCGACCACATCGCGAACCTGATCGGCGCGCACCATCTGCGTCAGGCGTTTTCGGTGGGACAGACAGTCCGGGTGGCAGGCCACCAGGGGCGCATTCTCGAGGTCACGACCGAGGCGCTGATTCTGGAGACAGACGAGGGACGCGTGACCCTGCCTGGGCGGGTTTACAGTGAGCAGCCGATCACCGTCATCGCGCGTCGAACCGGTGCTTAGCAGCGTGATGCAAAACGCGACATCGCACTCCGATCATGCCGCTGAACCAATGCCCGGTCTCGCTCGATTAGAGAGTTGCTGCGCGGGTGCGCCACGGAGAAGCCTGGAGGCGCGCCGCGAACCCACTTCTGCATCAGGCTGTTGGACCCATGGCGAGCGCTGAGACCCTCACCCTTGCATTCCTCAGCGCTCACCCTGGGCGTGCCGCACGGGTGCTCGAGCGACTGCCGGGACCCGAAGCGGCGGCGCTGTTCACGCGCGTTCCGGCGCGCGTCGGCGGCCCTGTCTTTGCCGCGATGCTGCCACCCACGGCTGCGCGCATTGTGGGCGGCCTGGACGACGCTACCGCGCTGGCCTTGCTGACGGCGGTAGGCGCGCAGGCCGCGGTGGCGGTGCTGCGGCACGTGGCCGAGCCTCGGCGCACGCGACTGATCGAGGCTCTGCCGACAGCCACCGCGATGGCGTCGCGCCTGCTGCTCGGTTCGCTGGAGGACTCGGTGGGTGGCTGGGTCGATCCCGATGTCATCGTCCTGACCCCGGACAGCTCCGCAGGTGAAGCGCTCGCCCGCGTGCGCCGGGGGAGCGAGGCAGAAGTCGAGCAGCTGTACGTCGTCGATGCGGAGCAGCGCCTGGTCGGGGTCGTCGACCTCCAGGCCTTGGTGCGCGCGCCGGAGGCGACGGCGGTCACGGCACTGATGCGGGAACCGCACGGGGCGCTGGCGGCAACCGCGCCGCTGGGGAGCGCCGCCGCCCACGAAGCCTGGGAGCGTGCCGCTGTGCTGCCAGTGATCGAGCGCGGCGAGCGTCTGCTGGGAGTGCTGCGCCGGTCCACTCTGCATCGCGCGCTCGCCCATGCCGAGGGCGGCGAGCCCGAAGCGGGCGAAGCCACGATCGTCGGGCTGCTCGCGCACGGGTACTGGGACGCCGTTTCCGGGTTGGCGGAAGCCGGGCTGGCGCTCCTCCCGCGCGTCAAGCCGGTCCTGCCGGAGGAGCGATGACTGTCGACGCACTGCCTGCCGTCATTGCGCTCAACCAGCGCTATCTCCTCGACTTTCCGCAGGAAGCCGCGCGCCGACTGGAGACGATGACGGCGCCGGACATCGGCGAGCTGTTTGCGGGGCAACCGCCTCATGCGGTGGTGCGTGCCTGGGAAGCGCTGGCGCCAGACGTGGCGCGCGCGGTGGTGCAATGCGTGCCCGAGGCGCTCGGGCGTTACCTGCTGGCGGAAGCCGAGCCTGCAGCCAGCGCGGCAGTGCTTGCCCAGTTCGAGCCGGGCGAGCGCGAGCGCGTGCTCGCAGCCCTGGACGCCCAGGTGGCCAGCGAGCTGCGCGAGCTGCTGCAATATCCCGAGAGCTCTGCGGGCCGCCTGATGGATCCCAACGTCAGCCCGCTGCGCTCCGGAATGTCCGTGGCTGAAGCGCTCGCGCGTCTGCGCACGCTCAAGCGCGGCGGCCTGCGCGAACTGTTCGTGGTGGACGGCGAAGGCCGTCTCACCGGCCGGGTGGAGATCCACGACCTCGCTGTAGCCGATCCGGCGCGCCCGCTGAGCGAGATCACGCGTGCGCTGCTAGCCGCGGTGCAGGACCTCGATCCGCGCGAGGATGTCGTGTCGGTGCTGCAGCAGCATCCCATCACGGAGCTGCCTGTGGTCAACCACGACGGGCGCTTCGTCGGCGCGATCCGGCAGGCGGCACTCATGTCCGCTGTGGAGCAGGAGACCAGTGCCGACATCCAGACCATGGTGGGCGCCAGCCCCGACGAGCGCGCGCTGTCCAGCCCTGGCTTTGCGGTGCGCAAGCGGCTGGCGTGGCTGCAGATCAACCTCCTCACCGCATTCCTGGCCGCTGCTGTCGTTGGCTTGTTCGAGAACACCATCGCCAAGTTCACCGCGCTGGCGGTGCTCCTGCCGGTAGTGGCAGGGCAGTCGGGCAACGCCGGTGCGCAGGCGCTGGCGGTGACCATGCGCGGCCTAGTGCTGCGCGAGATCAGTCTGCGCCACTGGCCGCGCATGGTGTGGAAGGAAGCGGCCGTCGGGCTCACGAACGGCTTGGCGGTGGCCGCCACCACGGCATTGGGCGTGTACGTGTGGAGCCGATCCGGTGGGCTGGTGGTGGTCATCTCCAGCGCGATGGTCATCTCGATGGTGATCGCGGGCGTAGCCGGCGCCCTGGTGCCCATCGTCCTGCGCCGCTTCGGTCAGGACCCCGCGCAGTCCTCGTCGATCGTGCTCACCACCGTCACCGATGTTGCGGGGTTCTTCTCGTTCCTCGGAATCGCGACGGTGCTGTCGGGGTTGCTGGCAAAGTAACCGTCACCCCAGGGCGCGCAGGCACGCAGGCGAGGCTTGACCGTGAGCCTGTTCGCCATTGCCGCTGCGGAGGTGGTCCGCCGGCTGGCGGCGGGGTTCTGAACATAGATCCAGAGGAGATCGAGCGATGACTCGCGCGTGGTACCTGGTCCTGGCGATGTGCGCGGCGGTGCCCGGATCGATGCACGCCGCCGAGACGAAGCCGCTGGCAACTGTGCCGAAGGTCGATCTCGCGCGCTATCTGGGCACCTGGTACGAGATCGCCGCAATTCCTCAGTGGTTCCAGCGCGACTGCGTGGCCACGACCGCCACCTACTCGAAGCGGGAGGACGGCGACATTGCGGTGCTCAACCAGTGCCGGGTGAAGACTCTCGACGGCAAGCCGAAGCAGGCGCGGGCCCGGGCCTGGGTTGTCGATCCGCAGACCAACGCCAAGCTCAAGGTGCAGTTCTTCTGGCCCTTCCGGGGCTCCTACTGGATCATCGAGCTCGATCCCGACTACCGCTACGCCGTGGTCGGGCATCCGTCCCGCAACTATCTGTGGATCCTGTCGCGCACGCCGCGGATGGACGATGCCTTGTACCGCGACCTGCTGCAGCGGATCGAGGGGCACGGCTACGACACCACGCGCATCGTGCGCACGCTCCAGCCGGGCGGATGAACCTCTTCTCATCCGGCATCGGGTTTGCTTAAGCTTTGCCTCTAGCAGGCTGTTGAAAAACCTGCTTCGCGGCGCGCCTCCGGCTTTATCGGTGGC
>DAIQQA010000059.1:0-25617 GCA_036787045.1 Burkholderiales bacterium | reverse complement strand
CGGCTGACCAACTCGGACGTCCGCTGCACCCTGCTGCTTGCCGCCGTGCGCGCGTTCCGTCAGGCGGAGATCGAGTCGGGAAAGGATGCTTCGCGCGAAGGCCGGGCCATGGCGGAGTTCGCCGAGCTGGTAGTGCTGCCGGAACTGAGCAAGCGTTGAGATGATGAGCGAGGCGTGACCCTGCACGGGTCACGCCCCGCGCCGCACGACCAGCTCCGGGAAACCCGCCGTACGACTTGAGCCGCCAAGGCGCAAGGACAACCAGCATTGGCCGCCAAGACGCTAGGGGAACCGAGATCCCCTTCGTGTTCCTTCGTGTCCTTCGTGGTCAATGGGGTTCGCCTTTCCTCTGTACCCCCTGCGTCCTCTGTGGTTCGTGCGGTGGTCTTGGGTTGCGCGCACTCAAGCCAGCGCCTTGGTGACAACCTCGAGCGTGTCCTTGGACAGCCCGGTCTTGTCGCGGATACGCTCGAGCTGCGAGCGCGCGTGCTGCTGCCGCTGCGCATCGAACTTGCGCCAGCGGTCGAAGGTGCGGGCGATGCGCGCGGCGATCTGCGGGTTGAGCGCGTCCAGCGCCAGGATCTGATCGGCGAGGAACGCATAGCCCGCGCCGTCCGCGGCATGGAAGCGCACCTGGTTGCCGCCGAAGCTGCGAATCAGCGAATAGACCTTGTTCGGGTTGCGGATGTCGAAGGCGGTATGTGTGGTCAGGCGCTTGACCTCGTCCAGAGTGCCGGGCAGGCGTGAGCTGGCCTGGACCGCGAGCCACTTGTCCACCACCAGCGGCTCGTTTTTCCATCGCCCATAGAACTTTTCCAGCGCCGGTGCGCGATCCGCGCAGTCGCTGTTGGCAAGCGCTGTCAGTGCCGCCATCGCGTCGGTCATGTTGTTGGCCGTGTCGAGCTGCCGCAAGCACAGCTCCAGGCCCGGCGGCTCCGTCGACTCCATCAGGTAGGACAGGCACAGGTTCTTCAGCGCCCGCTGGCCGGCAGAGCGCGCGTCGGGGCTGTACGGCCCGGCCACCGTGAAGGCCTGATACGCGGCGAGCAGCTCTCCCTTGAGCGCTTCCCCGAGGTGCCGGCGCAGCGCCACGCGCACGGCGTGGATGGCATCCGGATCCACCACGTCCATTTGCTCGGCGAGGTAGCTCTCGGAGGGCAAAGCCAGCGCTTCCGCGGTGAATGCGGGGTCGCGCACACCATCGTCGAGCACGCGTGCGAATGCGTGGACGAATTCGTCGGGGAACTCCGGTTGCCTGCCGCCCTGCCTTGCTGGGACGGCGCGCAGCAGGATGCTGACCGCCAGCCGTTGGCCCGCTTCCCAGCGGTTGAACGCATCGCTGTCGTGGGCGAGCAGGTGGGCCAGCGCTGCGTCGTCGTAGTCGTACTTGACGATCACCGGCGCCGAGAACCCACGCAGCAGCGAGGGTACCGGCTCACTGGGCACATCGACGAAAGTGAAGCTCTGCTCTGCCTGGGTGAGGGACAGCACACGCGTAGCCCCCGTCGGGGCAGGCTCGCCCTGCAGCCGCGGGGCGACGTCCTTGCCCTGTGAATCCACCAGCCCGAGCGCGAAAGGAATGTGCAGCGGCAGCTTCTCCGGCTGCCCCGGTGTCGGTGGGCAGGACTGTGCGAGGGTCAGCGTGTAGGTCCTGGCGGCCGCGTCGTAACTGCCGGAAGCCTGGACCACCGGAGTCCCGGCCTGATCGTACCAGCGCTTGAAGTGCGTCAGGTCCACGCCGCTCGCGTCCTGCATCGCCTGCACGAAATCGTCGGTCGTGACCGCCTGACCGTCGTGGCGCTGGAAGTACAGGTCCATGCCCTTGCGGAAGCTGCGTGCGCCGATCAGCGTGTGGATCATGCGTACCACCTCTGCGCCCTTCTCGTACACCGTGGGCGTGTAGAAGTTGCTGATCTCCATGTAGGACTGCGGCCGTACCGGGTGCGCCATCGGGCCGCCGTCCTCGGGGAACTGCGCGGCGCGCAACGCCCGCACCTCCTGTATGCGTTGCACGGGACGCGAGTACATGTCCGCACCGAACTCCTGGTCGCGGAACACCGTCAGCCCTTCCTTCAACGACAGCTGGAACCAATCCCTGCAGGTCACACGGTTGCCGGTCCAGTTGTGAAAGTACTCGTGTGCCACCACCCGGTCGATGAGCATGAAGTCCGTGTCGGT
The DNA here is from genome assembly GCA_036787045.1 of Burkholderiales bacterium. Taxonomy (GTDB): domain Bacteria; phylum Pseudomonadota; class Gammaproteobacteria; order Burkholderiales; family SHXO01; genus SHXO01. The sequence goes on along the minus strand of DAIQQA010000059.1, from coordinate 23,439 downwards.
GGCGATGTCGGGCCGGGCGAGCACGTACTTGGTGTTGAAGATGTTGAGGCCCTTGTTCTCCATCGCGCCCATGTTGAAGTCACCGACCGCCACGATCATGTAGTGGTCGAGATCGAGCTCAAGGCCGAACACTTCCTCGTCCCACTTCATGGATTTCTTCAGCGCCTGCATGGCGAAGCCGCTCTGGTCCAGCTTGCCGGGCTCGACGAAGATCGACAGCCGCACGGTCTTGCCCGACATCGTGACGAAGGTGTCCTCGAGCTTGTCGAGCTGGGCCGCCACCATGGCGAACAGGTAGCTCGGTTTCGGGAACGGGTCTTCCCACTTCACCCAATGCCGGGTGACGGCGGAGGGCTCGTCGCCATGCGCAACCGGGTTGCCGTTGGACAACAGGAAGGGGAAGCGAGCCTTGTCGGCGTGGATCGTGGTGGTGTAGCGCGCCATCACGTCGGGCCGGTCGATGAAGAAGGTGATGCGGCGGAAGCCCTCGGCCTCGCATTGTGTGAAATAGCCGTCCTTGGACGCGTACAACCCCATCAGCTTCGTATTGTTGCGTGGCCGGATCCGCACCTGGGTCTCGAGCGTGAAGCGGTCCGGCACTCTCGGGATGGTCAGGTGCTCGGGGTCCAGCTCGTACTCTTTCGGGGCGAGTGTCCGGCCTTCGAGCACCACAGACTCCAGCTCCAGCTCGTTGCCGTCCAGCACGAGCGGGCCAGCGTGCTCTGGCGCTTTCGGGCTGCGCTGCACGGCGAGGCGTGCTCGCACGCGCGCGAAATCGTCCTGCAGGTCGACGTGCAGGTCGATGTGGGAGATGAGAAACGCGGGTGGTGCGTAGTCCTTGAGATAAACCGTCGTGGGCGTGGGGTTGAGCATGTCGATCACTTCGTGCTGGCCAGTAAGTGGGCAAGTCTACAGGACGCGAGATACGTCCTCCCGCGCATCGGTTCCTCGGGAGACTTGCGGATTGTCATCACGAGATCTCGTGAATCACGAGGTCTCGTGTCGCCTGCGCCTGCGTGCAGAGCTCATAACAATTTGATCTGCCTAGAAAAACCAGCCTGCTTCCAGCTGGCACGGCGTGAGCTAAAAGGGGTTGCCCGCGAGCGGCGCAAGGTATCGCGCAAGCAGATGCCGACCGCGCTCCGTTGGTTTCAACCCTTCACATCCACTTGGCTCAAGGAGACTCCAATGATCATCACCACGTCCATCCCCGCTCTGGTCTTCGCAATGGTCACGTCGGGCGCCATCCCGGCGGAACAGGTGAGCGTCGACCGCTACGCGGGTCCGGCTGTCGGCACCGTCACTTCCGCCGAAGAGCTGCGCACCGACACCCCCTGGCTCGACAGCGACACCTTGCTGGCCGTTGCTCCGGTGCCCGGCTATCCCGAGTCCGAGGAGTACAAAGACTGGCAAAGCAAGCGGCTGGCCGTTGCTCCCGTGCCGGGCTATCTCGAGTCCGACGAGTGGAAGCGCTTCCAGCAGCAGCGCAAGGCCAGCGGCGCAGACGAGCAGAAGGACGCGACTGCGTAACTGTCCACCGGCCCGCTCTTCGGCTGATCTACAGGAGGTAATCATGACGTTGCTTGAAACCGTCGTCTTCATCGCCGCGAGCGCGTTTGCCGCTTCGGCCTTTGCCGGCCAGCAGCACGGTCGCGACAGCGTGTACGCCAGTGCGGCGGCGCCTGCCGCGAAGAAGCACCCGGACGGCATCGCCGCCAGCCCGCGGTATGGGCGCGACAGCGTGTACAGCCTCGGCAAGCCGGTGCGCGGCACGCCAGTAGTGGCCGATCTGACGGAGCGCTTCGGCCGTGCGTAAACCCCACCGGGTGAGGGGCATGCCCCTCACCCGGTGCTAGCCGGAAGGATGACTGACATGTGGCAACCGACAGTAAGCGAAGACAACCAGCATGGAAGCGAGTTACCCGATCGCGAGGCCGATACCGCGCGTGACGGTGGCAACATCGAGCCCGAGCGCTGGCCGCAGGAAGAAACGGTGCTCGGCATCTTGCTTCGGCTTCCGGCGACCTGGGTTCGCTGACTGCCGATAGCCGAAAACCAAACGAGGAGGCTTCGAACCATGAAACGGATCGCCGTGTTCGCGTACGGTCTGGTCTGCTACGCGATCTTCTTCTGCACTTTCCTGTACGCCGCCGGCTTCGTCGGCGGTTTCCTGGTGCCCACCACCCTGGATGGGGAAGCGAGTGCGCCGTTGCTTCAGGCGTTGCTCGTCAACACTCTCCTGCTGGGGGTGTTCGCTGTGCAGCACAGCCTGATGGCGCGCCCCGCGTTCAAGCGTGCCTGGACCCGCATCGTTCCCGAGCCGATGGAGCGCAGCACCTATGTGCTGTTCTCCAGCCTGGCGCTCATCGCACTGTTTGCCTTCTGGCAACCGATGGGGGGCGTGGTGTGGGACGTGCAAGACCCCGTGGGCCGTGCGGTGCTGTACGCCTTGTTCGCGTTCGGCTGGCTGCTGGTGCTGGTGACGACTTTCCTCATCAACCACTTCGACCTGTTCGGACTGCGCCAGGTCTGGCTGTACCTGCGCGGCAAGCAGTACACGCCGCTGAAGTTCGTTACCCCGGGACCGTACCGGATCGTGCGACATCCGCTGTACGTGGGCTGGTTTTTCGCCTTCTGGGCGACCCCCACGATGACTGTCGCGCATCTGGTTTTCGCCATGGCCACCACTGCCTACATCCTGATCGCCATCCAGCTCGAAGAGCGCGATCTGGTGCGTGCCCACGGCCTGGACTACGCGCGTTATCGCCAGCGCGTGCCGATGCTGCTGCCGCGGCTGTTCGGCAGGCCGCCGCGGCCAAGCCGGGCGGAAGCCTGAAGCCGAAATCACGTCGCTGTTTCCTGCAACCATGGCGCTGGAAGAGGTCTCCGGCGCCATCCAGACTCGAGGAGTCGCCGAAGATGGAAAACGTACGCCATGCCCTGACGCTCGGCCAGGGCGACATGCTCCGCATCGCCGACGGGCGTGGGCTGCTGGTACAGGTGGCGCAGGGCAAGGTCTGGCTGACCCAGGAGCGCGACTATCGCGACATCGTTCTCGGTGCGGGCGAGTCCTTCCGGCTCGAGCGCGCGGGGCTGGCTCTGGTCTATGCGCTGGAAGCGGCTGCGCTGAGCGTCTCCGCACCGCGCGAACGCGAGCGCGCCGAGCCAGCAGGCACGTTCGGCGTGGTGCCGGCGCGGGCTGCCTAGGAAGCAGCTGGTAACCGTAGCACTGTCGTTCCCGCGAATGCGGGAACCCAGGCCACTGAAAACACTTCTGGATCCCCGCGCGCGGGGATGGCACCCTCGGCCCACGGCAGACACGCAGGACACGGAGAGCCGACGTACTGTGCCGACAGCCGGCCGCCGGTTGAGCCAGCGTCACTGGTCCCCAGACGCTCTGGCTTCACCGGGTCTGCATGCTCGCGGAGCCGAGCAGACCCGGCCGTCAGAGCAGATGGTTTCCTCCGTGTCCACCGTGTCCACCGTGGTTCGTCGGCCTTTCGCGGCTCGTCTGCTGCGCTGGAGAGCCAGTTACAAACCGAAACAAAGTGTTGCTCGCCCGACATCGCGGGAATACAGCGCGCAGGTAACCTGCAAACGGTGCCAAGTGCAGGGTGAACTGCCATGCGCCAGGCTTCGATTGCGAAGGAGGCGACGATGTTCAGAGTGCAAGACAAGGATCCTTACTTCCGGCCCGACATGCGACTTTCAAACCCGACCGAGACCGGTAGCGAGGACGGCTGGGATTTCGACGACTGGGGATTCGAGGCGGACGGAGTGGATATGGTGGAGCGGGCTGCCTGGCCGCGACGCGCACCGCGCACCCGCGGTGTCCCGGCGGGCACCCTGGCTGAGGACGAGCCTGCGGGGGACGCTGGTGTGACATTGCACGACGCCATCTGCCATTTGCTCGAGCTGGACTGGTACTGAAGCAGAGTGTTCGGATGCGACTCCCGGAAACCATCGCGCACTGGTGCATGCTGACGGTGCTCGTTTGCGTGGTCGCAGGCCTGGTCTCCAGTCATCCAGCCGCCCCCGGCGCGGACGACTGGCTCGACGCACCATCGGCAGGGTTGTCGATCGCATGCATTCCCGGTGCGGCTCTGCATCGCCCGTTCGGGGTGCCGGCGGGTGCCTTCGGTTCTGTGCCCCAGCCTGTGCTGCGGCACATCAGCGGGTTCGGCACACACGTTCGCTCGCTGTGGCTTTCGGATTGCATCGGCGGTATACAGCTCATGCGCCGGCAGTCGTTGTCCTGACGATTCGGCTGGCAGCGGGACTGGCCGTGCTCGTCGCGATCGGTCGGTGCCGTCTGTCGGCGGGACGCCCGGCGTGCGGCGCTCGGATGAGCCGCCGGGCGCCGGTGCCTATTTCTTGACGAACTTGATCTTCATGTCGTCGCCCTCGGGCGCCCCCTCGAGCGTGTTGCCGTTGCGGGTGAGGATCAGCGGCTGTCCTCCGTCCGGATCGGTGATGGTGACGCGATCGCCGACCACCGTGTACTTCGCCTCCCTCGACTCCTTCTTCGCTTTGGTCCCGGACACCGTGATGCGAACCTTGTCTTCCGTCTTGAAGTCGAGCGCGATGGTCATGTCGGGATTGCCGGCCTTGTAGACTCCCGAGAGCCTGACGGCTTTGCTGCCGCCTTTTTCGGGGTGTTTCCCTCTGGCCGCCTTACCTTCGCCGCCCTTGCAGTACTTGCCGAGCAGCCCGCCGCCCACCACACAGCCTTGCTCGTCGAGAGTGAACACGTTGGTTTCGTTCCCGACCGTGATCAGGACCTCCTTGTCCTCGATTTCGTACGTGCCGACCTTGGTCATCCCCATGAAGGTCACTCGCACTTTTCCGCCCGGCCTGAAGCTGAGCTTCTCGAAGAAGCTGTTGCCGGTTCCCTGATACTCGCCCTCGAGCTTGGCAGCCCAAGCGGCGGATGGGATGGCCAGGGCAATCGCCGATACGAGCAGCGTGATGGATCTCCTCGCGTTCCCGAACATGGTGTCTCTCCTCCCCGGTGTGAGATGCATGTAAGACGAGCGTCGCCGTCGACATGGTAGCGGATGGAGCGTCGGGGCGTGCAGGCTGCCGCGCGAGCTCGGTGTGGACCAGTCTTCGGCACGGCTGCATGACCCGGATCGGCATCGCGTGGCACAATCGGGTCGACCCGATCGATCAGGAGGACCCATGCGGCGCACTTCATCCACTCGGGCTCGTGTGTCCAGCCCTATCGACGAACGCTTCGCGCATCTGCTCGCCCGCTACGGGGAGATTCGCAGCGCGACGGAAGCGTTGTGCGTGGACCTCTCGGCCGAGGACTGCGCCCTACAGTCGATGCCCGACGCGAGCCCCGTGAAATGGCACCTCGCTCACACGAGCTGGTTCTTCGAGACCTTCGTTCTCGAGCAGGGCCTCGACGGCTACCGCCACTTCGATCCGAGCTTCCGGTTCCTGTACAACTCGTACTACGTGGGTATCGGAGAGCGCCACGCTCGGCCCGAGCGTGGGTTGATCTCGCGGCCAGCCCTCGACGATGTGCATGCCTACCGGCGGCACGTGGACAAATCCATCGCGCGGTGGTCGCGGACGACCAATCCGACGGAACGGGACCTGGAGACCTTCGAGCTCGGCCTGCACCACGAGCAGCAGCACCAGGAGCTGATCCTCACCGACTTGAAGCATCTGCTGTCGCGCAATCCGCTCGGGCCGGCGTACGCGCCCGCGCCGGAAAGCTCGGGCACCGAGCCCGGCCCGCTGCGCTGGATCGCGTTCCCGGCCGGCGTGCGCGAGATCGGTCACGGGGCAGACGGCTTTTCATTCGACAATGAGCGCCCCCGACACCGCGTCTACGTGAACCCGTTCCAGCTTGCCTCGCGCCTGGTGACCAATCGAGAGTATCTCGCTTTCATCGACGACGGCGGCTACGAGCGCCCCAGACTATGGCTGTCGGACGGCTGGGATGCGCGTGCCTCACAGCAATGGACCGCACCGCTGTACTGGCAGCGCGCTGGCGGGCGCTGGCGCGTTTTCACTCTGCACGGCATCCGCGAGCTTGATCCCGACGAGCCGGTGTGTCACGTCAGCTACTACGAAGCCGATGCCTACGCGCGCTGGGCCGGCGCTCGGCTAGCGACCGAGCCGGAATGGGAGACGGCGGCTGCCGGATTGCCGGTCGCGGGCAATCTCGTCGAGTCGAAGCGCTTTCATCCCGCCACAGGCGGCAGTGGAGACGGCTTGCAGCAGATGTACGGCGATGTCTGGGAGTGGACCAATAGCGCCTACCTCGGGTACCCGGGTTATCGTCCTGCTGGAGGGGCGGTCGGCGAGTACAACGGCAAGTTCATGGTGAACCAGATGGTGCTGCGCGGCGGCTCCTGCGCGACGCCTCGATCCCACATTCGCGCTACCTACCGCAACTTCTTCTACCCGTGGGCGCGCTGGCAGTTCATGGGAATACGACTGGCGCAGGACGCCTGATCGCGTCTACTGCTTGTCGACCGGTCGCACCGAAACGGCCAGGGCCCCTCTGTAGGTCATGTCCACCAGATCCCGACCTGGACCGTCTTGAGGTCGAGCGGATTGACTGCCTTGATCGTGCGCGACCTGCTTTGAGGCCCCGTCAGCGTCACTGTGCCGTTCGCCATGTTGGCGGTTCGTGGCTGTGAGCGTAACGGAGCGCCCGACCTGCGCCAAACAGTGACAACACGACACAAGGGATCCGGCGAGGCCAGAGTTTTCGTATGCGCCTCGGCGTGTCTGCGGTGAGGATCTATGGGGTAGAAGCACCGGCGCGCAGATCCTCTTCGATGAACCGCAACGCCGCCTCCAGCATCTCCGCCCGCGGGAAGGCACTCTGGTCGGCCAACTGGCGTATTACCGCGTAGGGGCTCGTACCCCCGCGGCGCGTGGTGCCGAGTTCGGGTTCGGCTTCCAGCGCGTCGCGGATGAGGTGCGCGTTGTGTCTAGTGCCGGAGATGCCGCTGACCTTCAGAGCCTCCAGGTGGAAACCGAAGCGGGCGAGGTAGTCATTCATCTCGGTGCGGGCGCGCAGGGTCTGGTCCGCGCAGTCCGACCAGAGGCCGAGCACGTAGACGACCGTGAATGCACCGCGGGACGCAGCGAGGTCGACCGGCGCTCCTGTCCCTGATGGCTCGTCGTCGAGCCGCACCAGGGCTTGGTCGCAGGAGAGGGCGGCGGTAGCGGTCCGGGAGCGCGCACCGAGCACTGCGCAGAAGATCTCACGAAAACGGCCGCGGCCGTCCGCGATGCCAGCCTGGGCAACGGGCGTCAGCACCATAGCAGGCGTCGCAGTGGAATAGGGCGCCAGCGGAGTGGTCGCACATCCAGCCAGCGCCAGGCCGAGAAGTGCCGCACCGGCGAGACATGACCGCTTCCGGTGCCGATCTGCGCCCCGGGTCATCGGTTCAGATGTGCTTCTCCGACAGCATGCCCAAAGCGACCGCGCTTCTGAACCGCCGGAAAAGCGTCAGTGCTTGCCACTCCTGACCCGCTACACGCCATCTCAACGTCAGCCGCCTTATCTGCGAGCTCCTGTCCAGGGTTGGCAGGACCTCTCCCGGCTCCCACAGGGGATGCGAGATGCAAACGTACCACGAGCCGACACCAGATGCGGAAAGCGGCTGGCGTTCCGCTTCCTGCACCCATCCCCTGCACCGGTGAGCCGCGCATCGCCAACCCCCCCGGAGCCCTGCGGACCGTTGGTTCTTGACATCGTGTTTCCTCAGCGTGCTGGGGAGTAAAAAAGAAACCCGCCGGGAGGCGGGTCGAAGCAGGGAGGGAGGGAGGGAGGGAGGAAATCCAGCGCTGCGCCCGGGCGCCTCAGCTCGTGGTGGGGTCGCAGGTGATCCGGTCGTTCTCCAGGATGCACTCGATGTTGCCGTTCAGCCTGAATTCGGCGCGCTTCTTTCCGGCGTCCATGGTGAAGCGGATGGTGTTGTCCGCAACGGCCGCGGGTGCTTGCACGAGCGCAAGGGCGAGCAGGCCGGCGAGGATTCTGAACAACATGATGCGACTCCGAAGCTAGGTGATGATGACACCACCGTTGATGGGGCGGCCGAGCAGTTCCTTTTTCTCCATGACAAGCTCCAGTGTGCTCGGCTGCGTCCTCTGCGAGGAGCGATGTTTAGGCCGCCTGCGCCAGCTCGGCTTGCCGCTGCGCACCGGAGTCGCGCTGCTGCGAATCGAGGAACAGCGCGATCAGTGCGTTGACCGCGTCCGGGTGCGTGATCGGTCCCATGTGTCCGAGTCCCGGCATTTCAATGCGGCCCGCCCCGGGCATAAAGCTCTGCACCACGCGTGCGATGCGCGCGATCGGCGCGCGGGTCAGCGTGCCGCTCAGAAACAGGATCGGCATCGACAGCCGGACGTAGCCCGAACCCGGAGTGCCATCTGCAAACAGCGCATGGAACTCGGCAACCACCTTATGCATCCGTTGCGTGACGCCGCCTTGTTGCGCGGCGGACATGCGCCTCCAGGTGCCCTGCCCGGACCAGTAGTCGACGAACGTGCGTGCGGCCGCCGCTGGATCGCCAGCCTGACAGGCTTGCTCGGTTGCACCGGCGAGCCCCACGATCTCGGTCAGCGCGTCGCCGGTGAGGAGTCGGAACAGCACGGGTTCGTACAGGACCAGGCTGCGGACCCGGTCGGGCCGGCGTTGCGCGACCTTCAGCGCGACGGCCCCGCCATAGGAATGTCCGACCAGATGCACGGGCGCGCCGGCGCCGTCCAGCCACCGCTCGATCCACGCCGCCTCCTCATCCAACGAGAGGGGCCGGTCCCCCGACCACGGCGGGCCGTCGTTGTACCCGATCAAGCCGGGGGAGACGACGCGATAGCGTCCGGCGAGACGCTCGCCGAGCGGGTGCCACTGCCGCGGCGATCCCGCGCTGCTATGCAGGCAGATCACGGTGCTGTGATGCTCGCCGGATGTTGAGCAGGCCGGTGCGTTAAGCATAGTGCAGCTCCTTCATGGTGTTTCCCGCCGGACGCAGGCGCGGGGCCAGTGGGTGCAGCGGTTGCGCCGATGCTTCCGGATCGTGCGGCCGGCGCAGGCCCAGCGCCTTGATGCGCGAGGCGAGCGTCGAGGGGTTGATACCCAGCAGCCTTGCCGCACCGTTGTCTCCCGAGACGCGCCACCCGGTGGTTTCGAGAGCGAGCAGCAGGTTGGTGCGCTCGATCTCTTCCAGCTCCTTCACCGTCAACACGCGCCCTTGCGCGGTGGCTTGGACGACGGGCTGAGGCACGGCGCCACCGTGCAGCGCGCGAGCGAAGTCGAGCCGCCCGTCGCGCGATGCGACGGCCGCGCGCTCGACCACGTTCTGCAGTTCGCGCACGTTGCCGGGCCAGGGATAGGCCTGAAGCCGCCGGACGCTCTCTGGCGAGACCGGTTCGAAGCTTCGGCACAACCGTGTCGCGAAGCGCTGCACGAAAAAGTCCACCAGGGCGGGAATGTCCTCGCTGCGCTCGCGCAGCGCCGGCAGGCGGATCGGAAATACGTTCAGGCGGTAGAAGAGGTCCTCGCGAAACCGCCCCGCCCGGACCGCCGCCGCGAGATCGCGGTTAGTCGCGGCGACCACGCGCACGTTCACCCTGCGGGTGCGTGAGCTGCCCACCGGCTCGAACTCCCCCTCCTGCAGCACACGCAGCAGCTTGGCCTGCAACTCGAGCGGGAGCTCGCCGACTTCGTCCAGGAACAGCGTGCCGCCGTCGGCCACTGCGAAGCGGCCCTCGCGCTTGAGCGTCGCGCCGGTGAAGGCGCCGCGCTCGTGCCCGAACAGCTCGCTCTCGATCAGATTGGCGGGCATTGCGGCGCAGTTCACCTTGACCAGCGCGCGCTCGCGACGCGGGCTGGCGGCGTGGATCGCGCCGGCGATCAGCTCCTTGCCGGTGCCGCTCTCGCCTGTCACCAGTACCGTCGCGTCGCTGTCGGCGACTTGCTCGACCTCCTGGAGCGCCGCACGCAGCACGGCGCTTCGGCCGACGATGCCGTGGAAACCGGCCGGCGCGCGCATGTCCTCGAGCGGATACTCGCGCTCGTTCGCGGCGAACGAGTCGTCTTCGTAACCTTTGGCGTGCCGGACGTTGATCTCGAACATGGTGAGCTCCTCACAAACCGGTGAACGAAACTGGCCGCTCGCCTCAGTCCCAGGACACCGCCAGTACATGCCGGACAGCCTCGCGCAGGTCCCGGCTCCGGTCCTCGTCGCCTTCGTCGTAGACTCCGGTTGCGCCGCCGAAGCCGTTGCCCCGTACTGCGTGACGTGCCCAGGCGCTGCGCTCGGCACGTTCCAGCGCCTCGCCGGTGGCGATGTCCCAGTCCTGGGAGTCGTCGCCGAAGCCGGAGTCGAAGTGCAGCGACACGGTGGTCTCGGGACCGAGGAAGACCTCTTCGTCGAAATCGTGGAACATGGCTGTCTCCTTCTGCGTGGTCGTGGTTCGGTGCCGGGTGGTGCCGTCTCCGGCATGGGTCGGCAGATTACGCAGGTGCTGTATTCCGCGATTGTCGGATCGGAAACAGTTTGTATCCGCTTTGTATCCGCAGTCCGCGCCGTACGGACGTGGCGGATGCGCGGAGCCGGTACGCGGCTATAATCCCAACGCTGGTCGATGATTCGGGGGACACCATGTCAGGCAGCGGAAGCATCCTCGTAGTGGACGACGACGCCGAGGTCCGCGACATGATCGTCGAGTACCTCTCCAACCACGGGTTCGACGTCGCGCAGGCGGGCTCGGGCGACGAGATGCGCACAGCGTTGCGGCGCAGGGTGCCCGATGTCGTGCTGCTCGACCTCAATCTCCCCGGCGAAGATGGCCTGACCCTCGCGCGGTATCTGCGCCAGCATCACGACGTGGGCATCATCATGGTGACGGCCGCTGGCGAAGTGGTGGACCGCATCGTGGGGCTGGAGGTGGGCGCCGACGACTATGTGGCCAAGCCTTTCGACCCGCGCGAGCTGCGGGCGCGCCTGAAGAGTGTGCTGCGGCGCGTGCAGGCGCGCAGTGCGCAGCCGCAGAGCGGCGCCGCACCGGCGCCGAGCGCTTCCAAGCGGCTGCCCGTGGGACGCTGTCTGCTCGACCTCGATACGCACCAGCTGTTCACCGGCGCCGGGGAGGAGATCCCGATCACGAGCATGGAGTTCGACCTGCTGCGGGTGTTCGCCGAGCACCCCAATCAGGTGCTCTCCCGCGACCGCCTGCTCACCCTCACCCGCAACCGCGAGTGGGAGCCCTTCGACCGCAGCATCGACATCCGCATCGCGCGGCTGCGCAAGAAGATCGAGGAGGACCCGGACACGCCGCAGGTGATCCGGACCGTGCGGGGGGCGGGGTATATGTTCGTGCCGGTGAGGCGTGAGGTGTGAGGCGTGAGGCGTGAGGCGTGAGGTGTCTCAACCCTGCCCCCTCACCCTAGCCCTCTCCCCCGGCAGGGGGGGAGAGGGTGCTCTTTGCTGATTCACCTTGCACTGTCCCCCCCTCCTTCGAACCTCGCCGTTGACTCGCCTCCCGCCTTACGCCTCACGCCTCACGGCCTTTTGTTTCCGCCTTGTTTCAATGGTTTCCGCCGGGTAAAAGTCCCCGCCGACCCCCTTCCTGGGCGCTAAACTTGGCGCCACACCGCTATGACAGGACGTGAACGATGATGGGAAAGATGCGCCTCGTCGACGAAAGCTCACCGCCAATGGTGCGTCGGGAGCGCGCAGCGGAACTGATCCTCTCCGAGCGGGTAGAGGCGTGCAACGTCGAGGCGGCGGAGCTACTTGGCTATCCACACGGCGAGCTGGTCGGCACGCCGCTCGCGTCCCTGCTTCCCGCGGCGCAGCCGGACGGGATCGCCTCCCAGACTGAGTTCGACCGCCATAGAGCGGCTGGCCGGGTGGATCTGCCGCAGTGTTTCCTATGGCAGTTCCGGCGCCGTGGCGGCGACGGGGTGGACGTGCTGGTCCACCTCGAGCTGCATCCGGAGCACGCCAGCTGGGTGAGCCTGCGGCTGCGGGACATCTCCTCGCTGAGGCGGGTGGACCGTGCGCTGGAGGCCAGCGAAGCGCGCCTGCGCCAGGTGCTGGAGAACACCACTGCGGTCGTGTTCATCAAGGATGCGACCGGCCGCTACTCCTATGTCAACCGCCGCTTCTGCGAGATGTTTCAACGCTCGGAGAGCGAGCTGATCGGCGGTTACGACTCGGACGTGTTCCCGCCCGAGGTGGTGGCTCGCCTGCGCGCAGACGACAGGCGCGTGCTGGAGCAGGGCACGCCGATGGAGATCGAGGAACACCTCATCGTGGACGGCAGGCCCTGCACCTACCTCGCCACCAAGTTCCCGCTCCTCGACGACCACGGCAGGGCGTACGCCATCTGCGGGATCGCCACCGACATCACGCGCCGCAAGCGCAGCGAAGAGGCGCTGCGCAGCGCAGCGCTGGCCGTCTCCACAGCCGAAGGCGACGCGCTGTACCAGGAGCTGACCCGGTACCTGGCCACTACCCTGGGGGTGGAGTGCTGCTTCATTGCCGAGTGCACCAGTGCCGAGAACACTCACGTACGCACGCTGGCCGTATATACCGAAAGCGGCTATGAAGAGAACATCGAGTATGCGCTGCCCGGCACGGCCTGCGGCACGGTGGTCGGGCAGGACTTCCGGCTGGTGCCCGAGGGCGTGCGGCGCATGTATCCCGAGGACCGCATGTTCAAGCGGCTCGCTATCGAGAGCTATGCCGCCTATCCGCTCAACGATTCGCATGGCCGTGCGCTTGGTCTGATTGCAGTGCTCTCCCAACGGCCGCTCGCGGACCGCGAGCTGGTCGAGTCGATGCTCAAGATCTTCGCCGCGCGCGCCGCGGCCGAGATCGAACGCACCCGTACCGAGGACGCACGGCGTGTCTCCGAAGAAAGCTATCGAGCCATCTTCGAGGCAGCCGAGGATGCGATCTTCGTGCACGACTGGGACACGGGCGCGATCATCGACGCCAATCCCAAGGCCTGCGAGCACTACGGATACGACGGTGAGGAGATCAAGCGCATCCGCATCGGCGACATCAGCTCGGGGGTGTACCCGTACGTCGAGGAAGAAGCCCTGCGCCTGATCGACGAGGCCAAGCGCGGCAAGCCGCTGCGCTTCGAGTGGCATCGCAAGAGCCGGGACGGCAGCCTGCATTGGGACGAGGTGTGCCTGAAGTCGGCGGTCATTGCAGGCGAGAAGCGCGTGCTGGCATTCACCCGCGAGATCACCGAGCGCAAGCTCGCGGAGGACGCGCTGCGGCGCGGGGCGCTCGCCGTCTCGGCTGCCGGCGGAGAGAATGTGTTCGAGGAGCTGGTGCGGGCGCTGGCGACGATTCTCGACGTCGACATCGCATTCGTTGCTCTGCCGATCGCCGGCCAACCGTCGCGCCTGCGGATGCTGGCGTTCTACTCGGACGGCCGCATGATCCGGGACTTCGAGTACCCGATCGCCGGCACGCCGTGCGAGACGGTGGTCGGTCAGCAGTACCGGGTTTACCCGTCGGCTCTGGCCCGGCACTTCCCGGAGGACACCGACTTCAAGACCTGGGGGCTGGACAGCTACGCAGGCCTGCCGCTCAACGACGTACATGGCAACTCGATCGGGATCATCTCGGTGCTGTCGCGCAAGCCGATAGCCAACCCGGGGCTGTTCGAGTCGATGCTGAAGATCTTCTCGGCCCGGGTGGTGACGGAGATCGAGCGCACACGCGCCAGCCAGGAACTGCGCAACAGCGAGGAGCAGTACCGCACGATCTTCAACGCCTCGCTTGACGGGATGATCATGTGGAGCGCCGAGGGTGGGGTCGTCGACGTCAACCCGGCGTTCCTGGCCATGCACGGCTATTCACGGGACGAGGTTCTCGGGCGCAACCCGTCGATGTTCATTCCACCCGAAAGCGTGGAGATCTTCCAGGCGTTACTGGCCGACGTCGGTGCGGGGCGGCCGTTCCGGTCCGACGCCCGATCCCTGCGCAAGGACGGGTCGCACTTCTTCGTCGAGGTGCACGGCTCGCCGATCAGCTACAAAGGCAAGCCGCACCTGCTGGCGATGCTGCGCGACATTACCGAGCGCAAGCAGCGCGAAGAGGCGCTGCGCCGCAGCGAGGAGCAGCTGCGGCAGGCGCAGAAGATGGAGGCGATCGGACACCTGACCGGGGGCATCGCCCACGACTTCAACAACATCCTGACCAGCATCATGGGCTACATCGTGCTGGCCGCGGAGCGCCAGGGCAGCCTGGAAGACCCCAAGCTCGGCAAGTACCTGGAACAGGCGCGGCTGGCCTCGACCCGTGCCCGCGATTTGATCCAGCAGATGCTGACCTTCAGCCGCGGGCAGCGCGGCGAGCCGCGCGCGTTGTCGCTGCCGCCGCTGATCCGGGAGACGGTCAAGCTGTTGCGCTCCACGCTGCCCGCCACGGTGGAGATCGAGACGGAGCTCGACAGCGAGGTGCCGGCTGTCCTGCTTGACCCAGTGCAGGTGGAGCAGGTGCTGATGAACCTCTGCATCAACGCGCGCGACGCGATGCGCGGCTCGGGCACGATCGGCGTGAGCGTGCGCACGGTCGAGGCGGTCGATTGCACCTGCACCTCCTGCCGCAAGCGCGTGCAGGCGCAGCGCATGGTCGAGCTGGCGGTCCGCGACACCGGCTCCGGCATCCGCCCCGAGGTGGTGGAAAGGATGTTCGAGCCGTTCTTCTCCACCAAGGAGGTCGGCAAGGGCAGCGGCATGGGGCTTGCCACCGTGCACGGCATCGTCCACGAGTACGGCGGACACGTCGTCGTGGATACCGCCCTCGGTCGGGGGACCACCTTCCGCATCCTGTTCAACGCCCTCGTGCAGGACACCATCCCCGCGAGGCGGGTTGCGCGCGGGCGGCCGAGCGGGCAGAAGAACCGGTCCCGGCTGGCGGGTCGCGTGCTGGTGGTGGAAGACGAACGCCTGGTTGCGGAGTTCATGGGCGAGCTGCTGAAGACCTGGGGGCTCGATGTGACGGTCAAGACCAATCCGCTGGAGGCGTGCGAGCTGGTGGCGAGCGCTGCGGGACGCTTCGACCTGGTCATCACCGATCAGACCATGCCGAAGCTCACCGGCCTGGAGCTGGCTTGCAAGATCACCGCGTTGCGCCCGGGGCTGCCGGTGATCCTGTACACCGGGTACAGCGAAAACCTGCCGCAGGCAGAGCTGACCCGCTGCGGTGTGTGCGCGCTGGTGAAGAAGCCGCTCGATCCGGAGGTGCTCATGAGCGCCCTGCACGCCAACCTGCCCGTGGGCCGTGAACACGCCTAGCCCAGCCATGCAGTCCAGCGCGATCTACGATGGCCGGGCGCCCGCGTCGACCCCGAAGCGGCAACTCGCCAGGGACGACGACGCATACCGGCAGCTGCTCGCGGCGCAGAATAAAGCCGTGCTGGTGCTGAGCGAGGGCCTGTCGGTCGAGGACTGCAACGCGCAGGCGGTTGCTCTGTTCCGCTGCTCCCGCGTCGCCCTGATCGGCAAGCCCGCGGCGGAGCTGCTGCCGGCCCGGCAGCCCGACGGGCTGGACTCGGGTCAAGGTCTGCAGCAGGCGATCGCCGCCGCCCTCGAGGGCCTGCCGCAGTCGCTGCTGGGCTATCTGCAGGCGGTTGATGGCCTCAATTTCGAAGCGCTCGTGCAGCTCCAGGCGATCGAGCTGGACGGCCGGCCGCGGGTCGTCGCGCATGTGCGCGACCTGACCCGTCTGCGGGAGGCCGAGAAGCAGCTGGAGGCGAGCGAGCTGCGCTTGCGGCAGGTGCTGGACCACACCCCCACGCCCATCTTCATCCGCGATCTGGAAGGCCGCTTCCTGTTCGTCAACCGCCGCTTCTGCGTGGTGCACGGCAAGAGCGCCGAGCAGCTGATCGGGACGCTCGACGCTCAGCTGCTGCCGCCGGACGTGCTGGTCCAGGTGCGGGCCAATACCCAACAGGTCCTCGAACGGCGGGCATCGGCCGAGTTCGAGGAGACGATCGTGCTGGATGGCGAGCCGACCACGTTCCTCTCCAGCAAATTCCCGTTGCTGGATCCGCTGGGCCAGCCCTATGCAGTGTGCGGCGTGGCCACCGATATCACGGCCCGCAAGCGCGCCGAGGAGGCGCTGCGCGCGAGCGAGCTGCAGTATCGCTCCATCTTCAACGCATCGGTGGACGGCATGCTGGTGCTCGACGAGCAAGGCGGCATCGCCGACGCCAACCCTGCGTTCCTGACGCTGCTCGGCTACCGGCGCGAGGAGGTCCTGGGCAGGCAGCCGGACGAGGTGCTGGGCACCGGAGGCGCCAACATGTGCCGCGAGCTGACCATGGGTGTTGCGGACGGGCATATGTTCCAGCGGGAGTGCACGGCGCTCACGCGCGAGAGCAGGCCGGTCGAGATCGAGGTGCGCGGGGCGAGCATGCACTACCAGGGCCGCCCGCACGTGCTGGTGATCGTGCGCGACCTGACACGGCGCAGGCAGGCGGAGGCCGAGCGCGAGCGTCTGGAGACGCAGTTGCGGCAGGCGCAGAAGATGGAGGCGATCGGACACCTGACCGGCGGCATCGCTCACGACTTCAACAACATCCTGACCAGCATCATGGGCTACCTCGCGCTGGCTGGCGAGCGGCGGGCGAGCCACCGCGACGCCCGCCTCGGCAAATACCTCGAGCAGGCGCACCTCGCCTCCACCCGTGCGCGCGACCTCATTCAGCAGATGCTGACCTTCAGCCGAGGCCGGCGCGGCGAACCGCGGCCGCTGCATCTGGCGCCGCTGGTCAAGGAATCCATCAAGCTGCTGCGCTCGACGCTGCCGACCACCATCGATCTGGGGACCGACTTCGCCCCGGACCTTCCAGCGGTACGCCTCGACCCGGTGCAGATGGGCCAGGTGCTGTTGAACCTGTGCATCAATGCCCGCGATGCGATGCCGGCCGGCGGGACGATCGACGTCGGATTGCGGCTGATCGAGCAGCCGGAGGAGATCTGCACGTCGTGCCGCAGCCGGGTGCACGGGGAGCGTCTCGTCGAGCTGTGGGTGCGCGACACGGGGGTGGGCATCGCCGCGGACGTGCTCGACCGGATATTCGAGCCCTTCTTCAGCACCAAGGAAGTAGGCAAGGGCAGCGGAATGGGGCTCGCCACCGTGCACGGAATCGTGCACGAGCACGGCGGGCACATCGTGGTGGACACCGCGCCGGGCAAAGGCGCGAGCTTCCGCGTGCTGTTGCCGTCGCTGGCGGGCAAGACGGCATCTGTCGAGCAGCAGTCGCCGGCACGCGAAGACGCGAGCCGCCTGCAGACCCGGCTCGCCGGCCGGGTGCTGGTCGTGGAGGACGAGGAGATGGTCGGCGAGTTCATGGCCGATCTGCTCGAGAGCTGGGGGCTCACCGTGGTCGTCAAGTCGAATCCGGAGGAAGCGCGCGAGCTGCTCGCGTCCGATCCCGCCGGCTTCGATCTGGTCGTCACCGACTACACCATGCCCAGGGGCACCGGGCTGGATCTCGCACGCCACCTCAAGCTGATGCGGCCCGACCTTCCGATCGTCCTGTACACCGGCTACAGCGAAGCGCTCAACGAGCAGGATGCCAAACGCTGCGGTGTGCGCGCCCTGGTCAAGAAACCGCTGGAGCCGGCGGCGTTTCTGTCGGTGATCGGCGCGCACCTGCCGACGATCCCGCGTACCGCAGAGGCCTGAGAGGCTGTGCCGGGATGCCTTTTCTCGAGCTCGATACCGCGCGCATCTACTACGACCGGACCGGCGCTGGAGCCCCGCCGCTGGTCCTGGTGCATGGCTTCACCTGCGCGCACGACGACTGGCGGCACCAGACGCAACGCTTCGCGGCGCAGCGCACCGTCGTGACCTGCGATCTGCGGGCGCACGGCGCGTCCAGCGGCAGCCCTGGCGATTGCACGATCGAGACCTACGGCCGCGACGTCGCTGCCCTGCTGAATGCGCTGGATCTGACGCGCGCCGTTCTGGTGGGGCACAGCATGGGATGCCGCGTTGTCCTCGAGGCTTATCGGCATGCGCCCGCGCGGGTCGGCGGGCTGATTCTGGTGGACGGAAGCTGGCTCGGCGCCGATCCGCAGGCCGCAGGCGTGGTGCGCAGCCATATCGCATCCGTTGGCGGCGAGGCCTTCGCACGGGCGCTCTTCAGCGAAGCCCTGTTGCCTGCCACTGAGGAAGGCGATCGGATCATGCAGCGCGCGGTGCGCTTCCCGCCGGACGTTATTTCGAGCCTGTTTCCCGCGATGGTCGAGTGGGAGGCTCGAGAGCTGACCGGCGTGCTGGCCAGCGTGCGCGTGCCGCTGCTCGCGATCCAGAGCACGCACCTGAACAGCGAGCGCAGGCGCGTGCGCCTCGAGCCCGGGCAGAGCACCCCGTGGCTGGATCTGGTCCGACGGTGCGTGCGCGGCTCACGTATCGAGATCGTTCCGGGCGCGGGACACTTCACCATGATCGACGCGCCGGAGGCGTGCAATCGGCTGTTGTCCGAGTTCATTGCGGACGTCGGCTAAAGTCTGCATTCCGCTGCCTCCTGTCTAACCGTGTGCCCGCACGCTGAGGCGGCCGGCACGGTCGAAACCATCGCGCTGGTTTAGACTGCCGTCTTCACCTCACCGAATCCGAAGCCACCGTGGACCAAGGGCTCATCGAGCGCGCAAGGCGCTGGGTGGACGAAGCGCGGCGCGTGGTCGTGCTGACCGGTGCCGGCATCTCCACCGACTCGGGCATTCCCGACTTCCGCGGGCCGCAGGGCGTGTGGACCCGCGATCCGGCGGCCGAGAAGCTCTCCACGCTGCAGCACTACCTCGCGGATCCGGACGTGCGCAAGGCGGCGTGGCGCTCACGCCTCGAGCATCCGGCGTGGCACGCGCGACCAAATGCGGGGCACATGGCCCTGGTCGCCCTCGAGCGCCGCGGCAAGCTGCACGCGCTGGTCACCCAGAACATCGACGAGCTGCATCAGCTCGCCGGCAACTCGCCCGAGCGCGTCATCGAAGTGCACGGCACGATGCGCAAGGTCGTGTGCTGGGACTGCGGCTGGACCGGACCGATGCCGGCGGTGCTCGACCGGGTGCGCGCCGGCGAGGAAGACCCGCCCTGCACCGCGTGCGGGGGCATCCTGAAGAGCGCGACCATCTCCTTCGGACAGCAGCTCGTCCCGGAGGTGATCGATCGGGCGCTGCAGGCCGCGCAGGAGGCCGACGTGTTCCTGGCCGTCGGGACGAGCCTGCAGGTCTACCCCATCGCCGGTGCGGTGCCGGCCGCGCGGGCGGCCGGCGCGAAGGTCGTCATCGTCAACGCAGAGCCCACCGCGATGGACGATCTGGCCCATGCCCTGCTCGCCGGGTCGATCAGCGCGACGCTGCCGCGGGTGCTCGGGGCGGATCGCGCGCATGCCTAGCCCGGATGAGTCATGACGACCTCGGACTGACTTAGACTCTCAACGCCAAGGTACGCAAAGGACGCCAAGGAAAAGAAACAGGACGAAGATCTGGGCAGGGTAGCGCTCGACTGGGACGAAACAATGCAGACGCCGACCACCTGTATGCCAATGCCCTTGGTTTTCCTTTGCGTCCTTGGCGTTTAGAGATTGTCTTTTGCTCAGAGACGGAAGACAGCGATGGCCGACGCACGCAACGAGATTCTCGATTGGGTCGAGCAGGCTCGCATCGCGCCGCAAAACCTGCGTGCGGCGCTCGAGGCGGCCGGTGCGCTTCCCTCTGCGGACGAGTGGCACGGCTTCCTCGAGCGGCTTCTGCTATGGCTCGGCACGGGGTTCCTCGCCGCGGCGGGGATCTTCTTCATCGCCTACAACTGGGAAGGCATGGGCCGGTACGCGAAGTTCGCGCTCGCGGAGATCCCGATCGTGGCGGCGCTCGGCTTGCTCTGGTGGCTCGGCCTCGAGCGCGCGGCGGGGCGTGCTGCGCTGCTCGCGGCGGCGCTGTTGACGGGAGCGCTCCTCGCGCTGATCGGCCAGATCTACCAGACCGGGGCCGACACCTTCGAGCTGTTCGCAGCGTGGGCGGCGGCGATCCTTCCCTGGGTGCTGGTCGGGCGCTTCGCCGCGCTCTGGATCGTGTGGATCGCCATCGTCAACCTCGCGCTCGTCCTCTATTTCCAGACATTCGGCGGCATCTTCGGGATCCTGTTCGGCCCCGAGCGGCAGCTCTGGTTGCTGTTCGCCCTGAACACGGCTGCGCTCGCCGTCTGGGAGGGGTGCGCGCTGGCCGGCGTGGAATGGTTGCGCAAGCGCTGGGCCGTGCGCGTTCTGGCCACTGCGAGCGGCGGTCTCGCCACGACGCTTGCCCTGTTCGACATTCTGGACTGGCGCAGCGCCAGCGGGCTCGGCGTTCCCGCCTGGCTCGCCTGGCTCGGCTGCGCCTACCTGGTCTACCGGCGCCGGATCCAGGACATCTTCGTGCTTGCCGGCGGGGCGCTTTCGCTCATCGTGGTCGTAGCCACCTTCCTCGGCGAGCGCCTGCTCGACCACGGCGAAGGCATGGCGTTCCTGCTGATCGGGCTGATCGTGATAGGGCTTTCGGCCGCCGCGGGTTGGTGGCTGAGGAGCATCGCGCGCGAGGAGCAGGCATGACCGCACCGAGCCGCGAATCGCTGTGGGCGTTGCTCGTCGCGCGAGGCCTGGCCGCAGGCGAGTTGCCGGCACACTCCGAAGAACGCTCGCCATGGTACGTGCGTGCCATGCTCGGCATCGCGGGATGGATCGGCGCGCTGTTTCTCTTCGGATTCGTCGGTGCGATGTTCGAGTTCGTACTGAAGAGCACATTCGCTTCCATCGCCGTGGGAGCCCTGGCGTGCGCCGGCGCGGCCTCGATCTTCCGTTTTCGTCCGAAAGGGGATTTTGCGAGCCAGTTCGGCTTCGCGGTCAGCCTCGCGGGCCAGGGACTGATCTGCTATGGCCTGGCGCAGTGGTTCGACACGGAGCTCTGGCCCACGGCGCTGCTCATGGCGGTGGTCCAGGCCATGCTCTTCTTCCTCGTCCCGCACTTCGGGCACCGCGTCTGGGTTGTGTCGACCGGAGTCTTCGCCGCGGCGCTCGCGCTCGGCGATCTCAGATTGCACACGCTGACGCCGGCGCTCGTTACCGCGGCGTTTGCCTGGCTCTGGCTGCGGGAGTTCGATCATGCTGTGAAGGGTGCGGTGATCCGGGCGGCCGGCTACGGCCTCGCGCTCGCCTCGCTGCTGGTGACCGTGATGCACGGAGAATGGCTGGCGAGGGAGCTTTTCGGGCAGGGCAGCGGTCCGCTCGGCGGCGCGATCGGGATCTGGCTCGGGGCGCTGCTTTCTGCAGCGGTGCTGCTCTGGGCGGTGGTGCTGCTGCTCCAACGCGAAGGGGTCGCCCCGACCTCGGCTCCCGGTGCGATCGCACTGGCCGGCGCGGCGATCCTGGGCCTCGCGTCCTTCAAAGCCCCGGGTATTGGCCCCGCCGCGGCCATCCTCGTGGTGGGCTACGCCAACGGCAACCGGGTGCTCGCCGGCTTCGGCGTGATCGCGCTGCTCGGCTACCTCGCGCACTACTACTACGTGCTCCACGCGACGCTGCTCGAAAAGTCGATCCTTCTCGCGTGCACCGGGGTCGCGCTGCTCGCGGCGCGGTTCGCCCTGCACCGCTGGTGGCCGGTTCGGACGGAGAAAGCCTATGCGTAAGGTGATCGCCATCCTCGCGGGGCTAGCCGTGCTGGCCGCGACCAACTACACGATCCACAGCCGCGAGCGCCAGCTCGTGGACGGCGCGGTGGTGCTGCTGGAGTTGGCACCGGTGGATCCGCGCTCGCTGATGCAGGGTGACTACATGGCCCTGCGCTTCAAGGTGGCCGACAACGCGTTCGGGCATGGACCCCAGGAAGACGCGCGCGACGGGCGAATCGTCGTCAGGCTCGACGAGCGCGGCGTGGGATCGTTCGTGCGACGGGACGGCGGCGAGCCGCTCGCGGCGGGAGAGGTGCTGCTGCGCTATCGGATCCGCGACCGGCACGTGAAGTTCGCGACCAACGCATTCTTCTTCCAGGAAGGCCATGCGCAGCATTACGCCGGCGCGCGCTACGGCGAGTTCCGCGTTTCGCCCTCAGGTGAGCTGCTGCTGACGCATTTGCGCGGAGAGAACCTGGAGCGGCTCGGTCCGCCGCGCGGCTGAGCCGTTATACTCGGCTGCTGTCCGACTGTCTCGAGGGAGCACGATGGCGCGCACAGGCAAGGCGGTAGTCTTTCGCGAGCTCGACAAGCCGGTGGTGGTCGAGCCGATCAGCGTGGACGGACCCGGGCGCGGCGAGGTCAGCTGAAGATCGCCGCCTGCGGCGTCTGCCATTCCGACCTGTCGGCCACCAACGGCACGATCGCGCTGCCCCCGCCGCTCGTACTGGGCCACGAAGCCGCGGGCGAGGTGATCGAGGTGGGCGAGGGCGTGACCTCGCTCGTGGTCGGCGACCACGTCGTGTGCTCCTTCATCTACATGTGCGGCAAGTGCCGGTTCTGCGCCTCCGGACGGCCGGTGCTGTGCCTGGAGCAGGGCAAGGCGCTGACGACCCCGCCGGAAGGAACGCCACGCACCCGCGATGCCGCGGGAAATCCGCTCGGGATCTTTTCCGGCTGCGGAGTGATGGCCGAGTACGCGACCGTCTCTGTGGACAACCTGGTGAAGATCGACCCCGGCATCCCGCTCGATCGTGCAGCGCTCGTCGGTTGCGCGGTGACGACGGGTGTGGGCGCCGTGTTCAACACCGCGCGGGTCGAACCGGGTTCGGTCGTGGCCGTGTTCGGCTGCGGTGGCGTGGGTCTCAACGTCATCCAGGGCGCGGCTATCGCCGGTGCCGAGCGCATCGTCGCGATCGACACCCAGGAGGCGAAGCTCGAGATGGCCAAGCGGTTCGGCGCCACCGACACACTGGCCATCGCACCGGGCGAAGACCCGACCCGGACGCTCAAGAAGCTCACCCTTGGCGGGCCGGACTACGCGTTCGAGTGCGTTGGCGTTGGCGCGCTGGTGGAGGCGGCGTATCGCGCGATCCGCCGCGGCGGGAAGGCCATCGTCGTCGGCGTGGCCCGGCCCACCGACACCACTTCGTTCAAGTCGATGAGCATGGTATTCGAGGAAAAGACCCTGCAGGGCAGCTACTTCGGCTCCTGCGTGCCGCGCGTCGACTTCCCGCGCCTGCTGCAGCTATACATGGCGGGCAAGCTCAAGCTCGACGAGCTGATCACGCGCCGCTACACGATCGGCGAGGCGCCTCAGGCTTTCGCGGATCTCGAGGCGGCGCGAAACGCTCGCGGCGTGATTGTCTTCTAGCTAACGCGGGAGGCCCCCCGGCTCTGCCGGGGGATTGTTACGTGTGCCGAGCATGTTTGACAGCTTGGAGGTGCAAGTCCTCTATCCAGCCTGATGGTGGCGAAGGATTAGCGAAGCGCAAGGGCGTCA
>DAIQQA010000193.1:0-8612 GCA_036787045.1 Burkholderiales bacterium | reverse complement strand
TATTGCGACCTGCTGAAGAACCCGAACGAGAACAAGCAGTTCGAGGTGAAGATCTAACTCGCCGCGATCCCGTACCCTCCTCTTTGAAGGGCAGACGCGTTGACTGAGCCGGTGGCAGCCTCCCTCCCCTTCAAGGCCCCTTCAAGGGGAGGGCCGGGGTGGGGATGGGTTCAAGAGGCCATGCGCACCCATCCCCCTCCTGACCTCCCCCTTGAAGGCCTTGAAGGGGGAGGGACAGCGGGGATGCCACGTCCGCTAGTCCCGCGCCAGCGAGCCTAGTCAGACCACGCCACATCTCGATCGAGTTGATGGACTACGCCGCCGTCGTCGTTCTCCAGATCCTTTACATGATCGCCTTCCTAGCGCTCATCAGTGCGGGGCTCGCGATCGTCTTCGGCATGATGCGCGTGATCAACCTCGCGCATGGCGAGTTCGTCATGCTCGGCGGCTACACGACGCTCGCCTGCGATCGGGCCGGGATCGACATCTGGTTCGCCATGCTCGTGATCGCACCGCTGGTGGTCGGGCTGGTGGGCCTGATCATCGAGCGGCTGGTCATCCGCTTCCTGTACGGGCGGATGATCGACACCATGCTCGCGACCTGGGGCCTGAGCCTGCTGCTGATCGGGCTGGTCACGCTGATCTTCGGCAGCTCGGCGGTGAGCGTGGCCGCGCCCCTGCCGGGCTACCAGCTCGGCGAGTTCCAGATGGGCGGATACAACCTGTTCATCATTCTGGTGACGCTGGTCCTGTACGTGGCCATGTGGGTGGTGCTGCGCCATACCCGCCTAGGTCTGGTCGCGCGCGGCGCCATGCAGAACGCCGAGATCGCTTCGGCGCTGGGCTACAACCCCCGCACCGTATACATGGTCACCTTCACGATCGGCGCTGCACTATCGGGCTTGGCGGGCGGGGTGCTGGCTCCGCTTACCGGCCTGCTGCCTGCCTCGGGCGGCGCCTACATCGGGCAGGCCTTCATCGCGGTGATCACCGGCGGTGCCGGTGCGGTGATCGCCGGCACGCTGGCCAGCACTGGCCTGTTCGGGGTAGTCAGCCAGCTCGTGTCCTTCGCGTATTCACCCGTGATCGGCGAGATCGCCATGCTGGCGCTGGCGATCATCCTGCTGCGCCTGATGCCGCAAGGCATCAGCGGGCGCTTCTTCCGGAACAGCCAGTGAAAGCCTGGCCTTCCATCGGTCAGATCCGCTGGGGCTGGTTCCTGGCTGCTGCCGCTGTCCTGCTGCTGTGGCCCGTGTTCGCCGACACGCATACACCGACGGTGCTGCTGATCTGGGCGCTGTTCGCGCTCTCGCTCGGCCTGATGTGGGGATACGCCGGGCTGCTCAGCTTCGGCCACAGCGCCTACTTCGGGCTGGGCGCCTACACCTATGCGATCGCGGTCATCAATATCGGCGAGAGCACCGTGCCGTTACTGCTCGCCGTGCTCGTCCCCGCAGTGGTGGCCGCTGTGATCGGCGCGATGATGTTCTACGGCCGCATCAGCGACGTGTACATGGGGGTGATCACGCTGGTGGTGACGCTGATCCTGTTCAAGTTCATGAGCGCGACCGCCGGCGACCAGTACGCCATCGGCGATGCCCGGCTCGGGGGCTTTAACGGCATTCCCGGCTTTCCGATCCTGAATGTGCCGGGCATGCCCGAGATCTCGCTGTTCGGCGTGCCGATGTACTACATCGCCGCCGTCTCGCTGCTCGGGTGCTACCTGATCAGCCGCTGGATCCTTGCGCGCTCGTTCGGGCGCGTGCTGGTGGGAATCCGCGAGAACGAGGCGCGCTGCGAACTGCTCGGCTACAGCGTGCCCGCATACAAGACCGCCATCTTCACGATCAGCGCCGCGATGGCCGGGCTGGCGGGGTGCCTGTTCGCCAACTGGACCGAGATCGTCACCCCCGGCGTGTTCAGCCTGCGCTCGGCGGCGGAGGTGATTGTCTGGACCATCGTGGGTGGCGTGGGCACGCTGATCGGCCCCGTGCTCGGCGCCATGGCGCTGGGCATGGTCAAGCTGCTGCTCGGCGAGCAGACGGTCATCGACAACTCCCTGCTGCTGGGCCTGATCCTGGTGGTCGTCGTGCTCGCGATCCCGCGCGGCGTGGTGCCCGCGCTGCAAGGTTGGTGGCGCGGGCGCGCACGCATCCGGGTGCAGCGGGCGGGGCATGGGCGGGTCAGGCAGCGCGCGACCACCGTTCGCAGCGGGGAATCCGCAACCGGGTGGCGGCGCGATGCTCCCGGGGGGTCGGGCGCGTCTGCAGAGGCGCCCGGGACAGGCGGAAGATTGCCGGCACAGCGAGCGGTGCGCCCATGAGCGATGCAGTGGTGGAGACCATCGATCTCACCATGCGCTTCGGCGGTGTGACGGCCGTGGACCACGTCAACTTCACCTTGAGGGAACGCGAGCTGCGCTGCCTGATCGGACCCAACGGCGCGGGCAAGAGCACGTTCTTCAAGTGCCTCACCGGGCAGTACCGGCTCACCAGCGCCAACGGGCGCGTCTTCATCCGCGGCGCGGATGTCGTGGGGATGCGCCCCCATGAAGTCGTGCGCATGGGGGTGGGCATCAAGACGCAGGTGCCGTCGGTGATGAACGGGCTCACCGTGACCGAGAACCTCTGGCTTGCGGCGCGTCGCGCCCATGGCTGGGCACGCAGCACGGCCGAGGTGCAGCGCGTGATCGACGAAGTGGGCCTGGCCGACATCGCGCGGCGTCAGGTGGGTGAGCTGGCGCACGGCCAGCGGCAGATGGTGGAGATCGGCATCGTGCTGGCGCAGGACCCCTGGCTGGTACTGCTGGACGAGCCGGCGGCGGGGATCACCGGCGCGGAGGTGGAGAGACTGGTGGTGCTCATCCGCCAGATCAACCAGAGCGCGTCGGTGGTCGTGGTCGACCACGACATGGAGTTCGTGCGCATGCTCGGGTCCACCATCACCGTGTTCCATCAGGGGGCGGTCCTCACCGAAGGACTGGCGCCGCAGGTCCTCGCCGATGCGCGGGTGCGCGAGGTCTACATCGGGAACCGCACGCAATGAGCGCCGTGATGCCCCAGCCGAATCCCGGCGCCGAGGCGCAGGAGCGCGCATCCGATCTTGTCTTCGAGGTGAGCGATCTGCGCGCCGGCTACGGTACCGTGCCGGTGCTGCACGGCGTGTCGCTCGCGCTGATGGCGGGCGAAGCGCTGGGCATCGTCGGGCACAACGGCATGGGCAAGACCACCCTGCTCAAGGCGCTCATGGGCCTGCTGCCGGTGACCTCCGGCCGCATCTCTGTGGACGGTGTCGACATCACGCGCGAGCCGGCCCACGCGCGCAACCGGCTGGGCATCGCCTACGTTCCGCAAGGGCGCGGCATCCTGCCTGGGCTCACTACTCTGGACAACCTGCGGCTCGCCTGGAACAACGACCCGGAAGAGACCGAGCACGAAGCGCTGGACCGCGTGCTGGCGCTGTTCCCGCGCCTGACGCATTTGCTCGATCGCCGCGGGGGTGCACTGTCCGGCGGCGAGCAGCAGCTCCTGGCTCTGGCCCGCGCGCTGATGCCGAGCCCCTGGATGCTGCTGCTCGACGAGCCCTCGGAGGGGATCCAGCCGTCCATCGTGCAGGAGATCGGCCAGATCCTCGCCGGCCTGCGCGCGGACACCGGGATGACCATGATCATCGTCGAGCAGAACCTCGATCTCGTGCTCGACGTGGCCACGCGCATCGCCGTGCTCGAAAAGGGGCGCATTGCCCAGACACTGTCGACGAGCGAGGTGGGCGGCGGGCAGCTGGCCCACATCCTCGGCCTGGGGGCCGCGCGCGTCTCGCGCGGCGCGGCGCCGGTCCCGCCGCAGATTCCCGCGCAGGTCGAGCGGCCTGCTGTTCCGGCCCCGGCCGCACCGCGCCTCGCAGCCCCGCAGGCGCCACCCGCATACACCGAATACCGCACTCCGCAACCGGTCGCACCTGCGGCGGCCGCGAGCGCACCAACTCCCACGGGTAACACTATGGCAACCGTCAAGCGGCCGACCCTCGAGCAAATGAAAGACATCGTCGCCTCCCTGCACATGAGCATGTCGGAGCGCGAGGTCAGCGAGTACCTGGAGGTGATGGAAGGCACTCTGCAGGCCTACGATCGCCTTACCCAGCTCCCGGACAATCTGCCGCCGGTGCGCTATCCGCGCACGCCCGGCTACCGTCCCGGTGCATCGGAGAACCCGCTCAACGCCTGGGCGGTGAAGAGCGAGGTGCGCGGTGCGCCCTACGGGCCGCTCAGCGGCAAGCGCATCGTGCTCAAGGACAACGTGTGCCTGGCCGGCGTGCCGATGATGAATGGCGCCTCCACGCTCGAGGGCTACGTGCCCGACGTGGACGCAACCGTAGTCGCGCGCATTCTCGATGCCGGCGGCACCATCGTCGGCAAGGCGCACTGCGAGTACTTCTGCCTCTCGGGCGGCAGCCACACCTCGGCCAGCGGGCCGGTGCACAACCCTTACAAGTACGGCTACTCGGCCGGCGGCTCCTCATCGGGGTGCGGTGCGCTGGTCGGGGCGCGCGAGGTGGAGATGGCCATCGGCGGCGATCAGGGCGGCTCCATCCGGATGCCGTCGTGCTGGTCGGGCTGCTACGGCATGAAGGCAACCCATGGGCTGGTCCCCTACACCGGGGTGATGCCCATCGAGGCGACCATCGATCACACCGGACCGATGACTGCCACCGTTGCCGACAACGCCCTGCTGCTGGAGGTGGTGGCTGGCGCGGACGGGCTCGACCCCCGCCAGTACAACGTGCGCGTGGACAAATACACCACTGCGCTCGGACGCGGTGTGGCAGGACTGCGCATCGGTGTGGTAACCGAAGGCTTCGCCCGCCCGGAGAGCGAACCCGACGTCGACCAGAAAGTGCGCGAGGCCGCCGAGCGCCTGCGCTCGCTGGGCGCGACGGTGGAGGACGTCTCCATTCCGATGCATCTGGACGGTCCGGCGATCTGGACGCCGATCGCGCTGGAGGGCCTGCAGGCGCAGATGATGTACGGCAACGGCATGGGCTTCAACTGGGAAGGCCTGTACACCACTAGCCTGCTCGATGCACACGCCAACTGGCGCGCCCGCGCCAACGAGCTGTCGCGCACGCTCAAGATCTCCATGCTGGTCGGCACCTATTTCATCAAGTACTACCGCGGCCACTTCTACGCCAAGGCGCAGAACCTCGCGCGCCTGCTGCGCCAGTCCTACGACGATGCCCTGTCGCGCCACGACCTGCTGCTCATGCCGACTCTGCCGATGAAGGCCACACCGCTGCCGCCGCAGAATGCGCCGCTAGCGCTGTATTGCCAGCGCGGCTTCGAGATGCTCGGCAACACCTCCCCGTTCGACGTGTCGGGGCATCCGGCCATGAGCGTGCCCTGCGGCATGAGCCAGGGGCTGCCCGTGGGCATGATGCTGGTGGCACGCCACTACAACGAGTCCACCATCTACCGTGCCGCGCATGCGTTCGAGCAGCTTGGTGATTGGCGGAATATGTAGCTCCAATGAGATTGAACCGCCAAGGACACCAAGAGAACCGAAAGGCAGATTGAGCCGCAGAAACGCAGAGAGCGCAGAGAAGAGCGAAAAGCTGAATTGGCCGCAAGACGCCGAGACGCCAAGAAGACCTGAAACCAGATTGAACCGCAGAGGCGCAGAGAAGAGCGAGAACCCTGAAAAAGGCGACGGGAGGTCTGCGGGTGAGATCGAGCCGTAGTAGGAAGCTCCCTCTCCCCTTGTGGGAGAGGGCTGGGGTGAGGGGTCGCGTTGGATGAGCGCCATTCCCGTCAGTAAGCATGCGTTATGCGGCGAGCCAAGCCAACACAGCGAATGAGTTCCTCTGGGTTCCTCTGCGTCCTCCGCGTTGAAAGAGGTAGGCTGTAGTGGATCGAAACCCCTTCAGCTCCGACTGGCTGAACGCCCACAGCGACGAGCGCCTGCGCCCACAGCGCGGGCTGTCCTACGTCGCAGGGCAGAGCGACGACCCGCCGCGCTTCACTACCATTCCGGCGCTGCTCGACGAAGCAGTCGCTGCGCATGGCGCACGGGATGCCGCAGTCTTCTCCGCGACCGGCACGCGTTGGTCGTGGTACGACTTGCAACGCAAAGCCGACGAGGTCGCCGCCGGGCTGCTGGCGCTCGGCATCAAGCGCGGCGACCGGGTGGGGATCTGGGCGCCTAACTGCGAGGAGTGGCTGGGACTGCAGTTCGGCACCGCGCGCATCGGCGCCATCCTGGTCAACATCAATCCGGCCTATCGGGAATCCGAGCTGGAGTACGCGCTGAACAAGGTCCAGTGCCGGGTCCTCGTCATGGCGCGCGCGTTGAAGTCCAGCGACTATGTGAGCATCCTGCGCGAGCTCGCACCCGAGATCGATCGGACGCCCGCCGACGGCAGGCTGCGCTGCGAGCGGCTGCCGCGCCTGCGCCACGTGGTGTTGATCGGCGATGGCCCGGTGCCGGCCGGCGCTACAGGCTTCAAATCCTTCCTCCGCCTGGCCGGGCCGGCGCAGAAGTCGCGACTCTCGTCGTTGTCGGCCACGCTGGACCCCGACGACGCCATCAACATCCAGTTCACCAGCGGCACGACCGGCGCACCGAAGGGCGCCACGCTGAGCCACTTCAACGTGGTCAACAACGCGCGCTACGCAGCGCAAGCCATGCGCCTGAGCGAGCGCGACAGGCTCTGCATCCCGGTGCCGCTCTACCACTGCTTCGGTATGGTGCTGGGCGTGCTGGCCTGTGTCGCCTGCGGGGCGACCATGGTTTTTCCCGCGCCGAGCTTCGACGCTGAGCAGACCTTGAACGCGGTGGCGGCGCAGCGCTGCACGGCGCTGCACGGTGTGCCGTCGATGTTCATCGCCATGCTCGAGCATCCGCGGCTGCGCGAGCTGGATATCTCGAGCTTGCGGACTGGCATCATGGCAGGTGCGCCATGCCCGATCGAGACCATGCGGCGCGTCGTGGCCGACCTGCACATGCCGGAGGTTACCATTGCCTACGGCATGACCGAGACCAGCCCGGTGTCCTTTCAGTCCAGCGTGGACGACCCGATGGAGCGGCGCGTTACCACCGTGGGTCGCATCCAACCGCATGTCGAAGTGAAGATAGTGGACGAGCAGGGCAGGATCGTCCCGGTCGGCCAGCAAGGTGAGCTGTGCACCCGCGGCTACCTGGTGATGCACGGGTACTGGGACGACGTGGACCGCACGCGCGAGGTCATCGACGCGGCGGGCTGGATGCACAGTGGCGACTTGGCGACGATCGATGCCTACGGCTACTGCAACATCGTCGGGCGCCTGAAGGACATGCTGATCCGCGGCGGCGAGAACGTCTACCCGCGCGAGATCGAGGAGTTCCTGCTACGGCACCCCAAGATCCAGGCGGCCCAAGTGTTCGGCGTCCCCGACCCGCGGCTCGGCGAGGACGTGTGCACCTGGATCGTCCTCAAGCCCGGTGTGGCGGCAACCGCCGAAGAGATCCGCGCGTACTGCCAGGGGCGCATCGCCCACTACAAGGTGCCGCGCCACATCCGCTTCGTACCCGGGTTCCCCGCCACCGCTACGGGCAAACCGCAGAAGTTCGCCATGCGCGAAGCGATGATGCGGGAGCTGGGGGTGCAGGTTGCGCGGTCGGCTTGATCCAGTGCGTCACCGCTGGTTTCGACCCATTCCGCTCAGCCAATGGACTGTACCGTGAGTTGCAGAGCACGCTTCCCGCTCCCCATGCGGAGAGGTTGGGATGGGGTCAACTACTGGATCGGCTGTTACAGTCCTCTAGCCCATGCGACGGTCTTGTGCTAACCCACTATCTCACGCCTGTCAGTGGGTCTGCGAATGCGGAAGCAGCACATACGAACGACGCTCGCACATCCTCCCTTCCAGCCTAGTGCCCCAGTCTCGAGTGGATCTCCTGGCTTCGGGCGGTGATCACCTCGGCTTTGGGCAGCGCCGGGTGCTCGTCCGTCTCCCGGGGTGCTTCCGGTAGCAGTGCGAGCCATGCAGGGTGCGGGTAGAACTTCGACGCATAGTCGTAGCCGCGCTCGCTCCAGTGCCTGTGAACCAGCACTGCGGGGTGCTCGCCCAGCTGCCGGGGCGCCTCCACGGTCGTGAGGTTCCCGCCCGAGTGGGAACTGGCGTCGGTGTCAGCCGCAACCGCTGTGACAGGCAGCGTGGCAACCAACACGGCAACACAGCCGATGGTGGACATTGATTTGGAAGTCATGGTAGATCTCCTTTTCAAGCCTCCTGCTCGAAACTGAAGTCCGCCTCATGGCGGGCTTCTGCCGGTACTTCGCAGACTCGTTTCATCTGCGTAAGTCATTGTCCGGAGATCACTGGTGCAGTTCTGTGAGGAATTCCCAGGGGCGGAGATGAGCATTCACATTGGCGATGACTTAGGGCATGCCGCGCTGAAAGGGGCCGGGTCGGAAGGTGTCGGGAAGGTGGGAAAGTGTGGGGTCACATGGGAGGTGTGGGGTCAGGCCTATACTTTATAGCATCAGGTCCACATCACTTGACCGCAGAGGGTGGGGTCAAGGAGATGGGGTCACCCATTAGCCGACGGTGTGTCAACAGCGAAGGGTACCCCGTGGCG
>DAIQQA010000192.1:0-8627 GCA_036787045.1 Burkholderiales bacterium | reverse complement strand
CTGCCGCAAACCACCCCGTCACCTTCGGTGCCACCCCTCCTTGGAAAGGAGGGGAAAGTCCGGATGCCTGTGCGGCAGGCGGGGTGGTGGGAGCCTGCCAGATGACGCGGGCACTCCGCTACCCCACACTGCCCCGGCGGCTGCGCCGCCACCCCGCCTCGTGAGAGGTGGGGAGGGAGAACACTCCCCGCCTGCCCGAGGTGGGGAAGTTCGGGTACTTGCGCAACAAGCGCGGTGGTCGGAGTGTGCACAAACCACTCCATCGCACTCAGCGCCACGCCTCCTTGGGAAGGAGGGGAGACAACCTGTCAGCTTCCGCTGCTCACCCAGTCACCATCCTCAGCGCGGACTTGAACAGCACGCTGTCCGGGTCTGCCAGCCGCTCCAGGATGGTGAAGTGGTTGTCTTCAGGGCAAGGGATTTCCCCCTTCACCACGCCTGCCCACCGATCCTGGATCAGCGCGTGCTGCTCGTGGAAGCCTTCCTGCTCCTTGCCCCCGACCGCGATGTACAGCGGTGCATCCGTAGCCGGAGGCATGAGGGCGGGGCTGACCTTCTTTGCCATCGCCGGCGTGAGGTGCACATCGACGTTGACCGATGGCGTGTTCATCACCGGAGTGACGTCGAAGAGGCCGCTCACCGAGAGCCCGCCCTGCACGACCTTCGCGGGGAGGTCGGGAGCGAAGCGCGGCCATCGGGCAGCCAGCATCATGGCGGTGAGATGTCCGCCCGCGGAGTGGCCAGCGACGTGCAGCCGGTGGTAGAGCGCGCCGAAATTGCTGCCGTTGCGATACAGCCACGCCGTGGCCTGCAGGACCTGGCGCACAATGTCCTCCACCGTCACGGCCGGGCAGAGCGCGTAGTTGATCATGGCCACCGTCACGCCGGCGTCGACGAAGGGTCGGGCAACGAAGGAGTGCTGGCTCTTGTCCAGCGCCCGCCAGTACCCGCCGTGAATGAACATCAGCAGCCCGCGGCTCGCGCCCTTGGCGCGGAACACGTCGAGCTTCTCCATCGGGTGGCTGCCGTAAGCCAGATCCAGGTAGCCGTCCAGTGCCTCGCGGGTCAGCTCGGATCGCTTGGCCCAGCTCTCGAAGTGCTGGGCATACTCGGGAACGGCGATGCGGGGGTTGTAGCGGGTTTCGTAGTACTCGGCGTCCTTCTTCATTTTGCCTGCTCCTCCTGGTGAGGCCCGCTATTTCACCAGAAAACCGAGGTCTTCGGCGCGAAGGGAAGAAGCCACCCTTCACACCTTCACCGCTCAAGCATCCTGCTCGCCCGGCGCCAGCCCCGGCATGGGCGCGGCCGGCGGAGCCAGCATCGGACCGAGGAACTGGTCGGCGGGATTGCCGTTGAGCATCAGCCTCCCGCCCGTCATCTCGGCGCGCACCACGAACTTCTCGCCCTCGGGCTTGAGCAACCCAGCTGCCTCCATCGCAGCAAGCTGTTGCTGGACGAGTTGCTCCGAGAGCAACTTCACCTGCACCTCGTCGGCGAGCGTGCCCTGCTGGGCCAGCACGTTCACAGCATTGGCTCGCGCGTCCTTGGTCATCCACGCGCGCAGCAGTGTAGCGGACGCCTCAGCCGACGCGGAGATCCTGGTGCGGGTCATCAGCTCGACCGGCGAGATGACCTGGGTGAAGCCCGCTCCGTCGAAACCGAGCACCGCCGACGCGCTCAGCACGCCGTTCGGGGTCTTCACCCCGAGCTGCTTGACGCGTACCTCGGGCGAGGCTTTGAGCAGCTCGTTCATCAAGGCCAGCCATAGCTGCGCGGCCAGACGCGTCTGCGCCTGCGGGCTCACACCCGACTGCTCCGCGTCGGCGAGGTCGTCGAAGTACTTGCTCAAGGCCTTCTTGTCCAGGCGGTCGAGCTCGATATCCAGCACTGCGTCGGTGAAGCCTTGCGGCTCGAGCCCCGCGCCCGTCGCCACTCCCTCCTTCACCTTGACCGCATAGCCCACCAGGATGGTCTGGCCCTGGTTGCGCTGGAGCATGGTCGTCTCGATTCCCTTGAGTGTCCCGCCGCCGCCTGGGCTCTCCATCGACAACTGACCTACGGCCAGGCGCGTCTCGCCCTGCCAGTCGAGCTGACTGCCTGCTGTGGTCCAGTCCCCTTCGAGGCGGGCAGCAGTCACGTCGGCTGCGGCGCCGCCGCCTTCGAAAGCGAGCCGGGGCATGCTCATGTCGAGCTTCACCTTCGACACGCCAGCGAAACGCAACGCGCCCTTCGCGCCGCCCCAGGTGAGCTTCACCTCAGGCTGCGTCAGCAGCGGCCGGCTGAAAGCAGGCGATGCGATGCGCACGCCGACGTTGCGGTCGAAGTCCACGACAGTGTCGACGGTCATCGCCGGCTGCTTCCCGAAATAGTAGTCGGCTGCGGCCTGCACCTGCTCCGGCCAACGCGGCGTGGAGCGCACGTGCACGAGACCGACGCGCGGATCGGGCAGATGGTCGATGTCGTGGTGAACGTCGAAGTAGACATCGGGCTCAGCCTTGAGGCTGATACGATGAAGCGCGGTAGAGTGCGTCCAGCCGCGCCGGTACTGCACCAGCTTTAGAGCGAACGGAGAGTTGGTGATGTCGGGATTGCTGATTCCGGCCTGGAAGCGTTTCTCGGTCTCCATGCCCACATACCACGGCAGCGCCGCTGCAGCCAGTCCTGCCAGTGCCAGCAGCGCGCCCAGCGCGATTCCGATCTTCTTCATCGCCACACTCCTCGCCGAATCTGTCGGATGCCGCTCGCGGTTTCGTCGGTGCTGCGGACTTGTCCTTCCCGCTCTTGCCGCGGCCTCGAACCGCTGCCAGCAGCACCATCCGTGCCCACGATCGCAGACGATGTGTCAGCTCTGTGAAAAGCGCCAGGCCGGCGTGCTAACATCCGGCGGGCTAGGAGGAGACTCAAGTGACCGTCGGCTTCGCCCATCCCGAGTACCTCGTCGACACGAACTGGCTCAGCGCCCATCTCGACGACCCGAACGTGCGCATCCTGGATTGCACGACACATCTGCCGCCGCTGCCGGACTTCTCGCTCTACACCGTCGTCCCCGGCCGCGAGGACTTCGAGAAGGGGCACATCCCCGGCGCGCAGTTCGTGGACATCGAGCACGACGTGTCTACGCCGCACCCGCGGCTGCACTTCATGCTGCCCACCCCGGAGGCTTTCGCCGCCGCCATGTCGCGTCTGGGTGTGGGCGACGACACGCTGGTAGTGACCTACGCAACCGGCAACCACTGGTGGGCCACGCGCATGTGGTGGATGTTGCGGGTGTTCGGGCACGACAATGCCGCCGTGCTCGACGGCGGCTACCAGAAGTGGCAGCGGGAGGGCAGGCCCACCGCGAGCGGACCCGCGCAGACCGTCGTGCCGGCCCGCTTCACCGCACGTTATCGACCGGGGCTGGTCGCGCATAAGGAGGACCTGCTGAATGCCGTTGACCGGGCAGACGTGTGTACCGTCAACGCGCTGCGGCCCGAGCAGCACGCGGGCACCGGCGGCGTGCATTACGGGCGGCGCGGCCACATCACCGGCAGCATCAACATCGCCGCGCTTCACCATCTCAACGCCGACAACACGTTCAAGCCTGCCGCGGAGCTGCGCGAGCTGTTCGCACCCGCCCTGTCCAGCCCGCAGGTCATCACCTACTGCGGCGGCGGCATCGCCGCCACGAGTGTGGCCTTCGTGCTGGCCATGCTGGGCTACGACAAGGTCAAGGTCTACGACAACTCGCTGACCGAGTGGGCGGCGGATCCCAGCCTGCCGATGCAGACTGGCGCGTGACGCCCGCAGGACACGCCCCCACTTCTCCCCGGGCCGACGCCTTGCTCCGCGACGCCTTCGCGGACGGCTGCCCCGCGATGTTGTTCCAATGGCATCACTGCCGTGTGTCACCTCTCGACAACCTTCCCGTGGGTTCGACAAGACCGCGAGCTCGAGCGTCGAGCGTATACTCGGCCCTGAATCGCATCTGGAGGATTGCATGGTTTCGTTCACGGTCAACGCCCAGGCTGTGCAGGTCGATGCCGAGCCCGACACGCCGCTGCTGTGGGTGCTGCGGGACTATCTCAACCTGACCGGCACCAAGTTCGGGTGTGGCGTAGCTGCCTGCGGTGCCTGCACCGTCCATCTGGACGGACAGCCGTCACGCTCCTGCGTCGTTCCTGTCTCCGCATGTGAGGGCAAGGAGGTCACCACTATCGAAGGGCTCGCACACGACGGAGGCCTGCACCCGGTGCAGCAGGCCTGGATCGACCATCAGGTGCCGCAGTGCGGCTACTGCCAGTCGGGAATGATCATGGCAGTGGTCGCCCTGCTCGCCGCCAAGGCCAACCCGAGTGAAGACGATGTCGCCGCGGCGATCACCAACGTCTGCCGTTGCGGGACGTACCCGCGCGTGAAGCGCGCGATCCGCGCACTCGCCAGCACGACGGCGTAGGTCGACTGATATGCCGAGCGCACTGCCCACCCCTGCAAAGCCGCGCAGCAAATGGCGCCGCCGCTTCCTCATCACCGCCGGCGTTATCGGCGGCGCGATGGCCGTCGGCCTGTGGCGCCTGTACCGCGAGCGCGATCGCCTCACTCCGCCAGCGCCCCTGCGGGCGCGCGAAAGCGAGGCCATCCTCACCGCCTGGATCAAGATCGCCACCGACGGCCGCGTGGTCGTCCAGGTACCGCGACAGGAAATGGGCCAAGGCGTAATGACCGCGCTGCCCATGCTGGTGGCGGAGGAACTGGACGCCGACTTCGCCCAGGTGCACTTCGAGCAGGCGCTGGTGGATCCGGTTTACGCCAACGCCACCCTCCTGGGCGACGGCGTGCCGTTCCGGCCCGACGATGAGAGCTGGCTGGGGGCCATCGCCCGTGTGAGCCAGTTCAAGGTCGGCGAAGTCCTCGGGGTGATGGCCACTGGCGGGTCGACCAGCGTGCGCGACGCGTGGGAGCCGATGCGGCGCGCAGGTGCGACTGCACGCGCGATGCTTTTGCAGGCCGCAGCGAACAAGCTGGGCGTGGCTATCACCGAATGCACCGTGAGCAAGGGCATCGTAGAGCACGCCCGTTCGGGCCGGCGCGCGGGCTTCGGCGAGCTTGCGCTGGAGGCCGCCCGACTGCCCATCCCGTCTGACGTGGCGCCCAAGGATCCCGCCCGGTTCACGCTACTGGGCCAGTCACCGCAACGTCTCGACATCCCGGTGAAGGTCGACGGCACCGCGCAGTTCGGCATGGACGTGCGCCTGCCGAACATGGTCTATGCGGCGATCGCCCAGTGCCCGGTTTTCGGCGGCTCTTTGAAATCGTTCAACGGCGACAAGGCAAGGGCACGACCCGGTGTCAAGGGCGTGTTGGCGCTACCCGCCACTAGCACGTCGGCCGCGGCGGTGGTGGCGATCGCGCAGCACTACTGGCAGGCCAGATCCGCGCTGGCCGAGATCGAGATCAGCTGGGACGAAGGCCCCAACGCGGCACACGACACGTCACAGCAGCGCAGCCGCTACGAGAGCCTGCTCACTTCCGGTGAGGCCAGAATCTACGACGAAGCCGGCAATATCGATACCGCGTTCGCCAGTCCGCCGCGGCTGCTGGAAGCGGACTACTTCGTGCCCTATCTCGCCCACGCCACGATGGAGCCGATCAACTGCACGGCGGTCGTGCGCGACGGCAGCTGCGAAGTGTGGGTCGGCAATCAGTCGCCGACCCTGGTGCAGTGGTACGCGGCAAAAGCAGCCGGCATCGACAGCGCCAACGTCACCGTGCACACGCCTTTCCTTGGCGGCGGCTTCGGCCGCCGCGCCGAGATGGACGTGGTCATGCAGACGGTGATGCTGGCCGCGAAGCTGCCCGACACTCCGGTGCAGCTCATCTGGTCGCGCGAGGAGGATATTCAGCACGACGTTTACCGGCCCATGGCAATGGCAAAGTTCCGCGCTGCACTCGATTCCGCAGGCAATGTGACAGCCTGGTACAACCGCATCGTCGGCCAGTCCTGCACCGGCGGGCTCACCGCGCGCCTGCTGCCTGCCGCCGCATCGGATGCGATGAAGGACAAGACCAACGTAGACGGGGCCTTCGATCTGCCCTATGCGCTGCCGAACCGCAAGGTCGAGCACGTGCTGACGCACGAACCGGTGCCGGTGGGGTTCTGGCGCAGCGTCGGCCACAGCTACAACGCTTTCTTCACCGAGTGCTTTCTCGACGAGTGTGCCGATGCGGCAGGCCAGGACCCTTACGAGTTCCGTCGGGCACTGCTCAAGGAGCGGCCACGCCACTGGACAGTGCTCGAGACGGCCGCCAGGAAAGCCGGCTGGGACAACTCCCTGCCCCCGGGGGTGGGACGCGGCATCGCGCTGGCAGAAAGCTTCCACACTATCGTGGCACAGGTGGCCGAAGTCGAGGTCAGGGACAACGCTCCCGTCGTGCGGCGCATCGTCTGCGCCGTCGACTGCGGGTTCGCCATGCATCCCGACATCGTCGTGGCGCAGATGGAGAGCGGGATTCTGTTCGGGCTCACCGCAGCGTTGTTCGGAGAGATCACGCTGGAGCAGGGACGCGTCCAGCAGAGCAACTTCCCGAGCTACGAGATGGTGCGGCTCGCCCAAACGCCCGAGATCGAGGTGCATATCGTCAACTCCGGCGTCGAACACCTCGGCGGCATCGGCGAGCCCGGGACACCCCCGGTGGCGCCGGCGGTTTGCAATGCGCTGTTCGCAGTCACGGGTAAGCGCATCCGCGAGCTACCGATCCGACTGTAGACCGAAATCCAGACTACACTCCCACGACCCCGCTTGCTGCACAGGCACCGTTGCTCGGGCAGACTCCCACCACCCCTGCTGCTACGCAGGCACGCCTCCTCGGGCAGCTCCCACCACCCCGTCACGCTGGGCGGGCCACCCCTCCTTGGGCAGGAGGGGGCAACTTCCTCCTCTTCGCCTCACGAGGCGGGGCAGCGGCGCAGGCGCCGGGGCGGTGTGGGGTTGGCAGGCACCGATTTGCCCTGCGCCGTTCCGTGTAATCTGGTCATTCCCTCGCTAGATTTCTTACAGCTCCCTATGCAACGCAACACCGCGCTGGCCATCGTGCTGTTTGCAGCCCTGGCCCCAGCCCTCGCCGCACCTCCCTATCAGCGCCCGGCCGGCATCGCCGAGGAGAGGGATCCGCTGATCGTCGCAGGCTATCGGGCGCTCTTCACCTGCTCGGCGCACTTCTTCGCCGCCCGCCCGTTGGACGACATCAAGAAGGTCGAGCTGGCCGAGGTGGAGGGTCTCGGCTACCCCGATCCGGTGATCGACGAGCGGCGCCGGCTCGTAACGGCAGCGGATCTCTCGGGAGAGACCGTACGGATTGCCGCCTTCCGCGACACAATGGGCTGCACGCTGCTGCCGCCGCATTGGCAGATCAGCGATGTCCCGCGCCTGCCCTACGTCGAATACGCCCCTGCTCCCGACGTGCGCAATTTGCCGTTTCCCGCAGGCGATCGGGCCGAGCTTCCCGCCGACGGCCTCGACAATCGCTATCGCACGCTGGCGCCAGTGCTCGAGCGTGCCTTCGACGGCAAGAGCTACGGAGAGAGCGCCGGTGTCGTGACGACCGCGGTCATTGTCGCAAAGGGCGGCAAGATCGTCGCGGAGCGTTATCGCCCCGGCTTTGGCATCTACTCGGGATATCGCACGTGGTCGACTGCGAAGAGCATCTCGGCAGCGTTGATCGGCATCGCCGCCGCACAGGGCCTGCTGGATATCGAAGCGCCGGCCGACATCCCGGAGTGGGGCCACCCGGGCGATCCGCGGCGGACCATCACCTACAAGCACCTGCTGTGGATGTCCAGCGGGTTGTTCAGCGGCGGCTCGAACAGCAATGCAGTCTACTTCGGCGGGCAGGACGTCATCAGCGCAGTTACGACGACGTCCGTGGAAGCCCCACCGGGTACGCGCTGGAAGTACGCCAACAACGACACGCTGCTACTGCTGCGTGCGCTGCGTCACCAACTCGCCGATGACCTCAGATACCTGCGCTTCCCCTACGAGGAGCTGTTGTACCCACTCGGCATGTACCACACACGCATGGAGACCGATCACCTGGGCAACTTCGTCGGCTCCAGTCAGACCTACACGACGGCGCGCGACCTGACGCGCTTCGGGCTGCTGCTCGCGAACGACGGCGTGTGGAACGGGAAACGGCTGCTCCCGGAGGGATGGGTGAAGTTCTCCAGCACGTCCGCGCCCACCCGCCCGCCCGCCGCCGGCCAGTGGGGTTACGGCGCGCAGTTCTGGTTGCTCGATCAGATGCCCGGCGTGCCGCAGGGTACGTTCACTACCGCCGGGCGCAAGGGGCAGTTCGTCACCGTCGTACCCCGTCACGACCTGGTGATCGTGCGCACCGGTGTCGATCCGGACCGTGCGCGTTGGCGTCAAGACCGGCTGGTGGCCGAGGTGGTCGCGGCGCTCGGCAGCCGTAACTAAACCGTAAAGCCTGTCTGCGGTTCAGCCCTAGCCCGGGCTAGGGCTCTCAGCCAGCGGCCGGGCCGAAGTCGCTGGCATACACCTGCTCCAGCGCATCCAGTGCCTGCCGCGGAAGTGGCCCCAGCGCCGCGCCTGCCAGCGCTTCTTCCAGATGCGCGTGTTCCGCGAGCCCAA
>DAIQQA010000191.1:0-8631 GCA_036787045.1 Burkholderiales bacterium | reverse complement strand
CAGCGCGGCAATTTGCCACGATTATAGCGGCAGATTGCCAACGCAACAACTCTGAACCCCACGCAGGAACCTCCCACCAACAGCCTCGCTGACCTCATGCCTCTCCGAGATCATTGAATCAGCTCATCCGCGCGCACCAGAATCGACTGCGGCACTTCGATGCCCAGCTCGCGCGCAATGCGAAGATCTAAGACCAGCTCATACTTGGAGACCTGTTCGATCGGCAACTCGGCGGGCCTTGCACCCTTGAGAATGCGGTCGACGTAGCTCGCCATCTGTCCCATCGCGGCGTCATAGTTCGGCCCGTAGGACATCAATACGCCGGCTTCGTGATACTGCTTGAATGGAAACATCGCGGGCAGGTGAGCCTTGCGGACTGCACGAGCGATCTTGTCTCGGTTCGCCAGGGCGAGAAGATCGCCGCTGACCAGGACCGCATCGCCTGAGCTCTTCGGGATGGCCTGGATCGCAGCATCCATCTCCGCAGCGTTCGCGGCGCTCAGCGTGATGAGCTGCATTCCGAGCGCCCTGGCAGCCTGCTGGAGGTGTTCGTGGGCGGGGGGTGTCCCCGGGTTGGAAAGATTGGTCAGAACGATGATCCGCCGCGCCCGGGGAACCAGCTCGTGAAGGAGCTCGAGATGCTTGGTGATCAACTCCGTGTAGACCACCGACACGCCTGTCGCCCTCCCGCCGGGCCTGCCTAGACTTGCCGCAAACCCGCTGGCAACGGGATCTCCGACCAGAAAGACCACCGGTTTTGTCGTGGCGTCCAGCGCCGCACGGGTCGCGGGCGAACCCATCGCGATGATCAGATCGATTTTCGCCCTCACCAGGTCGGTGGCGAGCGCCCGGATCTCATCCTGCGCTCCCGCGGACCGCCGCCATTCCAGGACGAGATTCTTGCCTTCCACGTAGCCGAGCTGAGCGAGGCCCCGACGAAGCGCCTCTTCCATGGAGGCGCTGGCCGTCTGCGGGTTGAGAATCCCGATCCTGGCGACATGCGGGGGCGGGTCGGCGATCGCTGGTGGCGGGAACCCGGTAACGCCGGTCACGATGGCCCCGATCAGCCCGCGCGCGAGAGCCGCTGTGACGCTCATCGGATCACCTCGTCCGCTCTCAGCAGGATCGACTCGGGGATCGCCAGCCCAAGCGCTCGTGCGGCCTTCATATTCACGACCAGCACATATTGGGTCGGCTGCTCTATCGGAAGCTCGGCAGGGTTGACTCCTTTGAGTATCTTGTCGACATAATCGGCGGCGCGACGAAACAACCTGCCATGGTCGACTCCGTACGCGATCAGCCCACCCGAGTACACGTACTCCGATGCCCAGTACATCGCGGGAAGCCGGTATCTGGCGGCAAACGCGGCGACCTCCTGGCGATGTCCCACGCTGACCGGGTCGGGGAGCACGATCATGGCCTGAGCCTCTCTGCGCGCCCGCTTGATGGCGGCATCGAGCGCGGCCGGCCCGTGCACGTCGAGCACGCGAACCGTCAGCCCCCGCGTCGGGGCCATGATCTCGAGCTCCTTTGCCAGACTCACCGACACCGGATTGTCGGGGTTGGAGATGACGGCGACGGTGGAAAGCCGCGGAACCATCTCGTGCAGCAGCTCCAGCCACTTTCCCCCGATCCCCTGGGCCCATCCCAGCGACAATCCGGTCAGGTTGCCGCCCGGCCGGGCCAGGCTCTGCACCTCTCCTGTGCCGACCGGATCACCCATGACTGCGGAAACGATCGGAATGGTGCGGGTCGCTTTCTTGGCAGCGAGTGCCGCCGGTGTGCTGTAGGTGACCAGCACATCGACTTTGCGTTCGACCACTTCGGCCATCACCGCTGGCAGCTGGTCGATCCGGTTATCCGCCCAGCGCCGCTCGACGACGAAATCCTTGCCCTCCGCCCAGCCCAGTTCCCGGAGGCGTTGCCAGAACTCGTTGACGCCGCGCAGACCGGTGGAGCGCGAGTGCGGATCGACAAACCCCAGTCGCACGATCTTCTGGCCCGACTCTGCGCTGTAGGAATACCGGGGCCCCGATACGGCCAGCACCAGAAGAACGAAGCTCCATGCGAGGGCTGTCAGATGAGAACGCGACCTCACCGGATCACCTCATCCGCCGGCAGCAGGACGGAATTCGGGATTGCAATCCCGAGCTCCTTCGCGGTGCTCTGGTTGCCGGTTAGTCCTTCCACGCTTCACTGCCCTCCCCCATCAAAGCAAAGGGCGCCCAGAAGATGGGATGTGCATACGAAAACAGGTAACCCTTTTTGCCAGCGTCCGCGTATCCTTTTTCGTCGATGAGGACGTTCATCGCTTGACGCAGCGCCTCGCCGGTGGAAGTTTCAGCCTGCTGGAGTCGCTTGAAGACTTCAGTGGTTAAGGCCTTCGCCGAGGTGGTCTCCACCGGCCAGTGCGTCACCAGCAGCGATCGGGCGCCGGCATAGAAGAACGACCTGCCCAAACCCGATACCGCCTCCGCGCCTGCCCCGTCGCCCGCCGCGGTGTTGCACGCCGACAGCACGACCAGCTGGGCGTCGAGCTTCAGGCCCAGGATCTCGCTCATCCTGAGCAAGCCGTCTTCACCTCGCTCACCGGTTGCCTCGGGGGAGGAGAGGGCCAGGGCCGGCTGGTCCAGACCATCTAACTCACCGGCCACCAACCCATGGGTTGCGAAAACGAGAAAGCGCCGGCCCGCAAGCGTTCCCGACTTTACCGTTGACTCGCTGGCGCGCAGCCCGAGAAAGACATCTTCGGACTCGCTCGCTCCCAGTACCGCGGCGATTTCCTTTACTTCGTCGGCGGTTTCAGGGAGCGGAGGTACCTGAGCCAGCCTGCTCGAGTTTCGCACCTGAGATCTTTCGCCGGACAGCGGATCTGTCGCAGCCACACGTTCCACCCGCAAGTTCCGCAGCAAGCCAACTGGGGCGCCCTCGTCGTCGGCCACCTCTCCTTCCGCGCGGCTCGATGCGAATTCGGCCTGGCCCGCGGAAAACACCGGGTTTCCGATACCGCCGAAGGTTCGGACAGTCCGAATCTCGGACTTGAGATCGCGTTGCGCAACGAGGGCACTCGTGGACGGGAAGTGCGTGACGGCGTATTGCCGAACCAGCCACCCCACATTGCGATACCGCTCGAACAGGGGCTTTTCCGGAGTGGCGGGCGCGCGGTACGGAGCGCTCGAGAGGAGGCTGAAAGGAAGCTGCGACAAGTCCTCGTGCGGCACGATGATCAGACTGCGCTTCCCTTCCCAGCCTTCCCGCACGGGAACCAGCAGCGCTTCGTACAGGCGGTGCGCGGCATTGACGTCGAACTCCGGAATCGACTGCAGCGAAGCGACATTGGGATCCAACGAGAGGCGCAAGGTCTTCACGCTGCCGCGCAGCGCCTCCGAGCCGAGGCCGGCCCGGGCGAAATGAAGCGACCCCTGCCGGTTCACGCTCCAGACGTATGTTGTCCTGGTCCCGACGAAGACAGCTACTAGCGCCTCTCCTTCTGCCATGACCCTGGCCACGGCGGCGGAAGAAGGAGGTTTGGGCTTGAGCATCTGCGCATACCGTGGGTGCCTATCAGTCAGTTCCGCCCGCAGCCGCGCCTGCGCAGTGCGCGCTTG
The DNA here is from genome assembly GCA_036787045.1 of Burkholderiales bacterium. Taxonomy (GTDB): domain Bacteria; phylum Pseudomonadota; class Gammaproteobacteria; order Burkholderiales; family SHXO01; genus SHXO01. The sequence goes on along the minus strand of DAIQQA010000191.1, from coordinate 5,023 downwards.
CTCCAGTTGCTGCCGAAGCGCGTCGATCTGCGGGCCGCTTTGATAGCTGGCCGGGGCAGCGAGTTGAGCCATCAGGGCTTTCTCAAGGGCCTGAGTGAGCTGAGCGCTGTCCTGCTCCTGGCGCACCAGTTCCGCCAGCCCTCCATCCGACGCGCTGGCACGGGCCACCGACGCCATCACGGATCGCTGAAGAGAACCGATTCTGGCCAGCTCGGCAACCTGGAAGGACTCCTCTCTCGCGTCCAGGCTCGCGCGGCGCAGGAGCTCGCTGTCACGGAGGTCGTATAGCAGGTCGATATACGCCTCGACAATCTGGCGGAGCCTTGCCTGCTCCGCAGGAAGCAGATTGCGTTGCGACGCCTCCGACACGAGGACTGGAATCGCCGCAGTGAAGTTCTCCAGGGCTTGCTGCGTGGACCCTGCGCCCGCGAATGCAGCCCCCAAGACTGCTTGCGCCTCCGCAGTCCGATAGTGCTTGGGACCAAGCCGCTCCGCACTGCGGTTGACATGCATCTGCAACATATTGGCCGCCTTGCCCGCCTGCCCGGTTTGCAGGAGCGCTAGGCCCCAGTAGATGTCGCCGAGCCACAACCGCTCGCTCAATTGCAGGTCCGAGGCGAACCCCTCCTCCATCCGATCGAACGCCGCCATGGCTTCCTGCCAGCTGCCGCTTGCCGCGAGGGCAGAGGCATAGGCTCTGCGCGCATCAAGGTAAGGCGTGGAGGCCTCTTCCGCCCGCCCTCGGCTAAACCTATCCATCGCCGCCTGCGACAACTCCAGCGCATCCTTATACCTTCCTTGGTCGTGGACGATGGCCGCGAAGCGGGTGAGTAACGTAGCAGTCAGCGGAGAACGGTCATTGCCGATTCGAAGGGCACGAATGAGCGCTTTGCGCATCTCCTGCTCTGCCGCCGCAAACTGCCCGTCCTTGGCCAACGCCTCGGCGTAGTACGTCTGCATCATGGCCAGCCAGATCTCCACATGGTCCTGAGGGTGTGCCGGCAGCTTGCTGCGGAGGCGCTCCTTGTTGACTTGAATGTTGCGCTCCTGGGCGGAAACCGCCGCCTCGAACAAAGTCAGGGCCTCGGGGACGCGGCCCTCCGCCTCGAGCAGCACTCCTTGATAGAACGCCACGTCGGCCTCCCAGGCATCGCTCCACCAGCGCGCGCCGTATGGGTCCTGCAGTCGTGCCCGCCGGTACAGCGGTAAAGCTCGCTGGACGTGCTGGCGCGCCGTAGGCGTATCGCCGACGTACGCGTAGCCGAAAGACAGGATGAGGTGAGCCGCGCCCATCATCGCGTCATACCGGTAGCGCTGCGCTACCTTGAGGGCGCGCTGACGGGTTTCGAGCGCTTGCGGCAAACCCTGCGTGAACATCTGCGCGTACGAGTAGTCAACCAGGCGGAAATACTCCATTTCCGTGCCTTCGGCCGCAATCGCCGCCCGCCGAAAGTACTCGACGTGCTCGGGATACTGTCCGTTGTAGGCCGCTGTACCGCCCGAGGCCATGTAGTTCTCGGACGCTTTCAGCCCCCGCCTAATCTCGTTCGGCAGCCGCATCGGCCCGGACGGTCCCGGCACCGCGAATCGCCGCAGAAGCGCTGGAATATCCTCAGTCGTACGCGGGGGAGGGGTGAACTGCGTCCGCTGGAACGAGAGCGAAACGGCTTGGGCCTCACCGAGTGTCATGTCCTTGCCCGCCTGTTTCGGCGGGGTGTGGCACGCAGCAATCAGCATGGCGGCGCCGATGGTCAGCAGAGCTGCCAGAGAAGGAGCGCCGCGCTTGCATCGCGACGGTTGGGCGTGAGATCCAGGCTTGTCGGCCGCGGCGGCCTTGTTCGAGTAGTCAGTCATTCAGGGCCGCGCGATCTTGGCTCTGTTCGCGAGGAAGAGGGCCTCCGCGGCAACCAGCACGCCGCTCGCTCCGTACCGCGAAAGCTGGCTCATGGCTGCGTCGACGCCGTCGGCGGCTCGTATGTCCAGCGACACGAGCCGCACGCCGAGCGTGTGGGATGCTTCCAGCGCTTGTTCGAGTTGCCACTTGCTGGCGGGATTAGCCGAGTTCATCATGAACAGGATGCGTCCGCCCTTGGGCGCCATCGTCCGAAGCAACTCGAGCCGCTTTCCAGCCAGCTCCGTGGTGATCAGCGATACACCGGTTGCTCGTCCACCCGGCTTCGCAAAGCTGGCTGCGAAACCGGCCGCGATCGGGTCGCCCGCAAAGAACACGATAGGCGCCTTGGTTGCCGTCAGTGCAGCGCGGACCGCGGGGGTGCTGCCCGCAACAATCAAGTCCGCTTTGGCCCGCGAGAGGTCGAGAGCGGCTGCGCGCAGCGCGTCGTCTGCTTCTTCGGTCGCTCGCCAGTCGAGAACGATGTTCTTGCCTTCGATGTAGCCAAGATCGCGCAGGCCGTCACGCAAGCCTTCTCCGGCTGGGTTGTCCACCAGCTCGAAACTGAGCCCCCCAACTCGGGGCGCTCCGAGAGGCTCCTCGGCGCTGCTTGTCCCAGAAAGCTGCGTGGCTCCGATACAGACCCCGAAAGTGAGGCGGCGCAGAACCATCATCAGCGAGCTCACCACATGACCTCATTCGTCCGCATGACGATCGACTGCGGAACGCTCAGAGGGAGCGCCTCGGCGGTCCTCAAGTTCATGACCAGCTTCAGCCTGGTGGCGTGCTCGATCGGTCCCAACCTGCAACCGCTCCAAGACATAACGGCGCACTGCTTCGGCCTCCAAGCGACCCCCGGCAAGCCCGACATGCCCGTCGGGTCGCAGAAGGTAGAAAGAGGGCTGGGGAATCTGCGCGTGAGAGAGCGTGCGGTGGTTAACAGGATCGCTGGGAACCGCGTGAACGCGCAACATGTCGCCGAGACCAGATACGTCGGCCGGAGGCGGCGGTTGCCCGATCACCATTAGATTGAATCGTGTGTCGTCGAGGGCTTCGAACAGATCCTCGATGGGACCGTCCGCCGTGAGCTTGAGCCGCAGCCAGGGGAAACGATCGCCGGCGTGCGGCGCGCCAGCGGGCAGCCCCGCCAGCTGTTCGGATAGGGGGCTGTTGCTGTAGCGAATACCGGTCTGGGAAATCGTGCGAAACGCGAGCTTGCGTATCCTGTCGCGGCTCATGGCGGCCGACAGGATCCTGGTCAAGACGCGCGTGCGGAACAGACCCGCCAGCCAGCTGTCCGAGACGATCAGCGAGAAGGCCCGATCGGTCGTGCTCAACAGCCGGCGCGCGACCGGGATGCGCTCGTCCGCGTAGGAGTCGAGCAGAGCTGCGCCTGCGCGTCCCGAGACGACCAGGGCCAGCTTCCATGCCAGGTTGTACGCATCCTGCAGGCCGGTGTTCATGCCTTGCGCGCCGACCGGGCTGTGGATGTGCGCGGCATCGCCAAGCAGAAAGCACCGGCGGTCGCGAAAGCGCTCGGCGCGACGGTGATGGATGCGATAAGTCGAGAACCAGCTGCATCCCTGAAAGGACAGCTCGGCTCCCGCCTCGTCACGCACCGCGGGAGCCACTGCATCGAAGGTCAGCTCCTCTCTCCCGCGCAAGGCCGGCGGCACGATCCCGACGACTCTCCAATGATCGGTGCCGCGCATAGGGAAGAACAGGTGAAATCCCTTGCGCCACAGATAAACGTTGAGCTCGCCGGGCACCATGGGCCCGCTGGCTCGCGTATCGGCGACGAAGAACACGTGCTCGTAAGGCGCGCCCCGAAACGCGATCCGGTTCAGGTCGCGCACCGCGCTGTGCGCACCGTCGCATCCTGCGACCCATGCGGCCGCGACCTCGCGGATCGTGCCTGCCGCCTGCTTGAGCGCTGCCGTGACCTGGTCGGTTCTCTGCTCGAGGTCGACCAGCTCGGTGTTCCACTGAATGGTGATGCCTTGGTTGCGCAGAGCATCGCCCAGGATCCGTTCGTTGTCATCCTGACCCAGGATCAGGAGAAACGGATACGGGCTCAGATCGCGGCCGATGTCACCCAACGGGATGCGTGCCGCCCGTCGTCCCTGTGCCCAAAGGTTAGCGCCGGTGGCGCGCTTGCCCAGCTCGAGGGCCTGCTCGACGATTCCGAGCTTCGAGTAGATCTCGAGCGTGCGCGCCTGCACACCCAATGCCCTGGTCTGAACGGATGGGCCAGCATGGCGGTCTATGATGAGGGGACGCACGCCTCGCCGCGCCAGCTGGTTCGCGAGCATCAGCCCGGTAGGACCGGCTCCCACGACGAGGACGTCAGTGTCCACCATGGCAGGTTGATACCCCCTTGGCGTAGGCCAACAGCGTGTCGACCGATGGGCAGGCGGGATCCGTCATGCCTCGCCGCGCATTCTGCCCCTTTTCTCACGAGGCGGCTCGATCGGGCGCGTACGCCTTCGGCTCGCGTCCTTGCAGTCTACCGGGCACTCACCCGGGCGCCGGCTGATCGCGATGTGAATTTCTCATACACCGCCCGGCACTGATTCGATGAGCCGCAGGACCCTCCTGCCGTACATTGGTCACAACACGAAACGCATCACGGAGGACCCAGACCATGACGACCAAACTGCTCAAAAGCCTGATGATGGCCGCCCTGTTCGCCTCCTCCGCCGCGCTGGCCGACACCGCCATCCAGGTCAGCATGGTCGACGGCAAACAGCAAGCCCAGTTCAAGGTCGGCGATGCACGCTGTGTGCTGGTCGACGATCAGATCCGCTGCACGCCCCTGGCCCAGTAAGCGTAACGGTTCCTCCTCCTCTCCTGGGGATTTGGCCCGCCTGACGGCGGGCTTTTTGTTGGGTCTTCGCGCGTGATAGGGGATCGAGTGTCCGATCGGCTGCTTGCCGGTGCGGGGGCGGCCGCATCCTCGTTTACCCTCCCCAGTCACGCTCTGGCATAGGGAACGGTTCGCTGTTTCCTGACCTCATGGCGCGCCGCCGGTCGTGGCGTGAATAGGTCACACCTGGATCGTGCATGGGTCGATGAGGCAGCCGCGGCCCCCGCCGTAATCTGTCACCAACTCGCGGCGATTCAACAGGACGT
>DAIQQA010000058.1:14004-25716 GCA_036787045.1 Burkholderiales bacterium | reverse complement strand
CCTCTCCGAGGAGGGGTGCCGGCGCAGCCGGCGGGGTGGTGTGGAGATCTGCAACCTGATTCTGCGAGGCTCAATAGCCAAGCCTGGCCGGGCTTTTCATGCACTGCGCTGCCAGTAACTGACCCGACGCCTCAGACGCACGCTTGAGCGCAGTGGCTGGGCGAGGTCGGGAAGAGCGCCTGCGTTATGCGGCCGCCTTCGCCTCCACCGGCGTGCGCCAGGCCTGGAGAAGCTTCGCCTCCTTCGCCTTCGCCGCCACGAGGTGGCGCGCCTTGACGTGGCCGTAGCCGCGGATCTCTTCGGGGATAGAGGCGATCTGCACCGCCAGGCCGTGGTTGTCCGGCGCTAGCTTCGCGAGGAGTTCCTCGACGGCACGCTCGTAGTCCTGGATCAGCTGCCGCTCGCCGCGCCGCTCATCCGTGTAGCCGAAGATGTCCAGCGCGGTGCCGCGCAGGAAGCGCAGCTTCGCCAGGACCTTGAAGGCAGGCAGCATCCAGGAGCCGTACTCGCGCTTGGTCAGCTCGCCCTTCTCGTTGCGCTTGGCGAGCAACGGCGGCGCGAGATGGAAGTGCAGCCTGTAGTCGCCGTCGAACTGTGCCTTCACTTTCTCCATGAAGGCCGGGTCGGCATACAAGCGTGCGACCTCGTACTCGTCCTTGTAGGCCAACAGCTTGAAGTAGTAGCGCGCGACGGCTTCAGTCAGGCCGGTCAGTCCCTTCGCCTTTGCCTGCTCTTCCTTGCGCACACGCTCCACGAGTCGCGTGTACTTCGACGCATAAGCGGCGTTCTGGTACCCGGTGAGGAACTGCACGCGGCGCCGAATCATCTCGTCGATCGATTCGGAGATCGGCGTGGCCGCCTGGGTCGCGTCTTTCGGCGCGATGATCCGCCCGACCGCAGCGGGATCTACCGCCATGCGACGGCCCCATAGGAAGGCCGCCTGGTTCATCTTCACGGCGGCACCATTGAGCTCGATGGCCTTGTTGATGGCCTCCGCTGAGACCGGCACCAGCCCCTTCTGATAGGCGAAGCCGAGCATGAACATGTTGGTGGCGATGGAGTCGCCCATCAGCGCGGTGGCCACGCGCGTGGCCTCGACGAACTCGGCGTTCTTTTCGCCGACTCCTTTCGTGATGGTCCGCCGGAGCGACTGGGCCGGAAACGCGAAGTTCGCGTTGCGCGTGAAGTCGCCGGTCATCTGCTGATGGGTGTTGACCACCATGTGGGTGGCGCCTTGCCTGGTCGTGTCCATGGTCTTCTGGCTGGCGGAGACCACCAGGTCGCAGCCGAGCACGAGCTGCGCGCCGCCCGCACCCAGGCGCACCGTCTTGATGTCCTCGGGGTGCGCTGCGACCTGCAGGTGCGCCCACACGGCACCACCCTTCTGGGCCAGGCCTGCCATGTCGAGGCTGGTGAAGCCCTTGTTCTCCAGGTTCGCGGCCATGCCCAGGATGGCGCCGATCGTGACCACGCCGGTGCCGCCAACGCCCGTGACCATGATGCCGTACGGCTGCTGCAGCGCTGGCAAAGTGGGCTCGGGCAGCGCCGTGAAGAGCGTCTCGACGTTGTCGCCTTGCGTGGCTCCCTTGCCTTTGCGCAACCCTCCGCCGTGCACGGTGACGAAGCTGGGGCAGAAGCCCTTCACGCAGGAGTAGTCCTTGTTGCAGGAGGACTGGTCGATCTTGCGCTTGCGGCCGAACTCCGTTTCCTGCGGCACGATGGAGACGCAGTTGGACTGCACGCCGCAGTCGCCGCAGCCTTCGCAAACCAGGTCGTTGATGAAGGCGCGCTTGGCAGGATCGGGATAGGCGTTGCGCTTGCGACGGCGGCGCTTCTCCGAGGCGCAGGTCTGGTCGTAGATGATCGCCGTGGTCCCTTCGATCTGGCGGATCTCGCGCTGCACCCGGTCGTAAACGTCACGGTGGTGCACCTGCACTTCGGGCGGGAACGCGCCTGCAGCGTACTTGCTCGGCTCGTCGGTAACCACAACGACCTTCTTCACGCCCTCGGCCAGCAGCTCGCGCGCGATCTGCGGCGGGGTGAGAGTGCCGTCGATGTGCTGGCCGCCCGTCATCGCGACCGCGTCGTTGTAGAGGATCTTGTAGGTGACGTTCACCCCGGAAGCGATCGTGGCACGCACCGCGAGAAACCCGGAGTGGAAGTAGGTGCCATCGCCGATGTTCTGGAACACGTGCTTGGTCTTGACGAACGGCGCCTCGCCCATCCAGCTGGCGCCCTCGCCGCCCATCTGGGTGAAGCCGGCGGTGCTGCGGTCCATCCACTGCGCCATGAAGTGGCAGCCGATGCCCGCCAGCGCGATGCTGCCCTCGGGAACCCGCGTGCCGGTGTTGTGCGGGCAGCCAGAACAGAAGTACGGTGTGCGGTCCATGGCCGGCTTCTCCAGGACGCGCGTTTCGAGCTGCTCCTGGTCCTTGACGCGCACTGCGAGTTGCTCGTCCTGCACACGGTCGAGAATGCGCCTGCCGATCGCCACGGCGATATGGTTAGGGTCGAGCGCGCCGTCGCTCTGGAACAGGATCGCACCGCGCTCGTCGCGCTTGCCGACGATCTGCGGCGCGTTGGCCATGCCGTAGAGCGCCTCCTTGAGCTGCGGCTCGATCAGCCCGCGCTTCTCCTCGACGACGATGATCTTCTCCAGCCCCTGCGCGAACGCAGCTGCGCCCTGAGGCTCGAGCGGAAAAGTCATACCGACCTTATACAGCCGCAGCTTGAGCCGCCGCGCCTCGGCCTCGTCGATGCCCAGATATTGCAGCGCCTGGCGCACGTCCATGTAGGACTTGCCACAGGTGGCGATGCCGACCTTCGCGTCGGGTGAATCGAAGATCACGCGGTCGAGGCGGTTGGCGCGACCGAAGGCCTTCGCGGCCTCCAGCTTCCAGGTGTGCAGCCGCGTCTCCTGCTCCAGCGGCTGATCCGGCCAGCGGATGTTGAGGCCACCCCCAGGCATCTGGAAGTCGGCGGGCGTGCGGATCTGCACGCGCTGCGGGCTCACGTCCACCGTCGCAGAAGCGTCGATGGTGTCCTTCATGCACTTGAGCCCCACCCATACGCCGGCATAGCGCGACAGCGCCCAGCCGGTGATCCCGTAGTCGAGCAGCTCCTGCACGCCAGCCGGGTTGAGCACCGGCATCATGGCGTCGACCATGGCGTACTCGCTCTGGTGCGCCGTAGTGGACGACTCACAGGTGTGATCGTCACCCATCAGCGCCAGCACGCCGCCCTTGGGGTGCGAGCCGGCCAGGTTGCCATGCCGGAAAGCGTCACCGGTGCGGTCCACCCCCGGACCCTTGCCATACCAGATTGCAAACACGCCGTCGTAGTCGGTCTCGCCATGGAAGCCGAGTTGCTGCGTCCCCCAACAGGCGGTGGCGGCGAGGTCTTCGTTCACCCCCGGGTTGAACACCACGTGGTGCGCCTGCAGGTGCTTCTTGGCAGCCCACAGCTGCTGGTCGTACCCGCCCAATGGCGAGCCCCGATAGCCGCTGATATACCCGCCCGTGTGGAAACCCTCGGCCTTGTCGCGCAGGTGCTGCATCAGCGGCAGCCGCACCAGCGCCTGGGTGCCGGTGATGAAGATGCGGCCATCCTGCTGGGTGTACTTGTCGTCGAGGGAAACGTCGCGGAGGGTCATGGCTGGTCGAGGCGAAGCGGTTGGCGCGGCAATGGCGCCGCGCATGCGTCAAACAGCAATGTTGCCACAAATCCGCACCGGCTTAAACCACGGTCGGATAAAGGATTTCTTGCGATCGTGGAGCGACCCGCAACCCACTTCAAGCGTTCCAGCTTTCGCCGTTCTCTTCGCTACTTGCACCGCCGTGGCGCAGCGCATTAGCGCCGGATCACGACCTTCCCCGTGTGCGCACCGCTGGCGAGGTAATCGTAGGCCGCGCGCGCCTGCTCGAAGCCGAAGCTGCGGGCAATGACGGGTCTGAGCCGGTGCTGAGCAATCGCGCGGTTCATCTCCTCGAACATCTCGCGCGAGCCCACGTAGATGCCCTGGATACGCACATGCCGGCGCAGGATCGCGGCGGTATTGACGGTGCCGCCGACACCCGTCAGCACGCCGATCAGCGCGACCGTGCCGCCGAAGCGCACGGCCGCCACGGACTTGTCGAAGGTTCCGCTGCCGCCCACCTCCACGACGAGATCCGCTCCGCGGCCCCCGGTCAGTGCGACGACTGCCTTCTCCCAGTCGGGCTGGTTGCGATAGTTGATCAACTCGTCTGCCCCGAGCCGGCGCGCGACTTCCAGCTTCTCGTCGCTGCTCGAGGTAAGAATCACCCGGGCGCCGTGCATTTTGGCGAACTGCAGAGCAAACAAAGACACGCCACCCGTCCCAAGGCATACGACGGTGTCACCGCCCTTGAGATGTCCCTCGCGCACCAATGCGTTCCAGGCCGTCACTGCCGCGCACGGGAGACATGCAGCCTCCTCGTCGGTCAAGTGCTCCGGCACCTTCACCACACCCTGCTCGGACAGCACCCCTTGCTCGGCGAGCATGCCGTCGATGGCACCGCCCAGTGCAGTCGCAGCCATCTCGGCCGTGATCCCGCCGCCGATCCACCCCTGCATGAAGATCCCGGCTACGCGGTCGCCGGGCTTGACCCGCGTGACACCGGTGCCGACTTCCTGCACGACGCCGACACCGTCAGAAAGCGGAATCCTCCCAGCGGGCGGTGGACCGCCGTAGCCACCCCTGGCGACCGACAAGTCCCGGAAGTTAAGGGACCACGCGCGCAGCTCCAGGAGCACCTGTCCCGGCCCCGGACGAGGGTCCGGACGCTCCACCAGCGTCAGGCTGTCAAGGCTTTGGATCGGCTTGAGTTCGTAGGCTCGCACTGGGTTCAGAACGGAATATCGTCATCGAGGTCGTCGAACCCGGTCGACTTCTTGGCGCCGTTGGCGCCGGCGGCCGCCGTCGGTCTCTTCGCGGCCGGCGCGGATTCGGGCGGCGGGACGGATTCCGTGTCCGGCATCTCGCGGGTGCCGCCGGCACCGCCGCCGCGCCCGCCCAGCATCTGCATGCGGTCGCCGCGGATCTCGGTGGTGGTGCGCTCGTTGCCGTCCTTGTCGGTCCACTTGCGCGTCTGCAGCCGCCCTTCGATGTAGACCGAGCTGCCTTTACGCAGGTACTCGCCGCAGATCTCGGCCTGGCGCCCGAAGAAGGACACGCGGTGCCACTCGGTCTGCTCCTGCATTTCCCCGCTCTTGTCCTTCCACTTCTCGGTGGTGGCCACGCTGAAGTTGGCCACGGCATCACCGCTGGGCATGTAACGCACTTCAGGATCGCGGCCGAGGTTGCCGATCAGGATCACTTTGTTCACGGAAGCCATCTTCTCACTCCTCGATATCAAGGCAGCTACATTACCCGGCCGTGCGACACCCCCGCCTCGTTCAGGTGCGCACGCCCACTGCCGCCGGCGCGCTCATCGGCCACGCCACCAGCAGCCAGGACAGGGTCAGCAGCCCGCACAGCGCGAACACCGCCGGCGCGCCGAAATACTGCGACACGAAACCACCCGCGACCGCGCCTACGAAGGTTCCGAGAAACTGCGCGCTGCTGTACATACCCACAGCTGCACCTTTGGCGTCCGCAGGCGCCACCTTGGTGATCAGCGACGGGAGGCTCGCCTCGAGCAGGTTGAACGCGGCGAAAAACACCACCAGTGAGGCCGCGATGCCGAGGACCGAGTCCAGCGTCGCGGCAAGGAGAAGTTGAGCGCCGAGCAGCACACAGATGGCTGCCAGGAACGCGGCCCTCTGCTTTCGACGCCGCTCGGAGATCAACAAAGGCGGCACCATCAGCAGCACTGCGGCAACCATTACCGGCAGATAGATCTGCCAGTGTCTGGCCGCGGGCAGACCGGCGTCGCGCAGCGCGAATGGCAGCACGACGAACAGCGCCATCAGCATCCCGTGCAGCACGAAGATCCCCCAGTTCAACCGCGCCAGGTCGGGTTTGCGCAACAGATGCAGCAGGCGCACTTCCTCGACGGCTGTCCGGCGCGTCATCGCAGGCGGTGGGTCCGGGACCACCCATCGCACCACTGCCAGGGCAACCAGAGCGAGCGCACCGGTCATGGCGAACACGCCGGGCACGCCGAGCGCACGACCCAGCACCGGACCCGCGATCAATGACAGCGAGAACGTCGCGCCGATGGTCATGCCGATGATCGCCATCGCCTTGGTGCGCTGCTCGTCTCGCGTCAAGTCGGCAGCCAGCGCGATCACCGCGGAGGAGATCGCGCCGGCGCCCTGCAACACCCGGCCCAGGGTCATGATGTAGATGTCGGTAGCGGCGGCGGCCACGAAGCTGCCGAGCGCAAGCAACATCAGCCCGATGTAGATGGTGCGCTTGCGGCCCCAGCGGTCGGACAACCTGCCGAAAGGAATCTGCAGCAGCGCCTGGGTCAGCCCGTACGCACCCAGGGCGAACCCGATCATGGTGTGACTGCCGCCGCCGCGCAACTGCTCGGCGTACAACCCGAAGATGGGGAGAACGATGAACATGCCCAGCATGCGCAGACCGGCCAGGCCGGCCAGCGCAAGGCTGGCGCGCAACTCCTGGGCATTCATGCGCGGGCTCGCGGGCGTAGGCAAGGGGGCAACGTCTGGGTGGGAATGGCAATCCAAGTGAAGTATATTAGCAGGTTGCCTTTTCGCCTTCGCCATGGAATTGATCCGCATCCGTGGGGCTCGCACCCACAACCTCAAGAACGTCGACCTGGACCTGCCGCGCAACCGGCTGGTGGTGATCACCGGTCTGTCCGGCTCCGGCAAGTCCTCGCTCGCCTTCGATACCCTGTACGCCGAGGGGCAGCGTCGCTACGTCGAGTCGCTGTCCGCCTACGCGCGGCAGTTTTTGCAGCTGATGGACAAGCCCGACGTCGACCTGATCGAAGGCCTGTCCCCCGCCATCTCGATCGAGCAGAAGGCCACCAGCCACAATCCGCGCTCCACCGTCGGCACGGTCACCGAGATCCACGACTACCTGCGCCTGCTGTTCGCCCGCGCCGGCGACCCCCAATGCCCGGAACACGGCATCACACTGGCCGCGCAGAGCGTGTCACAGATGGTGGATCAGGCGCTGAGCCTGCCGGCGGACACGCGTCTAATGATCCTTTCGCCGCTGATCGTCGGGCGCAAGGGAGAGCAGCACGACCTCATCGAAGACCTGCGCGCCCAGGGCTTCGTGCGCGTACGCATCGATGGCGAGGTGCACGAGCTCGATGCCATGCCCAAGCTCGCGAAGAACAAGAAGCACACCATCGAGGTGGTGATCGACCGCTTGAAGGTGCGCCCGGACGTCAAGCAGCGCCTGGCCGAGTCGTTCGAGACGGCGCTGCGCCATTCGGACGGCCGGGCACTGGCAGTGGAGATGGACTCGGGTCGCAGCCACGTGTTCTCTGCACGCTTCGCCTGCCCGATATGCGGCTACGCCCTCCCGGAGCTCGAGCCGCGGCTGTTCTCCTTCAACAACCCGATGGGCGCCTGCCCGCGCTGCGACGGTCTGGGTCAGGTGAGCTTTTTCGATCCCCGGCGCGTGGTCGCATTTCCGGATCTTTCGCTCGCCTCCGGCGCGGTGAAGGGCTGGGACCGGCGCAACCAGTTCACCTTCCAGATGCTGCAATCGCTCGCGCAGCACTACGGCTTCGACTTGGAGGCGCCGTTCCAGAGCCTGCCCGCCCGCGTCCAGGAGATCCTCCTGCACGGCTCCGGACGCGAGAAGATCCGCTTCGCATACTCTGGCGAGCGCGGCTCCCGGCACACCCGCGAGCATGCCTTCGAAGGCGTGCTCACCAACCTGGAGCGGCGTTACAAGGAGACCGACTCGCCGGTGGTGCGTGAAGAGCTGGCGAAGTATCTCAACACGCAACCCTGTCCTGAGTGCGCCGGCACGCGCCTGCGGGTGGAAGCGCGCCACGTGTTCGTCGGCGGCCACACCATCTACGGGCTGAGCCGGCTGCCGCTCAGGCAAGCCCAGCAAACCCTGGCCGGCCTGGGGCTGGCGGGCGCCAAGCTCGCCATCGCCGAGAAGATCGTGCGCGAGATCCTCGACCGTCTGCAGTTCCTCAACAACGTCGGCCTCGGGTATCTGACGCTCGACCGCTCCGCGGAGACGCTGTCCGGCGGCGAGGCGCAGCGCATCCGGCTGGCCAGCCAGATCGGATCGGGCCTGACCGGCGTGATGTATGTGCTCGACGAGCCCTCGATCGGCCTGCATCAGCGCGACAACGACCGCCTGCTGTCCACGCTCAAGCGGCTGCGCGACCTGGGCAACTCGGTGATCGTGGTAGAGCACGATCAGGACGCCATCCACGCCGCCGACTGGGTGGTGGACATGGGCCCAGGCGCCGGCGTGCACGGCGGTGAGATCGTCGCCACCGGCACGCCACAACAGATAGCTCGCCATCCCGACTCGCTCACCGGCCAGTACCTGTCGGGCAAGCGCTCGATTCCCCTGCCAGCGATGCGCCATTCCCCGCAGCCGGGGCGCGCGCTCGTCGTCACGGGCGCGCGCGGCAATAACCTGAAGAACATCACGCTGGAGTTGCCGGTCGGCTTGTTCGTGTGCGTCACCGGAGTATCCGGCTCCGGCAAATCCACGCTGGTCAACGACACGCTGTACCACGCGGCGGCGCGCCATCTGTACGGCAGCCCGGTCGAACCCGCGCCGCACGACGAGATCCACGGCCTGGAGCTGTTCGACAAGGTGGTGAACGTCGACCAGAGCCCCATCGGCCGTACGCCGCGCTCCAACCCCGCTACCTACACCGGGTTGTTCACCCCCATTCGCGAGCTGTTCGCGGGCGTGCCGCTCGCGCGCGAGCGCGGTTACGGGCCCGGGCGGTTCTCTTTCAACGTCAAGGGCGGGCGCTGCGAGGCCTGTCAGGGCGACGGGGTGCTCAAGGTCGAGATGCATTTCCTGCCGGATGTGTATGTGCCCTGCGACGTCTGTCACGGCCGGCGCTACAACCGCGAGACGCTGGAGGTGCAGTACAAGGGCCGCAGCATCCACGAGGTGCTGCAGATGACCGTGGAGCAGGCCCACGCATTCTTCGACGCGGTGCCCGCCATCGCGCGCAAGCTGGACATGCTGCTGGAGGTGGGGCTCGGCTATATCACCCTGGGACAGAGCGCCATCACTCTTTCCGGCGGCGAGGCGCAGCGCGTGAAGCTTGCGCTGGAGCTGTCCAAGCGCGATACCGGCCAGACCCTCTACATTCTCGACGAGCCCACCACGGGGCTGCACTTCCAGGATATCGCCCTGCTCCTCGCGGTGCTGCACCGGCTGCGCGACCACGGCAACACGGTCGTGGTGATCGAGCACAACGTGGATGTGATCAAGACGGCCGACTGGATCGTCGATCTCGGGCCCGAGGGCGGCGACGGCGGCGGGCACATTGTGGCCCAGGGCACGCCCGAGGCAGTGGCTGCCGACCCGGCGAGCTTCACGGGGCAGTATCTCCGGCGCGTGCTTGCGGGACCTGGGCGCTCGGCCCGAGCTGCCGCGGCCTGACGCGGAGGGGCCCGCCGGGCACCGGGGGGCGCAGACCCTCAATTTTCGGCCGAGTCTGCCGATAGCCAGAGGCAACCGCCGAGGGAGAACGGGGTGGTCCACCGGGGTCTGAGGACGCACGGCGTGACCTCGGCGCATCGACCTCTACGAGCCACGCTCAGACGATGGCCAACCGCACGAGCCTCGTTTCCAGGCTCAACCTGCTTATCCTGCTGGCCGCGCTCGCAGGCGCCCACGAGCGCTGTCCCGCCAGCATGGACGATCTTTTCGCCGATTCCGTCCAGCGCGAGCGCCTCGCCGCGATGCTGTCGCGCTGACTGCCGCCGTCACTCGACCCAGCTACGGAGGCGCCATGACCAAAGCTACGCCCTCTCCCGACCGCCCACTGCTCGACCGCAGCGCGCTGGAGGCCATCCGCGCGTTGCAGAGCGACGCCGCACCCGATCTGCTCGCCCGCGTCATCAGTCTGTACTTCGAGTCGGCCCCGGACCTGATCGCACGTCTGCGCACTGGGCTCGAGGCCGGCGACTACAACGCGGTGCGCGTCGCGGCGCACACGCTGAAGTCGAGCAGTGCCAACCTCGGCGCAACCGCACTTGCCGAGCTGTCCAAGCAGCTGGAGCTGGCTGCGCGTACAGGCATCATCGGACCCGGGGTGCCCGACGCGCAGGCCATCGAGCGGGAGTACGACGCGGTCCGCGAGGCACTGCAAGCCGAGATCGGGCAGGCGACGACATGACCCAGCCAGCCGGCGCCGGCGCACCGGTCGCGCTGATCGTCGACGACGATCTGACGATGCGCCTGCTCATCCGGCAGGCGCTGGAGCGAGCCGGCTTCGTGTGTCACGAGGCCGAGCAAGGCGCTGCGGCGCTGGAGCGCTTCCCGCAGCTGCAGCCCGACATCGTGCTGCTGGACGTCGTCATGCCCCACATGGACGGCTACGCTGCCTGCGCGGCGCTGCGCGGGATGCCGGCAGGCGCCTTCGTTCCGGTGCTGATGCTCACCGGCCTGGACGACGTAGAGTCGATCGATCGAGCCTACGAGGTCGGCGCCACCGATTTCATCAGCAAGCCGATCAACTGGGGCATCCTCGGCCACCGCGCGCGCTATATCCTGCGCGCGAGCCAGGCCTTCCGTGAGCTGGCGAAGAACCGTGCAGGCCTGGAGAGCGCGCAGCGCATTGCACGGCTCGGCAGCTGGGAGTGGGACCTGCAGCGCGATCGCGTGCACTGGTCCGACGAAACCTATCGCATCCTCGGGCTGGTGGCGGATAGGGAGCCGGCGCCGGCAGAAATGAAAAAGGCCAGCATTGTGCTGGCCTTCCTTTGTCTACATAACTCCCGCCGGGGCCTGCAAGCAGGCGTTGCCGGTGCCGCCGCAACGCGCCCAGTTACCGGGATCCTTTGCCGGCGCCGGTTTCCTCGGCAGTCTCCGGCCTGTCCAGCAGCTCCACGAGCGCCATGGGCGCGTTGTGCCTCCGGCCCGCTGACGCTTAACCTCTCGTCGCGTCGCGCCGAGAGGTTAGCCTACGCCGCAATGCCCCCTATGCTGCCTTGCGTCCAGCCGGTTTGCCTTCTTCGGCGTTCTCTGGACGATCCAGCAGTTCGACCAATGCCATCGGGGCATTGTCACCATGGCGGAAGCCGAACTTGAGAATGCGCAGATAGCCGCCGTTGCGCTGGGCGTAGCGAGGGCCCAGCACGTCGAAGAGCTTGGTCACCATGTCGCGGTCGCGCAGCCGGTTGAACGCGAGCCGGCGGTTGGACAGCGACGGTTTCTTGCCGAGCGTGATGATGGGTTCCGCCACCCGCCGCAGCTCCTTCGCCTTCGGCAGCGTGGTCTTGATGACCTCGTGACGCAGCAACGAGTTGGTCATGTTCCGCAGCATGGCGGAGCGATGGCTGCTGGTGCGGTTGAGCTTCCGCAGTCCTAGACGGTGACGCATATCAGACCCTCTCTCTTTCCAGCCCAACCGGCAGCCAGTTTTGGCTCCGGCTAACGTGAGCGTTACCCTGCGCCCAAATGGGCCACATTACACTCGCTCTCTCTCGAGACCGACGGGCGGCCAATTTTGGCTCCGGCTAACCTGAAGGTTACCCTGCGCCGAAATGGGCCGCATTACACTCGCTCTCTCTCGAGACCGACGGGCGGCCAATTTTGGCTCCGGCTAA
>DAIQQA010000058.1:0-13904 GCA_036787045.1 Burkholderiales bacterium | reverse complement strand
CGAAATGGGCCGCATTACACTCGCTCTCTCTCGAGACCGACGGGCGGCCAATTTTCTAACTTCATTCCGAGAGTAAGCCCGCGCGAGGCGAGCACTTCCTTGATCTCATTCAGCGACTTGCGGCCCAGGTTCGGGGTCTTCAGCAGCTCGGTCTCGGTGCGCTGGATCAGGTCGCCGATGTAGTAGATGTTCTCCGCCTTCAGGCAGTTGGCGGATCGCACGGTCAGCTCCAGATCGTCGACGGGCCGCAGCAGGATCGGATCCACCTGGGGCGTCTTGGGCGACTCTGCCAGTGTCGGCGTGCCCTTCAGGTCCGCGAACAGCGACAGCTGGTCAACCAGCACGCGCGCCGCGTAGCGGATCGCCTCCTCCGGCTCGATGACACCGTTGGTCTCGACGTCCATGATGAGCTTGTCCAGGTCTGTGCGCTGCTCCACCCGTGCACTCTCGACCGCATAGCTCACCCGCTTCACCGGGCTGAACGAGGCGTCGAGCACGATGCTACCGATGGGCCGGCCGTCCTTCGCACCCGAGCGCACGGTCGCCGGGACATAGCCCCGACCTTGTTCGACCTTGATCTGCATGTCGAGCTTACCGCCGGGCGCCAGGTGCGCAATGACGTGATCCGGGTTGATGATCTCCACGTCGTGCGTGGCCTCGATATCGCCTGCGGTCACCACGCTCTCACCCTGCTTGCGCAGGTTGAGCAGGGCCTCCTCGCGGTTGTGCAGCTTGAGCACCACGCCCTTCAGATTCAGCAGGATATCCACCACATCCTCCTGCACACCGTCCAGAGTGGAGTACTCGTGGAGTACGCCGCTGATCTTGACCTCGGTGGGTGCGAAGCCGGGCAGCGAGGACAGCAGGATCCGGCGCAGGGCGTTGCCCAGCGTATGTCCGT
The DNA here is from genome assembly GCA_036787045.1 of Burkholderiales bacterium. Lineage (GTDB taxonomy): Bacteria > Pseudomonadota > Gammaproteobacteria > Burkholderiales > SHXO01 > SHXO01. Next base: position 13,003 of record DAIQQA010000058.1, on the reverse strand, counting down.
AGCCGCGCTCGAAGGGCTCCATGGTCACCTTCGCGTGGGACGGGCCGCTGCTCTGAACGTCGACGATCCGGGGCTTCAACAGAGTGCTGCTTTGCATAGGGGTCTGACCTCTCTAAAGAGGAATGGCTTTAGCCGCAGGGGCATGCAGACTCGACTGGCTGTCTGAACCGCAGCGTCGAAGTGCTGTGTGCCTCTATGGTGAACCGCGTTATTTCGAGTACAGCTCCACCACCAGCGATTCGTTGATGGTCGCAGGCAGGTCGGAGCGCTGGGGCGCTGCCTTGAATACTCCCTTCATGGCCTTTGCGTCCACTTCCAGCCACTCGGGGAAGCCGCGCTGCTCTGCCGCTTCCACCGCCCCCTTGATGCGCAGATGCGCCTTGGCCTTCTCGGCCACCTCGACGACGTCACCCTGCCGCAGCTGGTAGGAGGGGATGTTGACCCGCTTTCCGTTCACCGTGATGCCGTTGTGTCGCACGATCTGGCGCGCCTCGGAGCGCGACGCCCCGAATCCCATCCGGTACGCGACCGTGTCCAACCGGCTCTCCAGCAGCGCCAGGAGGTTCTCGCCGGTGATGCCCTTGCGGCGGTCGGCTTCGGCGTAGACTTTGCGGAACTGCCGCTCCAGTATGCCGTAGATGCGGCGCACCTTCTGCTTCTCACGCAGCTGCTGGCCGTAGCCGGAAAGGCGCGTCTGCTTCTGGCCGTGCTGGCCCGGCGCATAGCTGCGGCGCTCGATCGGGCACTTGTCGGTAAAGCACTTCTCGCCCTTCAGGAACAGCTTCTCGCCCTCGCGCCGGCACTGGCGGCACTTCGCGTCAAGGTTTCTTGCCATCGGTGTTGGTCCTCGTCAGATGCGCCGCTTCTTGGGCGGGCGGCAGCCGTTGTGCGGAACCGGCGTCACGTCGGCGATGCTGGTGATCTTGAAGCCCACGGCGTTGAGCGCACGCACCGCGGACTCGCGCCCCGGCCCCGGTCCCTTGATCCGTACCTCCAGGTTCTTCACTCCACACTCCACCGCCTGGCGCCCGGCCTGCTCCGCCGCGATCTGCGCGGCAAACGGCGTGCTCTTGCGCGAGCCCTTGAATCCGGAACTGCCGGAGGTGGCCCAGGCGAGCGCATTGCCCTGGCGGTCGGTGATGGTGACAATCGTGTTGTTGAAGGAAGCGTGAATGTGGGCGATACCTTCGGCCACGTTCTTCTTGACCTTCTTGCGAACCCGGGTCGGTGCTTTAGCCATGAGTTACGAATCCTTGCAGTTGCGGCGTGGTGTTGCGCAGCGATGCGGCAGCCGGCACGTTATACCTTACCCGGCTGGACGCCGGCCCTGATCGCCGCCTTGCGCGGACCCTTGCGGGTGCGTGCATTGGTGCGCGTGCGCTGTCCGCGCACCGGCAGGCCGCGCCGGTGCCGCGTGCCGCGGTAGCAGCCGAGGTCCATGAGACGCTTGATGTTCATCGACACCTCGCGGCGCAGGTCACCCTCGACCGACATCTTGCCCACCTGCTCGCGCAGCCTGTCCATCTCGGAGTCCGACAGATCCTTGATCTTGGCGGTGTGCTTCACCCCGGCGGCCAGACACAGCTTGCGCGCCGTGCTGCGGCCGATGCCGTAGATCGCGGTCAGGGCAATCTCCGCGTGCTGGTGATTGGGGATGTTTACGCCGGCGATACGTGCCATTGCAGTCCTCAGCCAGTTACTGGTAATGAATGAGTCGAGTGCCGCTGTCAACCTTGCCGCTGCTTGTGGCGCGGGTCGGTGCAGATCACGCGCACCACACGGTTGCGACGGATGATCTTGCAGTTGCGGCACAGCTTCTTGACCGATGCCTGTACTTTCATTTGCCTGTCTCCTTGCCTTGCGGCGCCACCCTGTCTGCTGCCCTCATGGACTACTTGGCCCGGAAGACGATCCGTCCGCGGGTCAGGTCATAGGGCGTCAACTCCACCGTGACCTTGTCGCCCGGAAGGATGCGGATGTAGTGCATGCGCATCTTTCCCGAGATATGTGCCAACACCACGTGCCCGTTCTCAAGCTTCACACGGAAGGTCGCGTTCGGCAGGGTCTCCAGAATCTCCCCCTGCATCTGGATCGTGTCTTCCTTGGACATTCCCTAGCGGGTGGGTAGCACCCCTCCGCCCTTGAAGCTGGCCTTCTTGAGCAGGCTCTCGTACTGGTGCGACATGATGTAGGCCTTCACCTGGGCCATGAAGTCCATGGTCACGACGACGATGATCATCAGCGACGTCCCGCCGAAGTAGAAGGGCACGTTCCACTTCACGATCAGAAACTCCGGCAGCAGGCATACCAGCGTGACGTAGACCGCGCCGACCAGCGTCAGCCGCAGGATGATGCGCTCGACGTAACGCGCAGTCTGCTCGCCGGGACGAATCCCGGGGACGAAGGCGCCGCTCTTCTTCAGGTTCTCCGCCGTCTCCTTCGGGTTGAAGACGAGCGCTGTGTAGAAATAACAGAAGAAGATGATCGCCGAGGCGTACAAGAGCACATAGATGGGCTGCCCGGGCGACAACATTCCGGCGAGGTCTTTCAACCAGGTCGCCTGGTCGGCCCTGCCGAACCAGCCCGCCAGGGTGGCCGGGAACAGGATCAGACTGGAGGCGAAGATCGGTGGAATCACCCCCGACATGTTCAGCTTCAGCGGCAGGAACGAGCTCTGCCCGCCATAGACCTTGCGGCCGACCTGACGCTTGGCGTAGTGAACCGGAATGCGGCGTTGGCCGCTCTCGACGAACACGACCAGCGCGGTGACAGCGATGGCACCGAGAAACAGCACCAGCACGAGCGGGATATTGAACGCGCCGGTGCGCACCAGCTCGAGGGTGCCGCCGACTGCGCGCGGCAAGCCTGCCACGATGCCCGAGAAGATGATCAGCGAGATGCCGTTGCCGATGCCGCGCTCGGTGATCTGCTCGCCCAGCCACATGACGAACATGGTGCCCGTGACTAGCGTGACCACCGTGGTGAAGCGGAACAGCAGGCCGGGATCGATCACCAGCCCCTGCTGGCCCTCGAGCGCGACAGCGATGCCCAGCGCCTGGAAGGTTGCGAGGCCCAGCGTACCGTAGCGCGTGTACTGGGTGATCTTGCGCCGCCCGGATTCGCCCTCTTTCTTCAGCGCCTCGAGCGTTGGCGACACCACCGTCATCAACTGCATGATGATGGAGGCCGAGATGTAGGGCATGATGCCGAGCGCCAGCACGCTGAAGCGCGACAGCGCCCCGCCCGAGAACATGTTGAACATGTCCAGGATGCCCCCCTGCTGGGACTGGAACAGCTCGGCCAGGCGCACCGGGTCGATCCCGGGAACCGGCACGTGGGTCCCGATGCGATAGACGATCAGGGCCCCCAGCAGGAACAGCAGCCGGCGCTTCAGATCGCTGAAGCGCCCGGCGCCGCGCAGAAGGTTCTCGTTGGCCAACTTCAGCTCACCCCTTCGCTTCGCTCGCTTCCTCGACACTGCCGCCCGCAGCCTCGATGGCCGCACGCGCACCCTTGGATGCGCGCACGCCCGACAGCTTCACGGCGCGGCCGATCTTGCCAGCCAGGATCACCTTGGCTGCCAGCGCCTGGCGGGGCACGACGCCCGCCGCCTTGAGACCGGCCAGATCGAACGCGCTGCCTTCGAGCTTGTCGAGCGCGGACAACCGCACCTCCGCGGTAAGACCCTCGGCGAGCGACACGAACCCGCGCTTGGGCAAACGGCGCTGCAGCGGCATCTGCCCACCCTCGAAGCCCACCTTGTGAAAGCCTCCTGCACGCGCCTTCTGGCCTTTGTGGCCGCGGCCCGCCGTCTTGCCGTGGCCGCTGCCGATGCCGCGCCCCACGCGCTTGCGCGCGTGCTTGGATCCTGCTGCCGGTTTGATGGTGTTCAAACGCATTTAGCCCTCACACTTCAGCAAATACGCCACCTTGTTGATCATGCCGCGGATCGAAGGGGTGTCCTCGAGCTCCACCGTGTGGTTGATGCGCCGCAGGCCCAGCCCGCGCACGGTCGCGCGATGGCTCTCGCGCGTGGCAGCCACACTGCGCACCAACGTGACCTTGAGCTTCTTGCCTGCAGGGTTCTTCGCCATCTCGTTGCCCGCCATGTCACTGTTCGTCGTGTCGTTCTTCGCGCTGCCGCTCAACCCAGGATCTGTTCCACGCTCTTGCCGCGCTTGGCCGCGATCTCGGACGGCGTGCTCATCGCCTGCAGCGCGTTGAGGGTGGCACGCACTACGTTGTACGGATTGGTCGACCCGAAGCACTTCGCCAGTACGTTTTGCACGCCCATCACCTCGAAAACCGCCCGCATCGGCCCCCCGGCAATGATGCCGGTGCCGTCGGAAGCGGGCTGGATCAGCACCTTGGCGGCGCCATGAATGCCCAGAACGGCGTGATGCAGCGTGCCGCTCTTCAGGCTGATCTTCACCATCTTGCGGCGCGCCTCTTCCATCGCCTTTTGCACGGCGACCGGGACTTCCCGCGCCTTGCCCTTGCCCATGCCCACCCCGCCGTCCCCGTCACCGACCACAGTGAGCGCGGCAAAACCCAGGATGCGACCGCCCTTCACCACTTTGGTGACGCGGTTGATGGAGACCATCTTCTCCCGCAGGCCGTCGCTGCGTTCGTCAGATTGCGGTCCTTTGGACTGCGGTGCTTTCGCCATTGCGATATCCTTAGAACTTCAGGCCGGCTTCACGCGCGGCCTCGGCCAGCGCCTTCACCCGGCCGTGGAAACGATAGCCGGCGCGATCGAAGGCAACTGCCTCGATGCCCTTCTCGCGCGCCCTCTCGGCGATGCGCTTGCCCACCGCTGCGGCCGCCTTGACGTTCCCGCCGTTGGGCAGGGTAGAGCGCAGCTCCGGCTCCAGCGAAGAGGCGCTCGCCAACACCCGGCTGCCGCTGCCGTCGATCACCTGGGCGTAGATGTGGAAGTTGGAGCGGTGCACTGTCAGTCGCACCGCTTTCAACTCCGCCTGCTTCGCGCGGGTCTGCCGCGCCCGGCGCAGACGCGCCGCCTTCTTCTGAATCATGGCATCCCCGCTACTTCTTCTTGGTTTCCTTCAGCACCACAACCTCGTCGGCGTAGCGCACGCCCTTGCCCTTGTAGGGTTCGGGTGGGCGGTAGCCGCGAATCTCTGCTGCAACCTGGCCGACCTGCTGCTTGTCGATCCCCTTGATCAGGATCTCGGTCTGGGTCGGAGTCTCGACCTTGATGCCCTTGGGCATCTTGTGCGCGACCGGGTGCGAGAATCCGAGCGTGAGGTTGAGCGTCTCGCCAGCGGCCTGGGCACGATAACCAACCCCCACCAGGTTGAGCTTCTTCTCGAAACCCTTGGTCACGCCCTGCACCATGTTGGCCAGCAACGCCCGCAGCGTGCCGGACATTGCGTTGGCTTCGATGGAGTCGTTGTCGCGCTCGAACTTGACCGCGTCACCGTCGCGCTTGACACGCACGCCGCCAGAAACAGGCTGCGTGAGGGTGCCCAGCGGCCCTTTGACCACGAGCTGCGCCTCCCCCAGGGTGACTTCCACTCCTGCCGGGATCTTGACCGGGAGATTTCCGATTCTGGACATCTGGCGTTTCCCTTCTCTCTAGCCTGGTACGCCCGCAATCAGGCCACGATGCACAGGACCTCGCCGCCCACACCGCTGGCGCGGGCCTTGCGGTCGGTCATCACGCCGCGCGAGGTCGACACGATCGCGATGCCCAGCCCGTTCATCACCGACGGGATGTCGCGGCTCGCGCGATAGATGCGCAGCCCCGGGCGGCTGACCCGCTCGATCTTCTCGATCACGGGACGGCCGGCGTAGTATTTCAGGCCGATCTCCAGCAGGTTCTTGCCGGCGTCGGCGCTGACCTTGAAGTCCTCGATGTAGCCCTCGTCCTTCAGCACGGCTGCGATCGCAACCTTGAGCTTGCTGCAGGGCATCTCCACCGACACCTTCTCCGATGCCTGGGCGTTGCGGATGCGCGTCAGCATGTCGGCGATGGGATCACTCATGCTCATGTGCCGCTCCTAGACCTTACCAGCTCGCCTTGATCACACCCGGGACCTCGCCACGCATGGCGATCTCCCTCAGCTTGTTACGCGCCAGCCCGAACTTGCGGAACACGCCGCGCGGCCGGCCGGTCAGCGCGCAGCGGTTGCGCAGACGCGACGGGCTGGCGTTGCGGGGCAGCTGCTGCACCTTCTCGCGGGCAGCGTGCCGCTCCTCTTCGGGCAGCTTCTGGTTGTGGATGATGGCGTTCAATTCCACTCGCTTGGCAGCGAACTTCTTCACAGTCTCGCGACGCTTCTTCTCGCGGTTGATCAGGGCAAGCTTCGCCATTGCGACCTCAGGTTCTGAACGGGAAGTTGAAGGCGCCGAGCAGCGCACGGGCCTCCTCGTCGGTCTTAGCCGTCGTGGTGATGGTGATGTTCATCCCCCTGAGCGCATCGATCTTGTCGTACTCGATCTCAGGGAAGATGATCTGCTCCTTCACGCCGATGTTGAAGTTGCCGCGCCCGTCGAACGAGCGGGGCGAAATGCCGCGGAAGTCGCGGATCCGCGGGATCGCCACCGAGATCAGGCGGTCCAGGAACTCGTACATGCGACTCCCGCGCAGGGTCACCATGCATCCAACCGGATAACCCTTGCGGATCTTGAACGTGGCGATCGACTTGCGGGCCAGCGTCACGACCGGCTTCTGCCCGGCGATCTTCTGCAGGTCGCCGACCGCGTTGTCCATGATCTTCTTGTCGCCCACGGCCTCGCCCACGCCCATGTTCACCACCACCTTCTGGATGCGCGGGACCTCCATGCGGGACTTGTAACCGAACTTCTTGATGAGGTCCTGAACGACCACCGCGTTGTATTGCTCTTGCAGACGTGCCATGGCGGCGCCCTCAGACATCGATCATTTCACCATTGGACTTGAACACCCGCACGCGGCGTCCATCGTCCAGGACCTTGATGCCGACTCGGTCGGCCTTCTTGGTCGCCGGGTTGAAGATGGCCACATTGGACACGTGCAGCGGCATCTCCTTGTCGACGATGCCCCCGGTCTGGCCCTTCATGGGGTTGGGACGCTGGTGCTTCTTCACCATGTTGGTCCCTTCCACCAGCAGGTGCTCGGGATCGACCACGCGCAGCACAGTGCCGCGCTTGCCCTTGTCCCGGCCCGTAGTGACGACCACCTCATCACCTTTCTTGATCTTGCGCATCGCAGGCCCCTCTAGAGGACTTCCGGAGCCAGGGACACGATCTTCATGAACCGCTCCGTGCGCAGCTCGCGCGTCACCGGCCCGAAGATACGGGTGCCGATCGGCTCCAGCTTGTTGTTGAGCAGGACCGCAGCGTTGCTGTCGAACTTGAGCAGCGACCCGTCCTGGCGCCGCACCCCGCGGGTGGTGCGCACTACTACGGCGTTGTAGATTTCGCCCTTCTTGACGCGCCCGCGCGGGGCCGCGTCCTTCACGCTGACCTTGATGACATCGCCGATCCCGGCATAGCGACGCTTGGAGCCCCCCAGGACCTTGATGCACATCACGGACCTCGCCCCGGTGTTGTCGGCGACGTCCAGCATTGTTTCCATCTGGATCATTGTTTCTTCTCCAACTTTCTCCGCTCGCTCGAGCCTTGGCGGTGCGGCCAGTTTTGGAACCCGTCCGGGTCAGGAGCCACTGCTTCGGGCAGGATCCTATCCGGCCGCGAACCAGCAGATAAAACTCGGAAAACCCGCTAGTTTAGACATCCAACCAGCCCGGCGCAAGTCCCCTGTTACGCCCCTGCCCTTGTCAATCCGGGCGAGCCTTCTCCACCAGCCGCACCACCATCCAGGACTTGCTTCTCGACAGCGGCCGGCACTCTTCGATGGTCACCAGGTCGCCCGGGTGGTACTCGTTCTTCTCGTCGTGCGCGTGGTACTTCTGCGAGCGGCTCACGTATTTGCCGTAGAGCGGATGCTTGACCTTGCGCTCCACCAGCACAGTGACCGTCTTGTCCATCTTGTCGCTGACCACCCGACCAGTCAGCCGCCGGCGGCTCTTGCTGTCTGCGCTCGCTTCGCTCATGACTGTCTTGCCTTCTCGTGCATGATGGTCCGCACGCGCGCGATGCTCCGACGCGTCTTGCGCAGTTCCGAATTGTTGCTCAACTGCTGCGTGGCCTGCTGCATGCGCAGGCCGAAATGCGCCTTGAGCAGGGAGTTCAGTTCCTGCTTGAGCTCATCCGCGCTCTTGGCACGGAGTTCCTTGGTGTCCATGTCATCCCCTACTGAAGGATCTCACCCCAGCTGTCGCGAAACGAAGGTGGTCAGGATCGGCAGCTTGGCAGCGGCAAGTCGGAAGGCCTCGCGCGCCAGCACCTCATCCACGCCATCCATCTCGTAGAGCACCTTGCCGGGCTGGATCTCGGCGACGAAATACTCCGGATTGCCTTTCCCGTTGCCCATGCGGACCTCGGCGGGCTTCTTGGAGACAGGCTTGTCGGGGAAGATGCGGATCCAGATCCGGCCGCCGCGCTTGATGTGGCGGGTCATGGCACGGCGGGCAGCTTCGATCTGCCTCGCAGTGAGGCGCCCGCGGCCGATGGCCTTCAGGCCGTACTCGCCGAAGCTGACCTTGTTGCCCCGGGTTGCAATGCCCTTGTTCCGCTGCTTCTGCTGCTTGCGGTATTTGCTTCTAGCTGGCTGCAACATGCTTGGCTCCTGCTCTCCTCGGCTTTCTCTCGGGCTCGGCCGGGGGCGGCGCGGCCGGCTGCTCGCCCTTGCCCAGCGTCTCGCCCTTGAAGACCCAGACCTTGATGCCTATCACCCCGTACGTGGTCTTCGCCTCGGCGACGCCGTAGTCGATATCGGCGCGCAGGGTGTGCAGCGGCACGCGGCCTTCACGGTACCACTCCGTGCGCGCGATCTCGATGCCGTTCAGTCTTCCGGCGCTCATGATCTTGATGCCCTGCGCACCCAGGCGCATGGCGTTGGTCATGGCGCGCTTCATGGCGCGGCGGAACATGATCCGCTTCTCCAGCTGCTGGGCAATGCTGTCGGCGATGAGCTGCGCGTCGAGCTCGGGCTTGCGCACCTCCTCGATGTTCACGTGCACCGGCACGCCCATAAGACGCTGCAGCTGGCCGCGCAGCGACTCGATGTCTTCGCCCTTCTTGCCGATCACCACCCCCGGACGGGCGCTGTGGATGGTGATGCGCGCATTCTTGGCCGGGCGCTCGATGATGACCTTGCTCACCGCCGCGTGGGACAGTTTCTTCTTGAGGAAATCGCGTACCTTGATGTCCTCGTTGAGCATGCCGGGGAAGTTGCGGCTGTTGGCGTACCAGCGCGAGGTCCAGTTGCGCAGGACCGCCAGCCGGAAACCAGTGGGATGGATTTTCTGACCCATGGCGAACCCTTTAATCCCCCACCGTCACGAAGATGTGACAGGTGGGCTTCATGATGCGCGAGGCCCGGCCCTTCGAGCTCGCGCGGAAACGGCGCAGAAAGGTCCCGCGCTCGACGAGAATTCGCTTAACCTTGAGCTCGTCCACGTCTGCGCCGTCGTTGTGCTCGGCATTGGCGATGGCGGACTCGAGAAGCTTGCGGATGATATGGGCGCTTTTCTGGGGGCTGAACGTCAGCACGTTGAGCGCGCGATCCACGGGCAGCCCACGGATCTGGTCGGCGACCAGGCGTCCTTTCTGGGCCGACAGGCGCACGCCGCGCAGTTTTGCAGTCGTTTCCATGCTCTCCACCTATTTCCTGGCCGGCGTTGCGGCAGCCTTCCTGTCGGCGGAATGCCCCTTGAAGGTGCGCGTGAGCGCAAACTCGCCCAGCTTGTGCCCGACCATGTTTTCCGTGATGTAGACGGGGATGTGCTGCTTGCCATTGTGGACGGCGATGGTGAGCCCCACAAAGTCGGGCAGCACGGTGGAGCGCCGCGACCAGGTCTTGATCGGACGCTTGTCGTTGGTCGCGCGGGCCTTCTCCACCTTGGCCACCAGATGGTGGTCGGCGAACGGACCCTTCTTGACGGAACGTGCCATGGTCTACCTCTTATGCTCGCTGACGGCTGCGCACGATCATGCCCGCAGTACGCTTGTTCTTGCGCGTCTTGTAGCCCTTGGTGAGCTGACCCCAGGGGCTGACGGGATCGCGCTTGGTACCGGTCCTGCCCTCACCGCCACCGTGCGGGTGATCGACGGGGTTCATCGCCACCCCGCGCACCGTCGGGCGGATGCCGCGCCAGCGCTGGGCGCCCGCCTTGCCGATCGAGCGCAGGTTGTTCTCTTCGTTGCCGACCTCGCCGATCGTGGCGCGGCAGTCGACATGCACCTTGCGGATCTCGCCCGAGCGCAGGCGCAGCTGAGCGTACGTCCCCTCCCGCGCCAGCAGCTGCACGGAAGTACCCGCGGCACGCGCGATCTGCGCACCCTTTCCGGGCTGCATCTCGACGCAGTGCACGGTGGTGCCCACCGGGATATTGCGCAGCGGTAGCGTGTTGCCGACCTTGATCGGGGCATCCAGCCCGCTGATAAGTTGCGCGCCCGCACTGAGCCCCTTCGCGGCGATGACGTAGCGGCGCTCGCCGTCGGCGTAGCACAACAGCGCCAGATGGGCGCTGCGGTTGGGGTCGTACTCCAGGCGTTCCACCTTGGCCGGGATGCCGTCCTTGTCGCGCCGGAAATCCACGATCCGGTAGTGTTGGCGATGCCCGCCACCCTGGTGGCGCGTGGTCACCTGGCCGAGGTTGTTGCGGCCCGCCCTCTTGGACTTCTTCTCCACCAGCGCCGCAACGGGCTTGCCCTTGTGCAGCTCAGGGGTGACCACCTTGACCACGGCACGCCGGCCGGGGGAAGTGGGTTTGACTTTGATCAGAGCCATAATTGTTTCTCCGCCTCTGCTGGCCAGCTCACTTGTTGTCCCCGGGGGCGAAGCTGATCTCCTGCCCGGGCTTGAGCCGCACGAAGGCTTTCTTCCAGCTGCGCCTGCGCCCGACCGGCCGGCCAACGCGCTTGGTCTCCTTGCCTCTCACGTTCGAGGTCTGCACGCCCAGGACCTCGACCTTGAACATCAGCTCGATGGCCGCCTTGATCTCGGGCTTGCTTGCGTCCGGGCGCACCCGGAAGATCCACTGGTTGTTCTTCTCCCCGACGAAGGTGCTCTTCTCCGACACCTGCGGCGCGACCAGCACCTGCATCAGCCGCCCCGTATCGGCGGTCTTCGCATTGAAGGCGTTCCGGTTCATGCCAGCATCTCCTGCATCTTGGCCACCGCACTGCGGGTGATGATCGTCTTTTCGAAGCGCAGCAGGCTGACCGGATCGGCGTTCCCGGGCTCCACCACGAGCACGCGCGGGAGGTTGCGCGAGGACAGGACCAGGTTCTCGTCCACGCTGTCGGTGACGATCAGCACCTCCTCGAGCCCCATGCCCCTGAGCTTCTGTGCCAGCACTCTGGTCTTCGGAGCGTCGACGGCGAAGCTCTCCACGACCTGCAGGCGTCCCTCGCGGGCCAGCTGCGACAGGATGGAAGCGATCCCTGCGCGGTAGACCTTGCGGTTGACCTTGTGGCTGAAGTTCTCGTCGGGGCTGCTCGGAAAGATCCTGCCGCCGCCGCGCCACAGCGGGCTGGATGCCCGACCGGCACGAGCGCGGCCGGTGCCCTTCTGGCGCCATGGCTTCTTGTTGGACTTGTTCACCTCGCCGCGCGCTTTCTGCGCGCGCGTGCCCAGGCGCGCGTTGGCCATATAGGCCGTCACGACCTGGTGCACCACGGCCTCGTTGTATTCTCGCCCGAACAAGTCGTCGGACGCGGCCAGCGTCGACTTGCGCTGTCCCTGCTCGTCGATGATCGGCAGCTCCATCACGCCCTCACTCGCACCGTCGGTGACACCACCACATTGCCGCCCTTGGAGCCGGGCAGCGCCCCCTTGATCATCAGCAGCTGGCGCTGCGCGTCGACGCGCAGGATCTCGAGGTTCTGCACGGTCCGATTCGCGTCGCCCATGTGGCCGGGCATGCGCTTGCCGGGGAAGACCTTGCTCGGGCTCTGGTTCTGGCCCGTGGAGCCGGGCTTTCTGTGCGACACCGAGTTGCCGTGGCTGGCGCGGTTGGAGGAGAAGTTGTGGCGCTTGATGACGCCGGCGAATCCCTTGCCCTGCGTCGTCCCGCTCACATCCACCATCTGCCCGACGGCAAAGATGTCCGCGCCCACGGTCGCGCCCGGCTGCATCGAGGAGGCCTGCTCCTCGCTGACGCGGAACTCCTTCAGGACCGAACCGGCTTCTACGCCGGCCTTGGCGAAGTGTCCCGCCGCCGCCTTGATGACGCGGCTGGGGCGGCGTCGCCCGAATGCGATCTGCACCGCGGAGTAGCCGTCCGTGGCGGCGGTCTTGATCTGGGTCACGCGGTTGTTGGACACGTCCACTACCGTCACCGGTACGGCATCGCCGTCGTCGGTGAACAGCCGCGTCATGCCAACCTTGCGGCCCACCAGTCCTAGAGTCATTTCTTCTGTCCTCGCTTGAGGTGCCAGCTGCAATTGGCTGGCGGTCAACTGCGTGAGGCGTAACGCGTGAGGGGTGAGGCGGTCAACTACTTCCCTGCGGCCTCTCACCCTCCGCCTCTCGCCTCACGCCTCGCGCCTCACCTACAACTTTATCTCCACGTCCACACCCGCAGGCAGGTCGAGCTTCATCAGCGCATCCACCGTCTTGTCGGTGGGGTCGATGATATCCATCAACCGCAGGTGGGTGCGGATCTCCAGCTGGTCGCGCGAGGTCTTGTCGATGTGCGGCGAGCGCAGCAGATCGAACCGCTGCACGCGGGTGGGCAACGGCACCGGGCCTTTCACGACAGCGCCGGTGCGCTTGGCCGTCTCGACGATCTCCAGCGCCGACTGGTCGATCAACCGGTAGTCGAACGCTTTCAACCGGATGCGGATCTTCTGACTCTGCACAGCCATGTCGCTTACTCCAGGATTTTGGCCACCACGCCCGCACCCACGGTGCGCCCACCCTCGCGGA
>DAIQQA010000190.1:4426-8661 GCA_036787045.1 Burkholderiales bacterium | reverse complement strand
AGATGCGCATGGCGTAGTCCTTGGCGCCGAAGATCTGCACGTTGGTGGTGCCCGGGACCCGCTTGAGGTTGTCGAGCACGTTCAGCGTGACGTAGTTGCTGGTGTACAGGTCGTCGAAGCGCCCGTCCGGCGAGTAGTACGCGTACACCATCAGGAAGGCGGAGCTGCCCTTCTCGACCGTCACCCCCTGGCGCCGCACCTCTTCCGGCAGGCGCGCTTCGGCCTGCTTGACGCGGTTGTTGACGTTGAGCGCGGCCTGGTCGGCGTCGGCGCCGATCTCGAACGTGACCTGGATTTCCACCACGCCGTTCGAGCCGGAGTTCGAGCTCATGAAGATCATGTCCTCGACGCCGTTGATCTGGTTCTCCAGCGGTGCAGCCACGGTCTGCTCAAGCACCTCGGCGGAAGCCCCCGGATAGACCGCGCGCACGGTGACCACCGGCGGTGCGATCTCGGGGTACTGGGCGATCGGCAGCGAGCCCATCGCCGCCAGACCTGCCAGCACGATGAAGAGCGACAGCACCGCCGCGAAGATGGGGCGGTCGATGAAGAAGCGCGAGAACATTCAGTGACTCCCGGGATTTATCTATTGCGTCAAACGCTGCCTCGATACTCCCTCCCCTTCACTTCAAGGGGAGGGCTGGGGTGGGCTGGGGTGGGGATGGGATGGGTGTTGCAGCGCTGACAAGAACCATCCCCCTCCCGGAGAGGAGCCGGCTGGGCGCATGCGCGCGGTTTCCGGCGCTCGGGGATGCTGATCCGCCAGTCGCACCGCGTGTGTCCGGCCGAGGAGAGGGAATGCACTTGCATGGCCCTGCCCTCTGAGAATGCCGGACTGCAGCTATCAGCCCGCGGGTTCAGATGACCGAGTTATGGCTGCTTCGGGCTCCCACCAGCTTGCGCCGGCGCTGCTTCCGCTTTCAGCTCGGCCACCTGCACCGGCGCGCCAGGCCGTGCCTTGACCATACCGTCCACGATCACCCGGTCGCCCGGGTTCAAGCCGGACGTGATGATCCAGTCCTCGCCCGCCCACTCGCCGATCTGCACCGGCCGTGGCTCGACCTTGCCCTCGGCATTCACCAGCAACACCATCTTGCCCGACGGACCTTCCAGCACGGCTCGCTGCGGTACGGCCAGCGCCGCCGGACGCACGCCGCCTTCCAGGATCGCCCGCACGAACTGACCCGGGCGCAGCAGCTGGCCGTCGTTCGGAACAATTGCCCGGGCCTCGATGCTGCCGGTCTGCGGATTCACGCGCGCGTCGGCGAAATCGAGCTTGCCGGTACGCGCGTGCAGCGTGCCGTCGGAAAGCCTTACCCGCACGTCGAAGGTCCGGTCCTTGGGCAGTGCCACGTTGCCGGCCGCGACGTCGCGTTGCCGTTGCAGGTACTCGGTTTCGGGAATGCCGAAGATCACGTAGATGGGATCGACCTGCGTGATCGTAGTGAGCAAGGTCTGCTGTGCCTCGACCAGGCTGCCCTCGGACATGAGCGAGCGGCTGGTTACTCCGGATATCGGCGCTTCGACGCGCGTGTACTCCAGGTCCAGACGCGCCTGCGTGACCTGCGCGCGCGCCGCCTGGACGTCCGCCGCCGCGATCTCCTGCGCCGAGACGGCGTCGTCGAGTGCCTTCTGGCTGACGAAGTTCTCCTCGATCAGCGACTGCACGCGCGTGACCTCCCGCTTGGCCTGGGCGAGCCGCGCGTCCGCCCGCGCCAGCTCCGCGTCGGCGTGAGCCAACGCCGCCTGAAAGGGAGCGGGATCGATGCTGAACAGGCTCTCGCCCGCGGAGACCCGCGTACCCTCGGTGAAGTTGCGACCCAAGGCGCGGCGGCCGGCGCTGCGCTCGGCGGCTTGAGAGCTCACCGCGCCGGCGGAGGCTGCCACCGCATAGCCCTTCGACTGGCGGCCGAATCGACAACGGAGCGATCAGTCCTGCAGCTCCACCAGCCGCCGCTCGAGGAATCGCCGCTCCGGCTCCTGTTGCGTAAGGGCGAGCGCCCGCGCGTAGGAGGCCCGGGCTTCCACCGTTCTCCCCAGCCGCCGGCACAGGTCCGCCCGCGCCGCATGCGCGAGGCGGTAGTCCGCCAGGTCGCCGCGCGCCAGGATGGCGTCGATCAGGGCCAGACCGGCCTCGGGGCCGTCGCGCATCGCCACTGCAACGGCGCGGTTCAGCTCGACCACGGGCGACGGCTCCGCCCGCGCCAGCACGTCGTACAGTCCGACGATCTGGGCCCAGTCCGTGGCCGTGGCAGTGGGTGCCTCGGCATGCACCGCAGCGATCGCCGCCTGGAGGGTGTACGGGCCGATACGGCGCGACGACAGCGCGCGCTCCACCAACGCCAACCCCTCCGCGATCTGCTCGCGGTTCCAGAGCGAGCGGTCCTGCTCGTCGAGCAGGATCAGATCGCCCGCCGGGGAGCTGCGCGCCGCTCGCCGCGATTCATGCAGCAACATCAATGCAAGGAGTCCCTCCGCCTCGGGCTCGGGCAGCAGCTCGACGAGCAACCGCGCCAGGCGTATCGCCTCGCCCGAGAGATCGTGCCGCGTGAGTGACGCACCCGATGAGGCGGAGTAGCCCTCGTTGAACACCAGGTAGATCACACGGAGCACGCTGTCCAGCCGATCCGGCAGATCGGCCTGCGTCGGCACCTGATAGGGAATGCCCGCGTCGCGGATCTTCGCCTTCGCGCGCACGATGCGCTGGGCCAGGGTGGGTGGAGGGGTCAGGAATGCGTGCGCGATCTCTTCCGTCGTGAGCCCGCAAACCTCGCGCAGCGTGAGTGCCACTTGGGCGTCCGGCGGCAGGGCCGGATGGCAGCAGGTGAAGATCAGCCGCAGCCGGTCGTCCTCGACGCTCTCGTCGTTCCACGCCGGGGCGTCAGCGATCAAAGCGTCGGCGTCCTCGGGGACATCGTCGAGTGCGTCGAACCGGGCGCGCCGGCGTATGGCGTCGATGGCTTTGAAGCGGCCGGCCGATACCAGCCACGCCCGCGGATTTGCAGGCACGCCGTCCCGCGGCCACTGTTCCAGCGCCGCCCTGAAGGCCTCGTGCAGCGCTTCCTCGGCAAGGTCGAAGTCGCCCAGCAGCCGGATCAAGGTCGCGAAGACGCGGCGCGACTCCGACCGGTAGACGGCGTCCACTCTCTCTCGCACCCGTTCGACTGCGACTGCGTCTTCGCTCATCAGCTGCGCCCCCCGGCTCGTGCGGCGTGAGTTGCCAAGCGGGGTCAGGCCTATACTTTGTAGCTTACGGCTCGGCATGCAAAGCATGAAGTATAGGCTTGACCTACTCTGGAAGATCGTGTGCCGGCGGCTGGGCGCCGGAATCCAGACCTCTCTGCGCGGCGCGGCAGGCCAGTTGATGCAGCACCTCACACGCCCCGCGTCCGTGTCCGGCTGAACCTCGCAAGGTTGCGCGCTGTCACATACGAGTGCGCGGCGGCTTTCTGTCGCTGCGTGGACGAAAAAGCCGCCCTGTCCTCTGCGATCGGGGCGGAACGACAGTGAGGAGGCACAAATGCGAGTGAGCCAAGTGATGATACGCGCGCTACCCCTCGCCAGCCCGGATCTGCCGATCCGGGAAGCGGCCCGTATCATGGCCCGGATGGACGCGGACGCCTTGCCGGTCGGCGAGAACGATCAATTGGTGGGGATGATCACGGAGCACGACATCGCCATCCACGCCGTCGCCGCGGGCAAGGGTCCGGAGACGCGGGTACGCGACGTCATGAGCAAGGCGTTCACGTACTGCTTCGAAGACGACGATATCGACGACGTCGCATCGCAGGTCTTGGAGGTCCGCGGTCGGCTGCTGCCAGTGGTCGATCGGGACCGCTGTCTAGTCGGTGTCGTCTCCCTGGCGGAACTGATCTCGGACCTCGAGCCGGACGAAGGCGACCACGATGTGCTCGAGGAGCTGCGTCGCGCCGTCGTGCCGCCTGGACCCCGCCGCGATTCCTGACAGCGGCGCCGGGTCTGTGCACCGCCTGTGGGTTCGCTGCGCCGGCTCGATCCCAAGAATCCAAGTGCCCTGAACGAAACGGGACGGGCTTTTCTACCAGCGTCGGTTCGACGAAGCGAGCCGACATCCTGCTGCCCGTGCTGTTCAGCCTCGTGCTTTCCACCGCCGGTGATTTGCTGGTCCTGGTATCGGGCAAGCTCGTATGCCTCATGGGTATGACCTTCGCGGCGGTTGCCGGTACCTGCTCGGGCGCTATGCGGGTGTGCCGGTT
>DAIQQA010000190.1:0-4326 GCA_036787045.1 Burkholderiales bacterium | reverse complement strand
TTCGTCGCCACCAATGAGCCGCTGCTCGCTTTCGAAGGGATGCGACCCCCGGCCCCCGGCCGCGCAGTGGTGCAGACCACACATTGGCCGGCCGAAGCGATCGAGCGCCGCTTCGACGCAGTGTGGAAGCGCCCGATCACCGACAACACGACCGGGCACTCGGTGAACTTCACTACCGCCTCGATGCTGCCAAACTACGTCACCATGCCATCGGTCAACGTCGCCATCAATACGCTCGCTCCCGGCTGCGACCAGCGTCCGCATCGCCACAACGGTGTGGCGATCACGCTGGCGCTGCAGGGCGAGGGCATCTACTCGATGATCGAGGACCAGCGCGTGGACTGGTCCGATGGTGCCGCGCAGATCACGCCGGCCACGCTGCTGCACTCGCATCACAATCGCGGTACCAAGCGCATGCGCTCGCTCGTCATCCAAGATGAGGGGCTGCACCTCTACACCCGCACGCCGGGGTTCAGCTTCGAGTAAGCGGGCGTACCGCGGCGCAGGCTTCGCAAGGCGTCGTCCCCATAACCACCCACCGAGGAGGAGCATCATGGCCAAAGCCAAGAAGAGAAACACCGCCGCAGCAGAAACCGTCTACAAAGTCGTCGAGGTTATCGGCACCAGCGCGAAGTCCTGGGAAGATGCCGCCGCGAACGCGGTGGAGACGGCATCGGCGACCCTGCGCGACCTGCGCATCGCCGAGGTGGTCAAGATGGACATGAAGGTCGAGGCGGGCAAGGTCACGGCTTTCCGCACCCGCGTGCTGCTGTCCTTCAAGTACGAAAGCTGATCGGTCATGCATCCCAAGGCCCGGTACATCTTCATCGCTAGCATGGACGTCGAGCCGGGCAAGGAGGCCGTGTTCAACGAGGTCTACGACAGTGAGCACGTGCCCAATCTCCTGCAGGTGCCTGGCGTGCTGTCGGCCGTTCGGGTTACCACCGAACCGCTGACCATGATGATCGGGGGTGAGCGCAAGACCATGGTTGCGGAGGGCGAGCCCCGCTACAGTGCCATCTACGAGCTGGAGAGCGCGGAAGTGCTGCTGAGCGACGCGTGGGCCAGGGCGGTCGAGCAAGGCCGCTGGCCCACGGAAGTCAGGCCGTACACGCGCAATCGGCGCCACGTCCTGAAGAAGATCTTCGGCGCGTAGCGCTTGCGGTGGCCCCGTCCTCTCCGGGCGCCGCGTCCGGTCCAGGCGCCTCGGCGGCGCAGCGCCGGGATGGTCTGCCGGGTCGCCGCCGCGGCGCTCGTGCTGGTCGCTTGCGTGCCCGTGCCTGCTGCGCGGGCGCAACACGACCTCGACCCGCAGCGTGCGCAGACCGAGGCTGACGCTCGCGCTGCGCGCCGCGAGATTATGCGGCAGTTCGCGGAAAAGGTCGTCGCCGAGATCCGGATGCGCCTGGGCAACGGCATCGACTACCCGCCGGAGGCTTTGGCCAACCGCTGGGAAGGGACGGTGTGGCTCGCCATCCTCTACCCCTGGGGCGGCGGCCCGGAGCGCATCAGCGTCCATCGCAGCAGCGGGCACGCGGCGCTGGACGACAGGGCGCTGAGAACGGTGCAAACCATGCCTTTGCCGACGCGCCCCGATGCGCTGCGCGGCGTGGAGTTCGACGTTACCTTTCCCATCGGCTTTCGCCTGGAAGTGAAGCCGGGCGGCTGACGCCGGGCCATTTTCACGTCCGATTCACGCCGGCGCTAACACTGGCCTCACAGCCTACGCCTATCTTGGGTGATCCGGAAACCAGCCTCTGCCGGCCGGCAGAGGACATTCCAACTCCCGGAGGTTGGGCTGTGGATAGCCGCAGTGCTCATGCTGTATCCACTGGCGCGCTGGTTCGCGGCGCTCAAGCAGCGGCGCCGCGACTGGTGGCTGAGCTACCTGTGAGCGGCTGAAGCAGCCTGTCCGGCCGCGCGGTGGCCAGGTGTACACTGACTGCCGCCGCACCGGGGTGGCGACAGATGCAGCCTGCGCCGGTGTAGAACGCTCCCGGCGCTCTGGCGCTGGGTTCGGCTCGCCAGTCAACGGACAGGAGGAGAGTCGCTATGCGACGCACAACTATCTTCGCGGGTACGGCTACAGCTGCTGGAATCGTCCTCGCGTTCGGCATGGGTGTGGCTGTCGGCCAGAACATCGCGCCCACCGAAACCAAAGGCGTAACAGTGAGTCTGCCTACTGCGCTCGACCTGAGCGGTGAGATCGACGGGGTAGCGGGCCGGCAACTGCGCATGCGCACCGTGACCGTCGAGCCCGGGGGCGTGGTGGGCCTTCACACGCACAACGGGCGGCCGGCTGTGGCATTCGTGCTGCAGGGCACGCTCACGGAGCACCGCGACAGCGGGGAAGTCTTCGAGCGTCGCCAGGGCGAGAGCTGGAGCGAAGGGAAGGAAGTCAACCACTGGGCAGAGAACAGGGGCGACGGACCGGTCGTGGTGCTCGCGGTGGACGTGTTCAAGCCCTGAACCCCGATGGACAACTTCAGCGCGTCGCTGCGGCTGAGTAAGCCCGCCGTGCGCAGCGAAGTCGGAGTCGTCGCTGCGCAGCACCGGCGTGCAGCGGAGGTAGGCGCCGCCGTGCTCGGGCGCGGCGGCGACGCCGTGGACGCCGCCATCGCCACATCTTTCGCGCTGGGTGTGGTCGAACCCTGGATGAGCGGGCTCGGCGGTGGCGGTGCGATGGTGCTGTATCGCGCCAGCGAGAAGCGCTACACGGTCATCGATTTCGGTATGCGCGCACCGGCGTCGCTCGATCCGTCGGACTACCCGCTGACCGGCGAAGGCATATCCTCAGATCTGTTCCCCTGGCCTCGCGTGAAGGATGACCGCAACGTGCACGGCCCGTTTGCGATCGCGGTTCCCGGCGTGGTCGACGGAATGCGGGTGGCGCACGAGCGCTTTGCGACGCGCCCTTGGCGCGAGCTGATCGAGCCCGCCATCGGCCTGGCGGATGCCGGTCTGCTGATCGACTGGTTCGCAGTAGAGAGCATCGCCAGCGCGGCTGCCGATCTGAGCCGCTATGCGTCCAGCCGGGCGGCCTATCTGGTCGACGGTCTGCCGCCGGTGCCTGCCTGGTCGGCGCGCACGGAAGTGCGGCTGCCGCAGAAAGCGCTGGCGCAGACCCTGCGCCGGCTGGCTGCCGCCGGCCCACGGGACTTCTACGACGGCGAGCTGGCGGCTGCTGTCGCAGGAGAGGTGCAGGCCGCGGGCGGGTGCTTGTCTCAGGCCGATATGACGGGCTATCGTGCCCGGGAAGTCGATCCCCTGATGATCCGATATCGCGATGCGCGCGTCGCCGCGACGCCGGAGCTCACGGCCGGGCCTACGCTTGCGCACACGCTGCGTTCGCTGGAGCAGCGGCTTGTGCCTGCGGGGCGGCCGGATGCGGGTGCATACGCCGCGTATGCACAGTGTCTGCAGGAAGCCTATGCGTATCGCCTCACGCGCATGGGTGACGTGGACGGCGGCCGTGCGCCGAGCTGCACGACACACTTCTGCGTCGTCGACCGGCACGGCAACATGGCGGCGGTCACGCAGACCTTGCTGTCGATCTTCGGCTCGCGCGTCGTATTGCCGGAGAGCGGCATCCTGATGAACAACGGCATCATGTGGTTCGACACCGAGCCGGGCAAGCCCAACTCGCTCGCACCCGGCAAGCGCTGCCTGACCAACTATTGCCCTGTCATCGGCGAGCGCGGTATGCAGCGGTTCGCGCTGGGCGCTTCGGGTGGACGCAGGATTCTTCCGGCCGTCGCCCAGCTGTTGTCGTTTGTGATCGACTTCGGGAAGGATCTCGACGGCGCGTTCCACCTGCCGCGCATCGATGCCAGCGAGGGCGAGCTGGTAGTCGGCGACGAATCGCTGCCCGAGGAGATCCACGCCGCGCTCGTGGCGCGCTTTCCCTATGTACGCATGCGACGCCAGACATTGCCCTTCAAGTTCGCCTGTCCCAGCGGTGTGTTGCGCAGCGGCTCTACCAGCTGGGGCGCGACCGAGCTCGCCTCGCCCTGGGCAGATGCGGTAGCGGCGGACTAGCGAGGCACCGCGCGAGCCCGCGACCCGGTCAGGCTTTCCCGGTGCGTGGTCCGGCGAAGAACCAGATGATCAACCCCAGCACGGGCAACACCAAGACCAGCACGGTCCAGAGCACTTTGCTGCCAGTGCTCGCGGGGCTCTGGAAGATATTCACGATCGCCCAGACGTCGGCGATGAGGATCAACAGGCCGAGCATGCCGCCAACTTCGATTTTCACGCCATCCTCCCCGTCGCGCTGCCGTAAAGCGGTAGTCTGCCTGGTTGCATCCCTGGCGGCAACCGTTGAGC